>NZ_JAWDKB010000003.1 GCF_032714495.1 Methanorbis rubei | reverse complement strand
GCAAATCCACGCAAATCTCGCTCGCTGATGCTCGCTCCGCAAATCGCGTTTGCTATTTCGTCGCTCTCATCCCGCCGGATTCCGGCGGGCTCGTTGCTATCGCAACCGCGACGGCAAACGCTGGACGGCGCCAGTCGGGCGCCGCCTGTTGTTTATCGGATAATATTCATGGTGTGTCATTATGTCTGAAACTTTCAGATTGTCCTCACTTCGGATGCGATCCATTTAACCTATGGCGGCGCCCGACTGGCGCCGCCCAGCATTTGCAGTCGCGGTTGCGATAGCAACGAGCCCGCCGGAATCCGGCGGGATGAGAGCGACGGTTCGCAAATGCGATTTGTGGAGCCCGAAGGGCGAGATTTGCGTGGATTTGCGGTTTTCTTTTCACACGAGGCCACGCTTATCGCTTGCCCATTTACTTTTTTTTCAAAAAAAGTAACTAAATCTTTTTGTGAGAGTGCATAGTTGGCACCAACCTGTCACGCATTTACTCACTCTGATAGACAAACCAAACCGAAATATTCGAGCACGCCAACCTGCCAACCTAAAATGAAATCTTAGCACACCCATAGACCCAAGATTCAGTATATATAATATCCCCAAAAGAATCAGACAAAAATTATATTATAGGTTGGCAGGTTGGCGTAAGACGAGTATTACTCTTCATCTCTAAAACTACCAATAATACATCGACATTTACTTGGCGCAACCCTGCACAGCAGTTGGCGCTCGGCATCAAACCTATTCCCAAATGCAATAATGTAATTATTGTCCGCACCCAATACATACACTAAGAAATGTATCTTAAAATCCACAATATCCCGGGACAGGGTGAGGTCGTCGCAGTCTGTGACCGCGAACTACTCAATACCACGCTCACCTGCCCTGCCTGTGACATCATCGTCGACCCTGGATTCTATGGCAACACGCTTGTCGACGAAGCCGCAGTCCTCGCCGCCCTCACCTCCGCAGCAAATGCCAACCTCATCGGAAAACGTGTATGTGAACTCGCCATCGCCGCAGGACTCATTGACAAACAGTGCTGCATCATGATCGGCGACATCCCTCACACCCAAATCTACGGACTCTAAACAATGACCCTCACCTCAGGATTCTGCCCCAAATGCGGAGCACCGTCGGAAAACGGAGAGCTCTGCGGAAAATGCCGCGTAAAAGATACTGTCTGGGTAACAATGGAACCCCGCGTCATCTGCACCTACTGCCCGACCTGCGGCTCCACCAAAACCGCCGGCCTCTGGACCGACTGCCCGGTCGACCGTGAAGAACTCGCCTACAACCTTGTGAGCGGCGCAATATCCCTGCACAAAGATCTCCGTGATATCCAGAAAGATATCCATATCGTGGACATCAGCGTCAACCGATCCATTGCCACCGTCTTCGTATCAGGAAATCTCTACGGCGTACCGGTCGAAGTCACCGAAAAGATCAAAATCGTCTGGGCGCGTGAACAGTGTGACCGCTGCTGCAGAATCTCCGGCAGCTACTACGAAGGCATCATTCAGGTGCGTGCAAACGGAAGAAAACCCACGCCTTACGAACTCCGGAGAGCTGCCGAGATCGCCTACCAGATTGAAGACCAGCTCCAGACCGCAGGCGACCGCTTATCCTTCGTCTCCGACGTCGACGAACAAAAAGACGGGCTTGACATCATCTTCAGCTCACAAGCGATCGGCAACGCAATCTCTGTTGACATCTGCGGTGCGCTCGGCGGGTCCTTTACCACGCATCCGAAACTCGTCGGTGAAAAAGCAGGCATCAAACTCTACCGCGTCACCTACTCAATTCGGCTGCCGCGTTTCTCCCGCGGCGACATCATCAGACACGGCCGCGACTACTTCCAGATTCTCCGCCAGACCAAAGACATGCTCTTCGTCCGCGACCTAAAGACCGGCCAGTCCCGCAACTTCCGCGAGGATGTGGATGATCCCCTTTTTGGAAACATCAGAACCGCGGAAACCGCGATGGTCATCTACCGTGACGCAGGCATCCTCGGCGTGCTTGACCCTGTCACCCAGAAAACCGCAGAAATGCCGGATCATGCATGGATTGACGCCGACATCGGAGACTCTGTTCTCTTTGTGCGTGACGAAGACCAGCTGATTCCG
Organism: Methanorbis rubei; assembly: GCF_032714495.1. Lineage (NCBI taxonomy): Archaea > Methanobacteriati > Methanobacteriota > Methanomicrobia > Methanomicrobiales > Methanocorpusculaceae > Methanorbis > Methanorbis rubei. Next base: position 297,358 of record NZ_JAWDKB010000003.1, on the reverse strand, counting down.
GCAGGCAAATCCAATGAAAGTCCGCAGGATATTGAAGAGTTCGCTGCCGAATCTATCCAGGACTGAACCCTGGCGCGACAACAGCCGCAGCATCTACTGCGACGGCGAGTACGCCTATGTTCCGGTTCTGGACGGCTTGCCGTACGATCTTGAGATTCCTGACCGGACGCCGTACAAGGGCCCCGGCTACCAGCGACTCGGCGACACCCTGCTTTTGCACGGAGCGGCACCGACTGCTGACCAGCTTGACGACCTCATCGCATGGGAGCACCCTTCCTGCATTCTTCACCTACAGGAACATGCAGGTGTCATGCGGCTGCCGGAAACTGCTGTCCTCTACGGAAAACCGCATGACGTCAGCTTCTGTGAAGCAGGAATTTTTTACACGCTCAACCCTGCAGAGATCATGTTCTCGCAAGGCAACCGGCGCGAAAAAATGCGGCTGCGGTCTCTCGTGCGGTCAGGCGAAAAAGTTGCCGACATGTTTGCCGGCATCGGCTACTTCACCCTCAACGCCGCACTCAAGGGAGCCGAGGTGCATGCGATGGAGATCAATCGCGTCTCGTTCATGTATCTGATCAAAAATCTTCATGACAACGCGGTTCACCGCAGTGTTCATGCAGAGTGCGGCGACTGCCGCGATCTGCTTTCCGGCACCTACGACCGGATACTGATGGGACACTTTGACGCGATTGATTTTCTTCCGCACGCTCTTGCTCATGCAGCCCCCGGGACTATTCTACATGTTCACGGGGTCGGCGACCGGTCGGACGCGGTTGCCGCTGCTGTCGAAGGGGCAGGCTTTAGGTATTCTCTCAGCGAACATAAAGTAAAGAAGTACGCGAGCCGCACCTGGCACTGCGTATGGGATGTTGAACTGAAATGAACCGGACGCTTGAACACAAACGGATCGTGCTTGCGGTCACGGGCAGCATTGCCGCTGTTGAGACCGTGAAACTCGCTCACGAGCTGCGGCGGCGCGGCGCTGAAGTGATTGGCATCCTGAGTCCTGCGGCATGCGGCATCATCCACCCTGATGCGCTGACCTATGCGTGCGCGAGACCGGCGCTGACGAAGATCACCGGCATGGTCGAGCATGTCCTCTACTGCGGAGAAGGCGGGGAAGCCGACCTTCTTCTCATTGCACCGGCAACCGCGAACACGATCGGAAAAATCGCCTGCGGTATTGATGACACCATTGTCACCACGTTTGCAACGACTGCGGTCGGCAGAGGAATGCCGGTCGTCGTTGTCCCTGCGATGCATGAGTCGATGTACCGCCATCCGGCTGTGATCAAAAATATTGAGACGCTTCGCTCGATGCAGATCGAAGTGGTTCCACCAAGGATGGAAGAGGAGAAGGCAAAGATTGCCGGCATCGAAGAGATCTGTCTGTATGCGGAACGTGCGGTCGCAACGCGTCCGCTCGCAGGAAAACGTGTCCTCATCACGAGCGGTTCCTGCCGTGAGGAGGTTGATGATGTGAGGATTCTGACCACCCGATCCTCAGGGACGATGGGACGCGCCCTTGCGCTTGAAGCGTTCCGGCTTGGTGCCGAGGTGGCGGTTGTTGCAAACACCGCGGTCCACGGCGTGGTCCCGAATGTTCGGAACATCTGCATCACCAGCGCTTGCGATATGCATGAGGCGGTCATTCGCGAGGTTGCCGAGCACAAGCCGGATATCTATATCAGTGCTGCGGCGATCTCAGATTTTGCACCGGCCCGCACCGCGGGAAAAATTCCAAGCGGTGAGGCATGCGATCTCAGGCTTACACCGCAGCCGAAACTGATCTCCCGTCTGTACCACCAGGGAATCAAAATTGTCGGGTTCAAGCTTGGCGAAAACGCGGTTGCCGAGGCAGAGAAACTTCTCGAAGAAGAGGATGTTGTTCTTGTTGCGGCAAACAAGCCTGTCGTGATGGGGTCCCTGTCGGGAGAGTATCTGCTGATGAAGAAACATGCGAGCCGGACGGTCTCCGGCAGTAAAGCAGAAATTGCTCGGGAATTATGGAAGGAACTGCTGTAGCTTTTGCGCCGGGCCATATCTCGGGATACTTCAAACGCATCGACGGTGACTCGCCGAAGACCACCGGCAGCTGCGGCGCAGGCATTGTGATCGACCGCGGCGTTACCGCATCGGTAACTCCTTCTCCGAAAACTTCGGTCATTGTCACCGACCGAACGCCTGACGGCGAATCCCTGATCAGCTACGGCTCAGGTCTCATCGAAGAACTGCTTTCCGGTCTTGGAGTTTGTGCAAAAGTTGAGACAACGTCCGGTCTTCCGATTGGTGCAGGGTTTGGCATGAGTGCTGCGGCAATTCTTGCAACACTCACTGCGACAAACGCGGTGTTTGAACTTGGCATGAGTGCTGAAGCGATCTCAGAACTCGCTCATGAGACCGAGGTTGCGCACAACACCGGCCTTGGTGATGTGGCGGCGGCAAGCGGCGGAGGGGTTGCGGTCCGAAATGCTCCAGGAATTTTCGGAGTGAACAGCCGGTTTTTCCCAAGCGCTGAGATATGTTCAGTCACGTTTGGGTCGATATTCACTCCTGACGTTATCGGCTCGCCCGAAAAAATGGCTCAGGTCACTGCGGCGTTTCCTGTCGGGGAACCCGCGACGTTTACGGAGTTCATGATGAAGTCCCGGCAGTTTGCCGAGGCAAGCGGTCTTATTCCCGCACGAATTCGTCCGGTGCTTGATGCCTGCGATGAAGCAGGCATCCTCGCAAGTATGACGATGCTCGGCTGCGGCGTGTTTGCCGCAGCTGATGGTTTTGAAATTTTATCAGGGTTTGGGACTGCGGTTCCTTTGAAGGTCTGTCCGCACGGCCCGATACTTTTGGAGGTGTAAAGTATGTCTGATATTCCGACAAGTCATCCGCGCTATAAGTCGCTTATGACAAGACAGCGGCTTGCCGAGCATGCTGTAACTGGTGTTGTGTCCATGGAGGGGCTGACCTCCCACGGACGCGGCGAGGCATTTGATTATCTGATCGGGGAAAAAACTCCGGCGGTTGCTCTTGAGGCAGAGAAGCTCGCGGCCCGCGTGCTTCTTGCAGCCCGCCATCCGGTGCTTTCGATCAATGGAAACACTGCGGCTCTTGCGGCCCCACAGATTGCGGAGCTTCAGCAGGCGTCGGGCGCTGAGGTTGAGGTGAATCTGTTTCACCGAACCGAGGAGAGGATTACTCTGGTGACCAATGTTTTGCAGGATGCGGGAGTTGTGGTCTCCGAAGGACCGGTCGAGCGGTGCGTTCCGCTGCCGCACGACCGCGGTCTCTGCCGACCTGAGGGAATCGGTGACGCTGACGTTGTGCTCGTGCCGCTTGAGGACGGCGACCGGTGTGAGGCTCTGGTCGGTATGGGTAAAATTGTGATCACAGTTGATCTCAATCCTCTTGACCGGACCTCAAAGATGGCAACGATCCCAATCATCGATGAGGTCACGCGGGCACTGCCGAACATTGCTGCCGAGTGTAGGAGGCTGCGTGCGGCCGGGGATACTCTGGTGATGCCAGAGTCGTTTGACGGAAAATATTTCCTCGCCGGAGCGGTTGAGGCAATTGCGGAGACGCTGCGTCATGCTCTGGATTGAGAAGTACCGGCCAAAGACGTTTGATGAGGTGCTTGGTCAGGAGCCTGCGGTCCGTCAGCTGCGTTCGTATGCTGCAAGCGGCAATCTTCCACACTTAATGGTTATCGGGAGATCAGGATGCGGGAAGTCATCAGCCCTTGAGGCATTTTCGCGGGAATTTTATCCTGAGTCTGCATCAGAGAACACAACGGTGCTGCCGGTGTCGGTGATGTTTTCGCAGGGCCATGCGTATTTTTCGGAGAACGATAGGTTTACCGCGCTCTACCAGAAGGATAAGTCGGTGCTGGCGAACTTCAAGTACATCGTGAAGTGGCATGCGTCGTTGAAGCCGCTGTCTGCTGAGTTCCGGTTGATTATTTTTGACGGGGCTGGCGATCTGCCGAAGGATGCGCAGGCTGCTCTTCGGAGAATTATGGAGCGGTACAGCCGGACATGCAGGTTTGTGTTTGTGGCAAACTCGATGAGTTCTTTGATTGAGCCGATCCGCTCACGGTGTGTGCCGCTCTACTTCCTGCCAATCGAAAGTGCTCTGATGAAGAAGCGGCTGCTTGAAGTTCTCGCCCGCGAGGGGGTGCCTGGCGCAGTGTCTGAAGAGAGTCTTGAGATGCTGATTCTTGGTTCGGACGGCGACTTCCGCCGTGCGCTGGTGTGGCTTGAGCTGATGGCGCTGCACGGGGTTACGGAGCTTGCGGAGCTCTCTGACACCGAGACCGGAACGCTTGCGAATGCGGTTGCTGATGCATGCAGACGCGGGGATGATGAGGCGGCGCGAAAGATTGCGGAAAATCTGATGATCGAGTACGGGCTTTCAGGATCCGAGGTGCTTGGTCTTATCAGGGGAGCGTTTCGGGGAACGCTTACGCCGGATGCGGCACTGTTGTTTGCGGACGCAGATCTTGCGATTCGTGCGGGTTCGAATGAGTATCTGCAGATGAATGCGTTTGTTGCGGCTCTGTCTGCGATGGTTCGCGGATAGATTTTTTCTTTTTATTTTCCGACAATTTTTTGTTGTCTGGTTTTTGAATAGAATCTGGTCATTTTTCTTGTTTTATGATTATTTTTTCTTTTTAGTTGGTATTTTTTTTGCCAAAATATTTTGTTATATCCTAAGACAATAGTATTTAGCATAAGATCCCTAATGAATCTATCGTTTATTGCTCCGGAAATTGGGCGAAATGTCGAACCAATCAAATTTAGCATGTTTTTAAAAATTTAATCAATTTTTTGAGATTTCGTAATGTCTGATTTTCCCTCATATTTTTGCGGATGTATCCTTTCTTATTTTTCAAATTATTTTCAAATATGTGTGATTTTGTCTGTGTAATGTACGAGTGTCATTTCCTCTTGTCTTAGGATTCAATATATTTCTCTTCCATTGGGATTTGAATTAATCCTGGAATTGGCATGCAGTGAGTTCTGTGTCGGCAGTACAAGGCACCTCCCATTCACTCAATTCTGGGGCTGACACTTTTCGTGTCTGAAAAAGGAACATCGCAATCCTCCCCATGCACACATCACTTGGGAGATGCCTGCTGAAACCGATTATTTTGTACAATGATTTCGTTTTTCCCTTTACCATGTCCACTCAACACTGACTCGACCGATATTTTTTATAATACGCCAACAGCAGACAATTCGCCCGCTCACTTATTTTTTCAGAAAAAAAGAAACGAAATTTTTTTTGTCTCATCACATCACGTTGTAATTCGAAATATTCACTACCATGCAACTCCTGTTCAGAAAATTGTCTATGTGTCCTGAGGCGAAAAAAATCCGACAAAATATTTTCACCGCATCGTAACACAATTACAAAAAATAAAAATAAAAAAAATTACAACGAACAGTACGTCGCAAGTTTTCTGATCAGATTGTCCACCTGAACCTCGGCAAGACCAATGTACGCATCAGGATTCAGGAGACCGACAAGCTCCTCAGCAGACACGTACTTCACCACATCATGCTTTGCAGAAAGAATCTCGGCCAGCGGTTTTCCTGCGGCAAGGGCTTCCATACTACTCTCGCGAATGATCTCATGGGCATCCTGACGCGGCATTCCTCTTCGGGTCAGCTCAATCATCACCGACTCGGCAAGCGTAATTCCATGCAGCATCAAAAGATTTCTTCTGATGTTCTCCTGATTAATCACAAGATTTTCCAGAACTCCGGTCATCAGCTTCAAACAGTGATCGCAGAGAATCGTTGCCTCGGGAAACGTAATCCGTTCGCATGACGAGTTCGTCAGATCCCGTTCATCCCACAGAGTATTATTCTGCAGGGCAGGCTCAATCATCGCACGGACAATTCTTGCAAGACCGCAGACCTGTTCGCTCTTGATTGGATTTCTCTTGTGCGGCATCGTCGACGAGCCGACCTGTTTCTTACCGAACGCCTCTTCCACCTCGCCGATCTCGGTTCTCTGCAGAGATCTGATCTCAACACCGATCTTGTCCAGCGTGGTTGCGATGTTTGCAAGCATGAAGATGTACTCGGCATATCGGTCGCGGGAGATGACCTGGCTGGATACATCAACCGAACCGATCTCCAGATACTTCATCATTGCAGCCTGCACTTCAATACCGTGAGTTCCCATCGCCGCCATCGTACCAACCGCTCCGGTCATCTGGCCAACGACAACACGCGGACGAAGTTCACGCAGGCGATCGATGTGACGGGAGACTTCCGATGCCCAGTTGGCAAACCGCAGACCATAGGTTGTTGGAACTCCCTGTTGACCATGCGTGCGGGAGGAACAGACCAGACTTTTTGTTGAACCGGCACGGTCCAGCAGCACCGTGAGGAGAGCAACCAGCTTTTTCTCAAGCGTGGTGAATGCGTCTTTGAGCTGCAGACCGGTTGCGGTATCTAAAATATCGTTCGAGGTAGCCCCGTAGTGAATCCATCGTCCGGCATCACCGCAGACTTCAGAGATTGCCCGAATCATCGCCATGGTGTCATGGTTGATCTCGGCTTCAATCTCTTTTGCACGAAGGAGGGATGCAGAGAGAGCGTTCTGTTCGATGATTTTCGCATCATCGGATGGGATCATGCCGACTTCTGCCTCGGCATGGGCAAGTGCAATCTCTGCACGGACAAGACAGGTAAAACGATGCTCTTCGCTCCAGATGCTCCGCATTTCAGGAGTACCGTACCGGTAATCGATCGGATGGATTGCCATAACTGATGAAATTATTGGTGCTGAAATCATATCAAAGGTCTTGCTTAGACAGTTCTGTTCGCGAAGTCAGAACAGGTTTAGGAAAACTTGTGATATTCGTTTTTTGAGATTTCTTTTTATGTGGTTGTATTTTGGGTAACCAAGTATCGCATGCCTTTGGCCTGTTCACTGCTTCGCAGGAAAACACTGACCACACCATAGATTTTCCATCAGTGGAAATTATTTTTCCACGCGAAAAAAATATGATCAAAAATTCCCACAAAAAATATTTTCAGTCGCGGCGGATCTCAACCGCACAACTGCTGCGGCGAACTCTCGGCAGAACCGCGAGTTTATTTTCGTACTGTTCGCAGACAAAACCCTCTTTGGGCATCGGGTCGGGAACCGCAATACCGCGGCTGCAGCTCACATGATACTCGTAGCTGCCGGATTCTTTATTCATACTATACTCGTGCTTGTCAAGCGCCGTACAGGTCAGACAGGGAACTACCATTATCTAATACCATTTTCCTGTGACTGTATTAATCTAACGAAGAAAAATTACGGATGCTCCTCAGGCAGTCCCCAGACCACAAACGTCCGCACGACCGTGTCCGGTTCGGGCACTCCCTCAGGAAGCCGGATAACTCCGCAGTCTTCGGTCACACAGATGCGGTAGCGGGTATCCCACTCGTTTGACAACGTCACCGACCGTGAGTCGTACGCCTCACGCGAAAGTTTCTGCGTAAGAAACACCCCGTGCTCGGCATCCTCAAACAGCACATCCTGCATATACCGCATCGCATACCACCGCAGCTCGCTCATCAAAGCAAGTCCGCTCGACACGGTCGCCACCTCAACCGAGATGCCGAACTCCAGCTCCTTCGGATGATAAAAACGTAAAATATGCCGGCTGGTTTCTGAATCAGACAAAGTCCGATACAGATCCACTCCCGGCTTTCCGATACAGATCAGAAACATCTCACAGATACATTATATCCGGACGCTCATCATCTTTGTCCTGATGACGGATCTTGCGGATCGCTGCAATGAATCGTCCCTCATCGATGACCTCGGCCTCGTCGCGGATCGCAAGCATACCAGCCTCGCGGCAGATTGCTTCAATCTCAGCGCCGGTCAGACCTTCCGTCAGATGCACCAACTCATCGTAATCAATGCCGACCAGAGAACCCATCTCTGCCATCTTGCGGGTGTGGACCCGGAAGATCTGCATTCTTGCCTCTGCATCGGGCGCCGGAATTTTGATCAGCCGGTCGAATCGCCCGGGCCGGAGAAGTGCTGCGTCCAGCATGTCAGGCCGGTTGGTCGCTGCCATGATTCTGATGTTTCCGCGGTTGTTGAAGCCGTCCATCTCGGCAAGCAGCTGCATTAACGTTCTCTGAACCTCGGCAGAGCCTGAGGTTCCGTCGTTGGTCCGCATGCTGCCAACCGCATCGATCTCATCGATGAAGACGACAACTCCGCCGTTCGCGGCTGCCATGTCGCGTGCCATCTGGAAGAGGTCGCGGACAAGCTGGGCTCCTTCACCGATGTACTTGTGGACGAGTTCAGAGCCTGCCATTCTGAGGAACGGCACGCCGGCATTGTTTGCAATTGCTTTTGCAATCAGGGTCTTGCCGGTTCCGGGAGGGCCGTAGAGCAGAACGCCTTTGGGAGGAACAACGCCGAACCGCTCAAACGACTCCGGACGCGTCAGCGGGAACTCGACCGCCTCGCGGACCTCAAGGATCTCATCTTTGAGACCGCCGACATCTTCGAACGTGATCGTGGGCTTTGTGTCAAGCTCCATGACCTTGACCCTTGAGTCAACCGTGCTGCCGAGAACTTTGACTACGGAAAGGGTGTTGTTGACCGCAACTTTTGTTCCGGCTTTTACTTCTTTGTAGATCTCTTCGCTTGCAACGGTTACGTACTCCTGATTGTTTCCCTGCTGGCGGAGGTAGAGCTCTTTGCCGGGAAGTTTTTCTAAGACGACCGCGACGAACAGCGGCAGACGCTTGAGCTGGGAGTTTTCCTTCTTCAGCTGGGCGTTGTCCATTCTGATCTGGTTGTTGTCAGTACGCAGTGATTCGTTTTCCGCACGAACCGATCGGAGAAGTTTATTGAGAGACTCGTTTTCTTTGTGAAGCAGTCTCACTTCTTCAGACATCTGAGTAAACTTCTGGTTGAGATCGCTGTAGTCCAGTGCTTCCGGAGATATGTCTGCAACTTTTGCCCCCTTTTGCCGCGTATTGGTATTGAGTGCGTGAACTTCTTCGTCCATATCTTTACTGTATATTATGGGGGCTGGCTTTATATTCTATCTGATTGAGTATGGGATTTTACTGAATTTTTTTGCTTGGAATAGGAGGTCCGCGGTATGAAATAGCATAAGAAAAAGGAATTTTCTGTAGGCGGTTTCGTTTGGAGTAACCACGGAATGCACGGAAATTTCACAGAGCTTCACGGAGAAAATGCACGGAAGAATTATTGTTCGTTAGAACATTTTTACTCTCATGGAGGAAAAATTGCTCTATGAATCAGAATCCTATGAGATTCGCGGCGCCATATACGAAGTATATCGGGAAATGGGAATCGGCTTATTGGAAGCTGTATATCAGGAGTGTCTGGAAGAAGAATTTTTGAGGAAAAATATTCCCTTTGACTCCCAAAAGTCCCTTCCTCTAATCTACAAAGAAAAGAAACTTCAGCAAGCATATCGTCCTGACCTCATTTGCTATGACAAAATAATTCTTGAAATCAAGGCAGTCGACTCTCTTACTGGCATACATACAGCGCAACTTCACAATTACCTCCGACTTACCGGATATCGATTAGGATTTCTCATCAACTTCAATCATTTTCCGGGAGCTGAGATCAAACGAATCATTGTATAAACACAATACAATTTCCAAAAAAATTCCGTGCATTCCGGCGCCGCAGGCGTTCTCCGTGCATTTTGATTTTTTCAGTGAAGCTCCGTGAAATTTCCGTGCATTCCGTGGTTACTCCAAATAAAACCAAAGAAAAAAAAGTTTACACCCTGCGCACGGTCAGCTTCTTACCGAACACCTTCGTAAACAGTGCCGTTTCCGGCGCAAGACTCATCAGCTCCAGCGTCAGATCCGAACTTTCCGGCGCCGCAACATTGAGCGTTGCGTCGCCTCCTTTGCAGGAGTAATACACATCCGTCACCGAGACCGCATGGCTGCGGTTCAGAAGTTCAGCAGTCCGCAGAAATATTGCCATGCTTCGGACTCTGTCACGATCCTCAATACTCAGCGATCCGAACTCGGAGTCCTTTCGTCCGGGAAGTTTTTTGCGGTGATAGCGGACAATCTTTGCCATGATCTCAATCTCCCGCTGATCAAAACCAAGCAGCTCGGTGTTGCGGATAATGTACTCGCCATGCTGGTGATGGCCGATAAACGAGAGAAAGTCTCCCACATCATGCAGCCAGGCAGCGTTTGCGAGAAGCTCCCGCTCCCATGCCCCGTAGTTGTGCAGACCGCAGAGTTTGGCAGAGTCAAACATCGTGAGCACATTTTTCTGCACAGCTTTCGCATGATCCTCCTCAAGCCGGCAGTAGCGTCCAAGCTGCAGAATACTTGCATCCTTTACCGGCATCTGCTCAGACTGGGGAGTTCCCGGTATCACTGCAAGATAATCCATCAGGATTCCTTCCCGTAAGCCCCGGTCGCTGATCTCCAGCTGCGGGATCTTCAGGGTCTTCATCACCGCAAGAAGAATCGCCGCTCCCGCAAGAATGATATCCGCACGTTCCGGATTGATGCCGGGAACCCTTCTCCGCTCTTCAAGCGACAAGGAGCTCAGATACGTGAACAGTTTGTCGAGGTCCGCAAGAAGCAGAACAAGTTTTTCGCTGCTCTCCTCTGCATGATAGAGACGCTGCGCAATCTCTGCGAGGTTGATGGTGGTGCCTGAACTGCCGACTGCACGCGTAAACGGATGCTCGGATATTCTCTGAAGGGCAGGCATTGCGACTGTCATAATCCGGTTCATCATCTTGGTCTGCTTCTTCTGCGGCAGTGCTCCGGAAAAATTCTTTTTGATGCACTGATTCGTGATTCGGATTGCGCCAAGCTGCATGCTTTCCAGCGTTGAGTACGAGTACTGACCGCCAACGATGAGCTCGGTGGACCCTCCGCCGATGTCGATGAACAGCGCCTGATCGTTCCCAAGACTCATGCCTGCCGCAACGCCGAGATGAATCAGTCTTGCTTCTTCTTTGCCGCTGATGATCTGAATCTCAAGACCGAGATCTGATCGAATCTGATCAACAATCTCCTGAGCGTTCGTTGCCTCCCGCATTGCAGACGTTGCCATCATGACAAACTCTGCGTCGCCGAAGGTTCTCGAAAGATCAACGAACCGTTTCAGCACAAGAACCAGACGGTCGATTGCTTCCGGCATAATTTTTGCAACGCCTGAGATGTACTCATCCTCACCGAGCCGAACGATGTCTTTGATTCTGCTCAGCATATGATACGCACCGTTTGGACTGATGGAAACGACCAGCAGTCGTGCGGAGTTCGTGCCGATATCGATGAATGCAACTATTTTGTCGGTCATTTGTCCTCTTCTGCTGAAGTTACGGAAACGGTCTGCGGCATTTTCGTCAGCTCCGGCATATTTCCTGCCGCAGCGTCTGCTGCTTCGTCAAAGTCAAGCCCTGCCCCAAACATTGCGGTGAGTTCTTTGTTCTTTGCAAGACGGGCAAGCGTCTCTTCAATGTTGTAGGGAACCCGGATGTGATGAAGGGTGAACGGATCTTTTGTTGCGAGAAGATATGACGCACGAAGGTCTCCATCTCCCGATCTCCCGCCGCCGCCGGTGTTGGTGATCCAGACACCGTGAACTTTTTTGGCGAACGGCCGGTGGGTGTGACCGCAGATGATAACATCCGCGTCAGTTTCAGCAGCCAGCTGTTCAAGCTGTGCGTCTGAGGTCTCGGAACAGACGTTTTCAAATGACTTCGGATGATGCACCACGACGATTCGCAGATTTTCCCACAGGAATCGTATCTCGGCAGGAAGCCCTGCGAGTTCGGCGCGGGAAGCGGGCGAGAGTTTCTTCCAGGTTTTTTTGTGGAGAACAAACCTGCGGGGATCAAACTCCTTCGGACACTCCTTTACTTTCCCTGCAAGAAGAATTGCTTCTTCTGCGTTGCCGCAGACACCGTTTGCGTTCGCGGACGCAAGTGTTCGCATGGTTTGTTCGGGGAACGGTCCAAACCCGATGACGTCTCCTGCATAGATGAAGGTCTCACATCCCCGACTTTTTGCGTCCGCGATGATTGCCGAAAGTGCTGGAAGGTTTGCATGAATGTCAGCAAAGAAGGCGATCGAAGCAACTCCTTTCGGTAGTGAGAGTGTCTGAAGTCTGAGATCTTCGAGCGGCTTGATCAGATTTTTCTCGAACTGGTCCCAGAGTCCTTCGTTCTTTTTCCAGAACACGTTTACATCAGCATGCAGCTTCGAGCGTTTTTCCGCACGGTCGACTTCAAGATTCTCAAGTCCCGGACGAACCGCCGCAACAAAGGCAGTGTTTCCAAAGTAAGCGATACTCTTCTCCTCTTCTTCTTTCAGGAAAATCGGCAGGAACTCTGTCCAGACATCGCAGTCATGCATGTCGCCGAGATAATCCTGCAACTCTTTGACCATTCGGATTGCCAGCGCAAGTCCGTCGCCGTAGAGGTCCTTGTAGGACTCCATGGTGTAGCGAAGTTTTTTTGCGGCGATACGCATCTCGTGATGTGCGGCGACACGTTCCGGGTCAGCGAGGGCTTTTGCGTAGAGAAACACATTCTCGCGGCAGAGGCTGAGGTTATAGTAGGCCTCGCGGTAGGAGAATGGAGTTTTGGTCTCGGTCTTCTCCATTTTTCCGTGGATAACGATCTCCATGCAGGTTTTCTGGATCGACTCAACGGTTTTTGACTGCTCGAATGCTTCGACCGCTTTGATGACATCGCCCTGCAAACCGGCACGTTCCTGCATCAGTCTGAGAGTAAGGCACTCAATACCTGCCCTGAGCTCAGGTCCCATCTGCTGTTCCTTTGGAAGTTCAGGTTCCTGAATTTTTGGCAGCTCGGGGACCTCGGGGACTCCTGCAAAGAATCGTTTTATTCTTACGAACAGACCGGTCTGCTCTTCCTCTGCCGGAACCTTCGGTTCCGGTAGGAGGGGAATCTCATTCTGCTGGGGGTTGAGCAGCTCCTGATACTCGAGCGGCAGGAACCGCGGCATACCATCCGGTAGTGCGGTCTTTGGCAGTTTTTCTAAGTAAGAACGCAGGAACGCTATCTGCACATCAAGGTCGCGGGCACGTCCGAGCGAACGGGTGATCTGCTTCACCTCTTTTTCCCATGCCCGGTACTCTTTCTCTCCGAAACATCCGGCAAACAGCGGCAGAGCAGCCCGAAGTCTGCGGGACGCGACCCTCATACGATGAATGTACTCGATGTCGGTTCCCGCTTTCACGCCGGCAGACTCGCCTGCCATATCTGCTGCAAGCTGGAGCAGAGCTTTTGCGCCGTAAAGTCGGTATCCTTCGTCGATGTCAGTAGTCATGCCAAATTCCGCGGTGTTCCATCATCCACAACTGTGAGTTCAACGGCTTTTCTCCTTCTTTTGGAAGGACCTTCTCATAACTTCCGTCGATGTGGAGAACCTGCGCCTGGGCGGTATCTCTAAGATGCATCTCCAGAATCGTTCTGATGATCATATCCTTCAGATAGGTGTTTTCGACCGGGAAGAGAATCTCCACGCGTCTCGACAGATTTCTCGGCATCAGATCAGCACTGCCGAGAAGCACTTCCTCGTCGCCGCCGTTTTTGAAGTAGTATATACGGGTGTGTTCGAGGAATCTGCCGACGATGGATATCACCCGGATGTTGTCTGAGACTCCGGGAACCTCAGGTCGCAGACAACAGACGCCGCGAACGATTAAGTCAACCTTGACGCCTGCCTGACTTGCCCGATAAAGCGCCATGATACACTCCTCGTCAACGAGTGCATTGAGTTTGAATGCGATGTATCCGTCGCCGAATCGTTTCTGCTGCTCGATCTCGCGATCGATTCTGGCGATCAGTTCCTTTCGCATGGTTCCAACCGTTCCATGCGAAACCAGCAGTTTGCGGTAGCCGGTTTTCTGCGAGTAGCCGGTGAGGGCATTGAAGAGATCGGCAATGTCTGCTCCGATATCAGGATCGCAGGTAAACATCGAGAGGTCTGTGTAGATGCGTGCGGTCGATGCGTTGTAGTTTCCGGTTCCCATGTGGGTATAGGTCTTGAGTCCGTCATGTTCGCGGCGGACGACCATACACATTTTTGCGTGAACTTTGAGGCCGACAATTCCGTAGATGACGTGAACGCCAGCCCGCTCAAGCGAACGTGCCCACTCGATGTTGTTCTCTTCGTCGAACCGCGCCTTGAGTTCGACGAGGACGGTGACCGGTTTTCCTTCTTCGCGGGCTTCCATTAAGGCGTGCACGATCGGCGAGTTCTTTCCGGTGCGGTAGAGAGTCTGTTTGATTGCGAGCACGTTCGGGTCATGGGCTGCCTGCCTGACGAACTCGACGACCGGACTGAAGCTGTCGTAAGGGTGGTAGAGGAGGAGGTCGTCGCGGGAGACTGCGGCTGCCATTGTTTCTTTGCCGAGACATGCGGGAAGGGCGGCTTTGAAGGGGACGTCCTTGAGGTCAGGCCGGTCGATGTCCATCAACTCCATCAGGTCGCTCATGCCGATGAGGCCGCTGTGGGAGACGTAGACCTGGGTCGGCATGAGTCTGAGTTTGGTTGAGAGGATTCCGCGAATCCATTCCGGCATTGCAGCGTGGACTTCGAGACGGGACGGGGTGCCGATTCTCCGCAGTTCAACGCTTGACTCGATTGCGGTCAGGAGATCGGATGCTTCGTCTTCTTCGATCTCCATGTCTGCGTCTCTGGTTACCCGGAAGACGTAGGTGTCTTTGACTTCCATTCCAGGGAAGAGCATCTGGATGTTGGAGGCAACAAGGTCTTCGAGGACGACGTAGTGGTACTCGGAGTTGTTTGCGGGGGGAATCATTCGGTTGTTGGGGATGCGGATGAATCTTGGAAGTGTTCCTTTGGGAACTTTGACCCGGGAGAAGACCTGACCGCGGGTGGGATGGTTGATGACTACGGCGAGGTTGATGGAGAGGTTTGAGATGAAGGGGAACGGGTGGGATCCGTCGAAGGTCATGGGGGTGAGTATGGGAAATATCTGGGTGTCGAAGTAATTTTTGAGGTACTCCTGCTGGTCGGGGCCGAAGTCCCGGAATTTGTGGATGTAGATTCCTTCGCTGGCGAGGGCAGGTTTGAGGTCCTGACTCCAGCAGCGGCAGGACTCGGCTTGCAACGGGATGATGGTTTCGAGGATCTCTTTCATCTGCTCGGTTGGGGTCATGCCGTCTGCGGGGCGTTCGAGTACTCCTCCGCGAATCTGGCGGAGAATTCCTGAGACCCGTATCATCATGAACTCGTCAATGTTGTTGGCGAAGATGGAGAGGAATTTGATCCGCTCGAGCAGCGGGTGGGTGAGGTTTGCCGTTTCTTCGAGGACGCGGCGGTTGAACTGTATGAGGGATATTTCCCTGTTGATATAGAGAGACTTGTCCGTGAGACTGATGATGTCTTCGGAGGTTTCCTGATTTTGTTCGGGGGTCATTGCGTGATCTCCTGCTAAGTAGTACTATGTATATTTGTCCCCAATGCGTATCAGTCCTTTCTATGGAAACAATATGGGAGAATGGTTTCTATTGTGTGTGTTTATGATGGTAAGGAAGGAGATACCAGATACCATCGCTCACTGCTCACTGCTCACGGTTGTTTGAATGAGATATTTTGGTTTGGAATATTTTTTTCTTTCCAGACAATACATTAGTTTATATATTTTTAGAAACATATATTAACACGAGAGTACTTACGGAGCACTGTTGTGTGTTTTGAAAGTGTGCGGGATTTTTTTTTGGTTTGGTGGTTTGATGTTTTTTGGTTGAGCAGTGAGCACTGAGCAGTGGTATCTCCACCCGATCCTCGTCGGAAGAAGAAAACACTTCCCAATCAAGGTGATGTATCACCTACTTTTTTCTTAATATAATCGAATACTGTCGGCAATGATTTCTTGATATCAATGTCTGAAATATTTATGAATTTTCCATCAAAGACATCTCGTTTCTGCATAGCAGGATATATTAGGAAATTATATGACCTGCTATTGGAAATAATTACCAAATGTTCGTCTTCGAGGCTAATTTCAATACCACATTCTGATAATGAGAACCTTTTCATCAGTGATTTTGCCAATTTTTCTTGAGTTACTATGCCTATAGACTCACGAATTTTTCCAGACACCCCCCACTCCAATAAATCAAGAGCAGCAAAACGATCAAGATCGGCATGGCGACGTTGATTCCAATAATGCTTCAGACAATTGTGACAAGCAGACTCACAATTACAGCTTTCGAGCTGTTCTCTCACAGCAGTAATCAATTCCTCAGACTGATTTAATAAACCTGAGGAATATCCAGCCCCACTGGAAAGGCTATCATAAAGGTAGATATCAAGGAAAACACTCTCATTTGATTTATGAATTCTATAGCCTGCATTTAGATCGGTGAATTCTATATCCAGAACTCTGCTCGCCGCCAAACGGAAAGATTCGGTAAGTGTTACTGCCGCATTATATATCCACAACCCTTCTAGGTTCAATTTATGGGGATCGAGTTCAAATTCGAAAACTACCATGTCTGTGTTAAAGGTGTGACCAAGATAAACATCTGCGAATGAATGGAAACAAGGTTCTCCTTTTCTTCCATAGGTCAAAACATAGGGGCGGCCTAATTTATCCTCTTTGTTGGGTTTCGACTCTTCATCATTCTGATTATCTAATTTGGGGATAATTACCTCTGATGCACCACATTTTTGACAAACTCTAAATCCATTTCCGTCGACTCCTTTGTTTATAATAGTAATCTTATCCGAACGGTTTGCAGCTTTCAGATGTGCACATTCGCGGACATTCTGTAGATCCTTTGAGGTTGGTTCTGCAAAATAACATGGTTCTTCAGCATAGGAATACTCTACTTCAGCCCATGCCTCCGGAATGCTTGCATGATTTTTTGGTGCAAAACCCCATGGTTTGAGTAAATTTTTTTGTTTTGAAATTGCTTCTCCACAGAATGGACAAATATCATTGTGAGGTTTTTCCGTAGCTGTCCATTTGCATTTGGTACACTCATAGAGATTCATGATGTATTTTGGGTTCTGGAAATAGGGTTCAGCCTGATTTTGAGAATTAATACTTCTTGCTATATTGTTGTAAATACCTCCTACTTTGTAGGTTTTCTTATTAATGACAAGAATTTTTCCTGGTGCGTATTCACTGATTGCAATGTCCAAAGAGCGTTCAGGTCTTTGTTCCACCTTTCCCGTGCTATTTTCCACATAAAATCCGACTACATTTTGCGGGAATGAATAGGTAGGTAAAATACCTTCGGAACTGAGATGATCCAGTAACGTGGTTTTCTCACCAGACTCTTTTGAGATTTGTACATCATTTGATAGATCCTGTAGTCTCCCCAACAAATTTTTCTTATAATCAGGCATTTCCTTTGTGAGGATGATCTTCAATTCTTTGGAGTCATAGACAAAATTCTCAAGATATGCCTTGAAATTCTCGTAATACTCATCAAAAAATTTATGAACAGTACATCTGTCCAAATCTGTACCTTTCTGAATGAGGAACTGATTGATTATCAGTAAATTTAAGTGGCGTTGAAGAAGTTTTTCATTATTAACATCTATCCATGGAAGACGTGCGTCTCCTGCAATGATATTTTCTGGATGATTAAAATACCATCCATCGTGTGGACCATCCTGAGCATAGGTAACAATAGTTGAAAGAGAGGAACCGCGACGACCAGCGCGACCAGCTCTCTGTTGATAATTATCTCTTTGCGGCGGAACATTTCTCAGACTGATTGCTGTTAATGATCCAATATCGATACCCACTTCCATTGTAGTGGTACAACTCAATACATCAATCGGTTCTTCATTATCCCCAAGAACATTCTGAAAACGCATCTCGTAGTTTTCTGTTGTAGACCAGGTATTATCGCGTTGATCTTTATACGATAATTGGGCAGTATGTTCTTCTGTATTGATGGTCCTGATAGATGTTCCGGAATTTGTCTTAATTGCTTCGAGAATGGGATTTCTCCAGAATTTATATCTATCAAGATCAGACACAGATAGCTCATCACATCCCTTATGTCCGCAATGCACACAATGTCCCCAAAGTGTGGTCGGGTGAATTTTTGCACATTTTTTACAGCGATACCATGGTTGTGTATCGTCGAAGTTTAAAGCAATTTTTTTTTCAGAAAGATAGTATGTACGTTTTTCTTCATCCCCACCTATCACAAAAAATTTCTCCTGCAATACATTCTGAATTGATGCAATATCATCATCTGAATATTTATGATCAGCGAGAATACGTTTAAACTGACGAGGCATTTCCTGAATTTTATTTCCTTCCACTCCAAAACGGCCAAACTGCCATTTGGTGATGTTTCTTCTCACCTCATCATTAATACTTTCAGAAATGGCATAGCTATCAGTGGCGTAATGATGAACCCATGCGGAAAATAAACTCTGAAATTCATCTTCATTTATATATATTCCCTTCTTCTCAAGAACATCAATGCAATCCTCGATATATTCATAATCACTTGGAATCAGCCAACACATTCCGATATCAGTTAGTGAACGATATGGGGAGCAAATATTCTTTAATAATTGTTCTGAGTAGAGACCAGGTTTATTTGTGAAATCCTTGGTTAATTTTTCATAGTCCAGAGGACGATTTCTTTTTTCAGCACTAGATAGAGCATCATGAATAGTCTTCCATCCTTTTTTGAAGCCATCCTTATCACTACCATAAAACAACATCAAGTTATTTTTTTGCGTGATCTCAAGAAACGCGGGATACAACTGATCAAGAGTGATAGGTTCTTTTTTAATTTCACTCCAATCTTGAAGTTTTTTTGCAGCCAATACGAGAACAGCTCTGGCAGCATCGTCATCTGCAGATCTAGTCATATCCTTTGCCAGAGTGGCAGCCCGTTGCCTGCTATCAGAGAACAGAAGAACTTTTCTTCCGGCATTGGGATGTTTCTCGACAATTTCCGGATCGAAAATGACCGGAGGTTGTGCGTGAAGTTGTGACGACACGATGTTGTAAAAAGGCTCATTGCCCTTGGTAGAAAAGTTACTCAATGATAAGTTGTCTAACCTTTTACCACATTTAGGACAGGATTTAAAGGTGTACTGTCCTGGTTTTTTAGGTATTTCATTGTATTCAAATGCAACGTGTAAATATGCCTCTTTTTCCCTCAATGTCTTATCCCTATGGAGAACTCCGGTATAGGGATCAAGCCATCCCTCCTTCCTATTATCCTTTTTAACATCAGAACCATCAGGAATTACATAAAGATGGATTTCTCGCATATTTTTTCCATAGAGACTCCCTGATGTACTCCAAAGATCAATAGTAACCTTTTCACTGTCCCCTTTTTGCATGAATGCTTTCAGATATAGCGCTCCGCATCGTCTGTCGTTGATGAGTTCATAAATCTGTCCGCCACATTCACAGATGTCAGTAGAAAGTGCTGGATAAATTTTGCCCAGAGTGATACCGTCTCCGGTATGTTTGTGTGGGCAATTTGGATTAGAACAGGCAAATAATCCCTCTAACCCGCGGAAAAAGAGATGCAGTCTGGCTGGGAATAAGACTTGACCATCATTATTTTTCGCAATCGGGAGAACTGCAAGAAGAATTTCCACACCTCTCAGTGCAGACTTGCTATCATCATCCGGAAAAACTGCCTCTGCCAGATCATGAATGGCCACTGCCTTTCCGGTAGATTTTTCCAGCAGTTTTTGTACAGGGAGATAATCGGGAAGATGGTTATACAAACATGACTCATAATCGGAGAGTTTCTCTGATTTTGGAATCGGAAGATGAATCGCATTACAAAATTGGTGAAGAGTCTGAATTTTTTTATCTTCTTCTCCTTGTAGATCATCGATAGAGATACCGACAATATCATTAGACGAAAAATTTAGTGATGCCCCATTTGTAAATTCTTTTCGTTTTCCAGAAATAATTGCAAACTTTTTGTCGAAATTTCCAGCAGTAATGTCTTTCAGAAACTGTTGCAGTTTTTCTTCCTGATCCGAGTTTTCATGAGGGATACTGGCACTGGTTAAAATGAACCGAAATTTATCCCGTCCGACTCCGAGTCGATGCATAAGACGTCGGATGAGAAGCGCCACCTCACCACCTGCCGAACCATGATACATATGTGCTTCATCAATGACGATAAGTAATGTATTCTTCTCTGAAGCTGCAAGCCAGCTACGAGTATTATTCCAGATTTCTTGTTCAATATCACGAATAAGCATATACTGCAGCATCGTGTAGTTTGTTACAAGAATATCTGGGCAGCTCTTCTGCATTTCATGGCGGGTTATGAGCTCCGCATCATTAGAGGTATCAGGATGATTTCCTTGGATTAATTCATTCACATAATTCTGAAGATTAGCTTTCGCGGGATAACGTCCAAGTTTTTTCAAAGCAGACTGATATTCAGACGATGAAGCAAGAATATCTTTTTGAAGAGTCTCGGCAAACTCACGATCCTTCGATTTCGAATAATTTCCCGGATAAGGAGTTCTTCCAGTGTACATTCCAAACTGTGGTCTCCTAACGTTGTCATCAGTTACCAGTTCGTGAAAACATCGTATGAATTTTTTATCATAATCACCGATCATTTTCCTCAGGCGACTAACCTGATCTGCAACCAAGGCGTTCATTGGATACAGAAGTAATACTCGAACTCCTCGCATTTCCCATGTCTGAGGAGAATTCGATGCTTCAGAAATGAGACTGGCAACCATAGGCCAGGTAAAACATTCTGTTTTACCCGAACCTGTTCCTGTAGTCACCAAAAGATCTGAACCATGATAAAAGGCTTCAAGAGCTTCAATCTGATGGATGTATGGTGTCTCAAATACGCCGATATGCTCTTTGCTCAATCTGAGAAGAATTTTTTTGATGTCATCTGGTAGATTGGCAGCGTTTAATCCTCCTGCATAGAGTTCATATGGGATATTGGCCTCAATATACGGATCCTGAGAAAGAAGATGATTTGTACGAAATAACTCCTCTTCTGCATCTAACAGAAGATTGTTTTCGCCAAAATATTGTGATCTGATGTAATCCTGTAATTTTTCCAAGAGAATTTTGTGAATATTTTGTACACTATATTGATCAGTCATGGGATATCACCACATTCAAAGTGAGATTTTGAAGAAGTTTTTCAACACTGGTGAGTGTTTCTATTGGTCCGATAAACAGTCTTTTATCCTGAATATGTTCTTTAGGCCAACAGAGCATATACAAAGCGTACTGTTCAATGTCCGGAAGATGTGAGGGTAGCCTGAGGGTAAACATATCTTCATCGACGTTAATACGTACTTTTGGTATTTTTCCATACATTGCCCGAAGACCATAGTAAAATCTCCGGTATTCATGGCAATCCATAATCCATTTTGGAAATCCTGCAATGTACATTTTGTCGTCTTCCAAGAACACACAACCATAATCAGAGAAATTATCTCTATATAACGTCATCTCTAAATTTTCTGGTAGTTCCTGTATCCATGCATTTGAATTTGTTCCCCAATGTCTGTAATTAAAGTATTCTCTGGTTGTCGGGGGATTTGTACTTTCACACATATGCATGTTGACATATTTTTTGTATCGTTTAGTGTACTCGTCGGCAGAGTATTGGGGTATGGAAAACATTTCGGAAAAATTCCATAATTCAATGTCACTGGGAAAACTGGTATAGGTTCCAAGACCGATGATCTGCTCTGGTTTTCGATCGATCCAACCTCGATAAAGATACAGATTATCTGTTATTTCAGCACATTTTTTCATCGAGTATTGCAAGGTATTTTCCTGATTTGGAACTAAACACCCAGCACCAATCAGACGATTTCTTATTTCCTGAACTGGGGGTAATATATTTTTCGTGTCCATTTCAGGATAAAACCAAGTTTTTTGCTCTGGAAATAACTCGAGATATGCATCAAGTATTTTTTGACATTTTTTCGTTACAGAATGTTTTGTTGCTCCAACCTGTTCTTGATACAAAGAATCATCAACAGCATTATCGTAACAGGCAGTTTTTATCCATTCTCCTATCCCTGAATATATTAAACGAGAATAATAGGATGTATTTGCTTCATTTTCAAACTGATAAATCCCCATGTCTTGGGACATTTGATCCGCCAACTCGTGAAAATTCATATCTCATTCTCTGTTAGATATCTTGCAAAGGTCTTTCCTAGTTTAATGGTTCCATTTGTTTGCAGCATGTCGATGTACTCCTCCGGATAAGGTCTGAAATTGCCAATATCAACTAATTCAGCGAGTAACATCTCAATTGATTTGTCAACATCATCCATGGTCGCAGTTATATTTTGGAGAATGCCAAGTCTGGTCACGAGATAACGCTGTGGCAAAAGTGATCCTTGCAACAATTTTCCAAGTTCAGACTGAAGTTTTTTCTGAATTATCTTATCATCCTTATCCGTGATAAAATCCTGGCAATTTGTCTGTCCTGGAAGGATTATTGGGGCATGGGAGGGATATTGCAGATATTTTTCAGTATTAATGATCAGGAAATGCCCATAGATACCCATTGGCATTAAGGCAAGAGTCTCGACAAATTCCAATGTGTAAATGAAACGTTTTTCAGGAAACTCTTCTGATAAATGGAGATAACAATATTCTTCAGTAGAGCCAACTACATTGTCCAATATGACATATTCTGTAGTAATATCCCGAATCACATGATTCAAGGACGTATAATCGCTAAAACCTGCTGATAAACAGATTGTTTCAGGAATTTCTGCCGTAAGAGAGTATGAAATGATTTCTGCAGCTTTTCGTGCTTGTGATCCGATTACTAGAATTGGAAGATGGCTTAAATGTGATCCAACAACGAGATGTGAAATATCAGTAGCGTTGTTCGTGCTGGATGTTATGCCGATTTCCTCCAGATTGTCACAAAGATGTCCGACACTCTCCTCGCAGCTGGTGAGATTTTCAATCTCTTTATCGTCGTTTTGAGATAATAATGATGTTTTAAGGGTTAGTCCTGGTACATCTCTCTGAACGTTGGATAAAGACGGAGTTATTTTTGTTTCTGTGTGACCTAAGAGGGTAAGCATTTCTCTAAATGCATCTAATTTATTGAATATTTCTGAGGATATTTTGGTATTGTGTTCATTTAATTTTGTTTCTTTTTCTTCGAGAACTCTCATCTGTTCCCTGGATAACTCTATATTCTGGAGTAGTTGTAATTTTTCAGTTTCCAAAATCTCAATTTCTTTCGAGATTTTCATTTTTTCTTCGATCAGATCCTTCTGGATATAATCACAATACTTTTTTCGGAGTTCAGGAGTTCCCTCTACAAGTGCCGTGAGAAATTTTTCCATTTTATTCCCAGTGGATGCAAATTCATCAAGGGTAGCTCTTCTTTCATTGTACCATTTCACAAATAAATCAGTTAATTCAGATGATGTTTCGCTGTAGTTATAGTATCTCTGAAGGAATACTGGAAAGGAATCATCAGTATTTGTTTCTGAAATGAAGAAATTGGTGATGATCTGTTTCTGGCCTGCAGTGTATTTGGAAGCAAACAATGCCTGATTAAGATATTCTGCAAGGCATTTGTCAAAAGATTGAACCTTTAATTCAGCCAAAGAATCCCGTAAACGAATTCTTTTATATATACGCCTTCTTGTTATCGGAGAAACAGTCTGATTTTTTTGTTTCCTTTCAAAACTTTGAGATATATTCAGCGAATCAATGCAGTCCGCAGCAGATATCCGATAAAGTTTTACAATGGTTCCTTCTGGTATTTTTACAATGTTTTCCTGTGAAATGTAACGTGAATTTTCCTTAGTAATCTCAATACAGATGTATTCTTCATTCGACCAGGAGATTACAAAGAGGAATGGATTAAGTTGTTCTCCAGATCTCGGAAGTCCATTTAGTAATTTATCAAGAATTGAGGGGACAGGTAATTTATTTGTGGAGATATTCTCAGGACCAATATTTTCTGGAAATATGAGTTCATAAAATGTCTCATTCGAAGGTTCAGAGAATATCTTTTCACCTTCAATCCACCATTCCCAGATGCGAAGTTCATTTGGTCTTGCGTTATTAGGTGCCATAGACAGCTCTGGATGTTGGGGAACATCTGACTCTGGCCCATACGGAAGAAATGTTTTTTGCTTACTCCCTTTGTTCTCCTCATTCATTGGAAGATCCGCAATTCGGAGGAGCTTCCAGTATGAGTTTCCAGTTTTTTGATTTTTTGTCTCAACGGTTATGCATAGCGAGTAATAGGTATTTTCTTCCATTTAGAGTGCTCCTGTCTTTTGTAGCTCCGTTAGTGTACGAATCGAGTCCGCAGAAATTTTTCCCTGTTTGATAGCAGAATGTAAATATGCGCATGTTTTGGGGTACGAGGAGATATATATTCCAAAGTGTTTCAAGTATGACGGAATTTTGATCATGTTTTTTTGGCATTTTGATAATCGTAGGTATAACAAATCATCGGTGAGTGTCGATTCTGCATTTTGATTTTTCTGTTTTCTGGAAAATGCAATATGTGATATTAGATCATGACCATGATATATGAATGCGTTTGAATTTTTTGCAATTTCTCTGCATAAATTGAGTTTTTGAGAATTTTTGTACACTACTTCAGTTACTCCATTTTTTGTGAGAATAAGGTGGCATTTTGCATTTGAGGCATAGGACAACGTTCCGCTTTTGATCCAGATGATCTTTTCTGGAGCAGGCGTGTTGTTCCATTCAATAGTGGTGGAAGGCCATTGGTACTGAGGGTAGGAAGCAGTTGTATCGTAGTTGATCATTGTTGGTTTGGTATTATCATGCCCTGGCGGAGTTATTGATACTGATTTTTCCATTACTACCTGTGACATAAATGAGGATTCAAATGACTCTGAATTACAGAGATTTTTTCCAAATATTGTTGCTGATTCCGTCAGAATATATGATTTATTTTCGAACAACATTGGAGGCCAGATTGGTATAAATTCTACTGGAGTTTCTACCAAGACCACGTTTAATTTTCTAGCAAAATAACATGAGTCAGAGGTTACTTCATTGAACTTAACTACGCAAACGACATAATTTTGATTTTTCGTAATTAGTGGACGTATATCGATCACTTCTAGAAACGGTCTATTTGGAATATGTTCCTTACGAGTCACTAAATAGTATTCAACATTTGCCCGTATTTCTCCGCGAAATGACACTTTACGAGAATATTTACTTCTAATATAGAAAAAAGTACCTCCATCATAAAACGCAGATGTATTTTTTGGAATATCATTCAATCCATATTCTGCTGAATATTTAAAATAATACTCAGGTTCAACTTGATTCAGAGGAATGAGAGTTGGTTTCTGCTCTGATAATTCTGAAAATAGTATCGTAGCAACAGGCTCTAATCTGATTAATTTACAGATTTGAATCTCGATGTTTTGATCTATTATATTTCTATTATTCTTGGATACATTGGGTAGCTCCAAGTAGAATTGGAAGTGATCTCCGATGATTTCTAAGTAAAGAGGCAGCCCTGTTTTCTCTCGATAATATCCCTGAGGATCTTTATCATATGGTGATGACTTATTGACATCATGCAATGGACAATTTTCAGCAATGCTTGAATTACGCTTGTGTGCAAAATATTGTCTGCAATCACCATTTCGAAATTCTACCAGTTCACCGCAAATGGGACATCGATACTTTGAGTATTGTGGCCTGTTCGCTGCATCATAAACAGATATGCGACTGTACAATCCCGGTCGTATCTCCAATGATGCGTAATTCACTTTCCTTTCCTCGCCTAAGTATAACCATGTGAGTACTACAAGATAATTTTAACTCATGCTTGCATGCAACATAACATGTAATTATTTTTGTTATTTATTGGATGATGATTTTAATGAGGATTTGCAGCCGTGCATTTTCAGAGTATTTTAATGAGATTATTATCATGTTGTAGGTAAACAATCGATAAAAATAATATGTTTTTTACCTGGTACGCCATTTTCAATTGAGAATTATCACACCAGTTCTTCTTTTTTCAAATGCATATGTCACTGGAGATACAAACTATCTTAGATTTTCCGTGCATTCCGGCACCGCAGGCGTTCTCCGTGCATTTCAGTGAAGCTCCGCGATATTTCCGTGCATTTCGTGGTTACTCCAAGCAAAACCACATCCAACAAATCCCAACCTCACAACCGCCACCACCATAAGACAAAGTCTTGATACGTCATGCCCGCGTATAAGTATAGATTATGATGCTGGCGGATGAGGTGGCCAATGACGAGATTGGCGATAGTTGGATGGAAGACTCTTTCGGAGCACGAAGAGTTTCTCACCGGACTGGTCACACTCTTAATTAGTGTCAGCTTATCATTTATTGCAGGTATCTATCTGGGCGCGGTCAATGAAGTTCTTTTACTGATCCCGGGTCTTATGGTGCTCGTCACTCCCTCAATTAACATGCGTGGAGCGATAGCCGGAATTCTGACATCCCGCCTGTCGTCATCCATGCATCTTGGTGCGTTTGAGGTAAAGTTCGGCAGAGAAACCGACCTCGGCGACAACCTGCGGGCATCAATTCTTCTCACCGTGTTCATCTCCGTGCTTCTTGCGGTGTTTGGCAAAATCATCTGCATGATAGTAGGCGTTGAGGTCATCGGTCTCTTGGATATGGTGATAATCTCCGTGATCTCCGGCGTTCTTGCAGGCATTGTTGTGACCCTGATTGGTGTTATCACCTCGGTTGTGTGTTACCGGAGAAGCCTGAATCTTGACATGGTCGGAGCTCCGGTTGTGACAACGTTTGGCGACATGATGACCCTGCCGTTCCTTGTGGTGACTGCGGTTCTGATCATGGCGGCACCCGCCGAGATCAAAATCGTCTGCGGTGTTGTGGTGCTGGTGGTAATTATCTGGGCTGTTGTTTCTGCGAAACGTGCGACCGTGATGATGAAGGATGTTCTGCGTGAAGGACTTCCGCTTCTTGCCCCGCTCTCGCTTCTTGGCATTGTTGCTGGTGTCCTCTACACGAACGGTCTTGAGAGCCTGATTGCGGCAGCCGCAGTTCTGATTCTGATTGCTCCTTTCATGAACGGCTGCGGATCGATCGGAGGGATTCTCACGTCCCGGGTTGCGACCGAGATGCATATGGGTCTGGTGGATCCTGATTATCTGCCGTCACGGATTGTTCTCTGGCATTTTCTGGAGAATTATGTCTATGCTCTGCTGATTCTTCCGCTGATGGGTGCGTTGTCGCACATCTCAGCAGCAGCTATCGGTATTACGACGCCAGGGTTTACTCAGATGGTTTTGCTGTCGGTTGTCGCGGGTTTTCTGGTGATTACGGTGATGAATCTGCTTGGTTATTACACGGCAGTGTTTAGTTATCGTCTGGGATATGATCCTGATAACTTCGGCGTTCCGGTCGTGACGAGCTCGATCGATCTGGTGGGTGCGACAGCGCTGATTCTGGTGATGGCGGTTTTGTTGTAATTTTTTTGGGATTTTTCTACATGTGGTCTCGCTTGGAGTAACCACGGATCACACAGAAATTTCACGGAGCTTCACGGAGAAAATGCACGGAGAACGCCTGCGGCGCCGGAATGCACGGAAAAACTAAGAGTAGGAGCATATGTTTCTGCTATCATTTGGAGATGCCAGCTTCCTTATGTTTTCTGTGCATTCCGGCGCCGCAGGCGTTCTCCGTGCATTTCATTTTTTCCGTGAAGCTCTGTGTGCTCAGTGCATTCCGTGGTTACCCCAAGCGAAATCGCATACAAAAATTACCATAAACGGAAATCATTTCCCCTACAAAATTTTTTACCCGCCGATTACCAATATGAAGGCAGTACTCAAACGAGGTTACAAAAAAATGGCAAATCTGAAAGGATCCAAAACCGAAGCAAACTTAGAGACCGCCTTTGCCGGCGAGTCCCAGGCCAGAAACAAATACACCTACTATGCATCCAAAGCCCGCAAAGAAGGCTACAACCAGATTGCCGACCTCTTTGAAGAGACCGCTGACAACGAAAAAGAGCATGCAAAGATCTGGTTCAAACTGCTCCACGGCGGCAGTGTCCCTGACACCATGCAGAATCTCAAAGACGCAGCGGCAGGCGAGAACTATGAATGGACCGACATGTATGCGAACTTTGCCAAAGACGCAAAGACCGAAGGATTTGACGAAATCGCCGGACTGTTCGCAATGGTTGGCGCAATCGAAAAGCATCACGAAGAGCGATATCGAAAACTTCTCGCAAACATCGATCAGGCAATCGTCTTCTCCCGCGACAGTGACGCCATCTGGCAGTGCGCAAACTGCGGCCACATAATTCTTGGAAAGGACGCTCCCGATGTCTGCCCGGTCTGTGATCATCCGAAGGCTTACTTCCGGATCGAGGCCAGAAACTACTAACTTTTTTTGGAGAAAAATTATGGCTGAATACCAGTGCGGTGTCTGCGGCTACGTATTTTCGGAGACAGATACAACAACGTTCTCTGAACTTCCCAAGACCTGGAAGTGTCCGGTCTGTTTGGCCGCAACCTCGCAGTTCTCCTGCACTTCAGTTCCGGTTGCTGAAACTGAGTATCTTGGCAACAGTGTTGTTGATGAGATTCATTATCTGGCAACGACCGGCAAAAGCATCACCGAGCCCATGGATACTCTGATGAGGGTTCCCTCTTTTGATGATATTCTTGTGCTTGGAGCACAGCTTGCCAGCCAGCCGCTGGATGACGGCTCGTTCGTGAACGTGCGGACGATTATCGGCAGGCATGCGAAAAAGCCGATGGTTCTTGAGACGCCAATGTATATTTCTCACATGAGTTTTGGGGCTTTGTCCCGCGAAGCAAAGATTGCTCTTGCGAAAGGGTCTGCCCTTGCCAAAACCGCGATGTGCAGCGGTGAAGGAGGCATCCTTCCCGAGGAGAAGGCTGCATCATACAAGTACATCTTTGAGTATGTGCCAAATCTCTACAGCGTAACTGACCTGAATCTCTCCGAAGCTGATGCGATTGAGATCAAGATCGGGCAGGGAACAAAGCCCGGGATGGGCGGTCATCTGCCGGGAAAGAAGGTGACAGAAGAGATCGCCAAAATCCGGGGAAAACCGGTCGGCGAGGATGTGGTGAGTCCTTCGCACTTTCCGGGACTCAATACTCCTGAGAATCTGAAGAGTCTGATCGCATCTCTTCGAGATCGAAGCGGCGGCAGACCGATCGGGGTGAAGATTGCCGCAGGCCATGTCGAGGAGGATCTCGCGTTTATTGTTGCGGCTAATCCGGATTTTGTCACGATCGACGGACGCGGCGGGGCAACAGGCTCTTCGCCGAAGTTTTTGAAGGATGCGTCAAGCGTTCCAACGGTGTATGCTCTCGCAAGAGCTGCGAAGTTTTTGCGTGAGCACGCTCCCGAAATTGATCTGGTTATCACGGGCGGTCTTCGGACGAGCAAAGATTTTGTGAAGGCTCTTGCGCTTGGCGCGGACGCGGTTGCTGTTTCTTCTGCGGCACTGATTGCTCTTGGCTGTAACCGTCATCGCGTCTGTCATAATGGCAGATGCCCTGCAGGAATTGCAACGCAGGATGAGACCCTTCGTGCAAATCTTTCGATTGATGAAGGAGCATTGCGGGTCGCGAACTTTTTTGCGGTGTCAACTGAGGAGCTGCGGGTGTTTGCCCGCGTAACCGGTCATGTAGATATTCATGATCTTTCGGTCGACGACCTTGCGACGGTCAGTAGTGAGATTGCGGGACATACGGAGATCCCGCATGTCTGATTTTTTTCTTTTTTGTCCTTGATCTCGCTTGGAGTAACCACGGAATGCACAGAGCACACAGAGCTTCACTGAATGCACGGAGAACGCCTGCGGCGCCGGAATGCACGGAATATATTTTTCATATTTTGAGAGTAAATAAAATAAATTATCTCGGTAATTTTTCCGTGCATTCCGGCGCCGCAGGCGTTCTCCGTGCATTTTTTTCTTTTCCGTGAAGCTCTGTGAAATTTCTGTGCGTTCCGTGGTTATTCCAAACGCAACCAAGGACAGAGAATCCCGCCCAACAAAACCAAGTTCCAAACAATGATCACACCCCTCCCTCCCGAACAAATCATCCCAAACACCATACTCTCATCTATTTGCACAACCCATATAGTAGCAGTATGACTCACGGAGCCTCAGTCAAAAATATGATGAGTTTAATGGCATCCCGAATCGATGCCATCGCCCGACAGATCTCCAGCGGTGAAATTGATGCATTCCTTGCGGCAATCCTTGACGCAAAACGCATCTATGTAATGGGAGCAGGCCGTAGCGGACTGGTTGCAAAATCCTTTGCCATGCGTCTGATGCACATGGGTCTCACTTCGTATGTCGTTGGCGAGACAATAACTCCTGCAATCGGTGAAGGCGATCTGATCGTTGCCTTCTCCGGCTCCGGCAACACCAAAACCATCGGCGACATCGCCGAAACCGCAAAAAGCCTCGGTGTAAAAGTCGCCCTGATCTCCTCCAACCCTGACTCACGCATCGGCAAAATCGCCGACTTCGTCATCAAGATCGAAACCCAGAGAGATCCTGTCAGCTGCGACGCCCATGAGTATGAGATCCGCCAGATGCTTGGCGAACACCGCTCGTTCGCCCCGCTTGGCACCATCTTTGAAACAAGCTCCCTCATGTTCGGCGACGCTGTCATCTCCACCCTAATGGACATGACCAAAACCGAAGAAAGCGATCTGAAACGCCGCCACACCAACATCGAGTAAGACCATGACCCAGTTTGCAAAACGTGTAACCGCAATTGACATCTCAGGTATCCGCAAAATGTTTGAAGGAGCGGGACCGGACGCCATCAACATGGGACTCGGCCAGCCTGACTTCGACACGCCGGAAAATATCAAGGCCGCAGCAGTCGCAGCCCTTGCCGGGGGAAAAACCGGATACACCAACAACGCAGGAGTTGACGAACTGCGTGCAGCAGTTGCCGCAAAACTCTCGCGGGAGAACAACATTTCCTGCAATGCAGGAAACGTCGTCATCACCGCCGGAGGATCCGGCGCACTCAATATTGCGATTCAGTCCTTGATTGACTCAGGCGAAAAAGTCATCTTCAATAATCCCGGCTTTGTCTCGTATGGAGCACTCACCACTCTTGCCGGCGGCGTTCCCGATCCGGTAGCTCTCCGGCCTGATCTTCATCTGGATGTTGAGACCATCAAAGAACATATGTCGGACCCGAAAGCAAAGGTGTTTGTTCTGAACAGTCCGGCAAACCCGACCGGCATGGTAGAGACTCCCGAAACCATTCGTGCGATCGTTGAGTCGGCTGCCGATTATGATGTGACCGTCATCAGCGATGAGGTGTACGAAAAGTTCTGTTACGGCAGCACCAAGTTCGTGAGTGCCGCAACCTTCGGTGACAACGTCGTGACGGTCAATGCAGCAAGCAAGACCTATGCAATGACCGGATGGCGGATCGGTTTTCTTGCGGCGAGTGAAGAGATCGTTCACGAAGTGATCAAAGTTCAGCAGTACACACTTGCGTGTGCGACCTCGATCGCCCAGTATGCGGCTCTTGAAGCATATGCAGGTCCGCAGGACTCGGTTGCTGCGATGAAGAAGGAGTATGAGGCGAGAAGAAATCTGCTTATCGCAGGACTTACGGACCTTGGCATTCCGGTGAACAAACCTGACGGTGCGTTTTATGCGTTCCCGAAGATTGATGCAGAAACGGTTATGAAAATTGTGAATGCGGGAGTTATTATCACGCCCGGTACTGCGTTTGGCAGTGCGGGCGTTGGTTATGCCCGCATGAGTTATGCGACGTCGCAGAAAAATATCAAAGCAGCTCTTGAGAGAATTGCAAAAGTTATGGAGTGAAGTTGTATGGAAGTTACAGAAATCAGTGTATTATTACAGAAGCTTTCGAATGCCCATGGTATTTCGGGATTTGAGTCGTCGGTTGCAAAAATTATCAGAGATGAGGTTGCACCTTTCGTTGATGAGGTCACGACCGATAAGATGGGAAATCTGATCGCCGTAAAGAAGGGCGATGATTTTAAGATCATGCTCGCTGCCCACATGGATGAGATCGGTCTGATGGTCCAGTTTGTGGATGATCATGGTTTTATCAGGTTTGTTGGTATCGGCGGCTGGTATAATCCGGTTCTGGTAAGCCAGCGTGTTCTTCTGCACGGCGAGAAGGGAGTTGTCCGCGGCGTTCTCGGTACGAAACCTCCACATGTGATGAGTGATGAGGATCGCAAGAAGCCGGTCGGTTTTGAGGATATGTTTATTGATGTGGGTGCGACGAGTCCTGAAGAGGTTGAGGCTCTGGGAATTTCTGTCGGTACGCCGGTAACGATCGACCGCGAGTTTGCTCAGCTGTCGGGAACTGTTGTGACCGGCAAGGCGTTTGATAATCGTGCAGGTTGTGCGATGCTGATTGGGGCGCTTCGCGAGATGGAGACAAAGCATACGATTTATGCGGTGTTTACGGTGCAGGAGGAGGTTGGTCTGAAGGGTGCGAAGACGAGTTCGTTTACGCTGAATCCTGATGTTGCGATTGCAACTGATGTGACGATTCCCGGAGACTCCCCGGGCATTGAGCGGAGAAAGGCTCCGGTGTTTATGGGGAAGGGTCCTGTTGTTGTGGCGGTTTCTGCGTCAGGCCGCGGGCACATTGCCGATCCGCGTGTTGTTTCCTGGCTGGTGAAGACGGGTAAGAAGTTTGATATTCCGGTTCAGGTCGAGGTAGGAGACGGCGGTAATACGGATGCGTCTGCGATCAATTTTGAGCGTGGGGGTATTCCGAGTGTTCCGGTTTCTGTTCCGGCACGGTATATTCACTCGCCGGTCGAGGTTGTGGATCTGAGGGATGTGCAGGCAGGCATTTCGCTGATCGCGAAGGCTGTTGCTACGCAGCCGAAGCTGCGTAGCTGATTTCGAGAGAAACGCGAATAGCACGAATGAAAAAATCGCCAATGGCGATTTTTATTCTGATTATTTTTGTTTAAATCTTTTTTTGAGAAATTTGTAATGTAAATTTTTTTCTCACGACTCTGTGAAAAATAATTTTCTGCGAAAAAAAGAAACGCTCGTTCAGGTGCTTGCCCGCGGTACAGGTTCTTCACAAGAAATTTTTGTCAGGCGTTCATAGATTTGCGTTGCTTCATTCGTGAGTGAGTATCGGTACTCGGAACTATTTTTTTCTATGATGATAATTCTCTCATCAGCATATGTATGGATGTACCAGTGAATTGTTTTTGGCAGGACGTTAAGAGAGGCTGCGAGTTCTTTTCTTGTTGCATTGGGATGTTCATAGAGTGCTTTTAACAGTCTCCCGGATTTCTTTCTGGATAGAAGCTGCCTGATGCCCTCCTCAAGAGGATCTTTGTCGATGTCCTTTACTGTTGCGAGATAATACTGCGGGATGCTGCCTGAGTATATTCTTTGCAATTTATTTGGTTTGTCTAAAAGTTTGTTCAAATGATAGCAGACAGAACCACGTGAGCAGTTCATTGATTCAATAAGTTGTTTCTGGGTACAACCGGGATGATTTTTGATATATGATATGATCTTTTCTGGTAGTTGAGATTCTTCCCGTTTTTTGTTCGAGGTAAATCTAAGGATGCCAAAAAACCCAAGTAAAATGAATATGATAGGGGATAAGATAATTACAAGGCCTTCAAAAGGCGTATTTTTGGATATTTGGTAAATTTGAAATATGATATGGTCTTTAACTACTGTCAGAGATTCAAAATCACTCACTGTATGAATTTCCGTACCATCATCAATGGGAACTAATGGTTCGTTGATTAAACTTACTTCAATTCCACCAATAGTGTAATTTT
Organism: Methanorbis rubei; assembly: GCF_032714495.1. Taxonomy (NCBI): domain Archaea; kingdom Methanobacteriati; phylum Methanobacteriota; class Methanomicrobia; order Methanomicrobiales; family Methanocorpusculaceae; genus Methanorbis; species Methanorbis rubei. Next base: position 263,487 of record NZ_JAWDKB010000003.1, on the reverse strand, counting down.
GCATTATTTCAGCAGAGACACAGCATGAGCTACAAGAAAATAATATTGTTGTTATGAGGACAGGAATGCCAAGATTAATGCCCATTTTTTTTAATGATCTAAAGTGCATTTAGTGCGATTGTGTATCTCTGTGTGGTTTTAACAGTAATTCCCGATATCCAAAAATTCCAGGTACCTGTTGGTAGCGACGAGGCACGTAATCGCACTGGGATAACGCCATTTATGTTTCCATCACTGCCATCTGTAAATCGTCCCATTATCTGGCCAGTTGGGGATATTACAACCAGTTCTAAATCATTATTATCTGGTGAAAGTATCCAGCGAACTTCGATATTAATTTCTGTTGATCCTGAATTTACATAATAGGTATGCTGATTTGTGGACCCCTCTCTTACCGCTCCTTCAATTGGTGTTGCCCGAGTAACATCTACAGAAATAAATTCTGTTTTTAGGTGGTTATTTACCTCACTACCACTGTTGTTTGCTCCCACCGGCATGATTATACTACATATGAGCAATATAATGATACCGAAAACAATCACTACTCTTTTTGTCATCACAAGTAGTCGTCAAATGTATTGATATAGTTATTGATCATAAACTTGGATTTTTCCATTGAAATCCTAGTTTGTGATCAACAGACTCATAATTGCAGAAACTATATATTGAATTGTGGATTGAGACATACAATCCCGAAAACATAGATACGCTGAAGTTAGTGCACTGTGTTTTGGTGAATTACTATTCGCCAAGCAGGAGGCCGGAGAAAATCCGCAAAAATTACTCTCCGGTATCCGACACCAAAATGGCAATGATGGATATGTCATACCTGACGATAGGTATTCCGGTGTTGCCGAAATTCAAGACATGGATCTGAAACTCAGAATTCGTGATCGACATAATCAAAAACTATTTAGGATGTAATTAAAATGAAAAAAACTAAAATGAAAACTATTACAGTAATGATCTGTCTTTGTTTGATATTTTCTTTATTTCCCGGAGTGTTCGCTCAGGAACCAACCGTAAATCAGACATTTACCTATGAGGGTATCACGTATGCTGTGGATATATCCTACACAAGTACTGGTGAGAGAGTCTCAACAGTAACTGGAGGAGGTACAATTTCAACATCAGTTTTCTACCCTAGTAATAATACTGTCATTTTGGAAGAGAAGTACATAGACACGGGGATATCTACCGTGATAATCATATCTGATGAACAGCAGATATCATCATATCCGAATTCATTATCAACATTAAGTATTCAGGCAGATTCATTTTCTGGAAGTAGTTTATGGTTCGGTGTTAGGTACACTTTTTATCCAGGAAATAAACTGTGGGAAATCAGTAACACTGACAGAGTAGGCAAAGTATGCTTTGAAAACGCACAAAACACAGCTGATCTCAATGGGTTTAAGGAGGCAGTTGATTCCTGTCTCCTTGCAGAGGCAGCATTCGCTGCAACAGCTTCTGCAGCTGATCTCGCACTTGTACCCGTGGGTATTGGCGCACTTACTGGTGTGGGAATAGGAATAGGTGCATTAGTTTCAGCTGTAACTGCAGCTGGAATGGGACTTGCAGCAGCAATAGCCCTTGTTCAAGCATATATCGCAGCTCAAGATGCGAATTACCATTACGCTCGGGTGTAAGAAGTGTTCAACCCAATATCTCTATTTTTTTATGTATTTCCATTTATACTGTTTTTGGTAGCAGCCATCATATTCAATGAAATTCGATCTTCTCTTCTTGAAAACAGAGTTCTATTATATTTTGCCCTTGTTCTCACCATCTTCACGTCGGTTATGATAGTAATTACCGGTTTCGTCACAAAATTCATTGTGGTCTAAATGCAATATTTTTATGTATTCATTTTTTGTATGAGGTTTTGTCCACAATTATTATCTTGGTTCATTTCCAATAGCATCAAGAAACTTAAAACAGAACAACAATGTTCGGCAAACGCACAAAACAAATTCTCAGATTTCCACTCATCTTCGATTCCCTCATAATGAACAGATGACATATCTGGATACCCCTCTCCCCACATATTTGACCAAAAAAATTTGACATATTTAACGGAGAACACACATGAAAAAATCGACAGCCTTGATAACATTACTCCTAATCTGCGTACTTGTTCTTGGACTCTGGATGATATTATCCATGGACGTGCAGGACGCAAAACCGCCCGTCTTCACCATTCCCGGACACAGCATTGTCATATCCTCAGGAGACAGTACTGGTCTGGAACTCTCTCAGGGATTTCAGACTGCTACACAGAACTATGGTCCAATTCAGATACCCGACGTATTTTCTACCAAAACCACCGACTCAGGATCGTTTACTCTGCTCTCTTTTGTCGAACTGCATCCGGAAGAGTGGAAGAATCTTACTCTGCCAATCACATTGTACGGCCAGCCCTATACCGCTGAAATGACTGCTGTTTCGCCAGGTTTTATTGTGTTCGGAGATCCGAACGGAGTCCGGACAATGTACAAAGGAACGATTACAGACTTACCCAACTCCCGGATTGAACTGCTGATCACAGATACCAATCTGATCTCAGGTGTGATTTATCTGACAGATGACTGTATCTACATCTCTCCAGTACAAAATCGGGAGTATACGCGGAACACGACAAACCCTCTGCATGTTGCCTATTCAGATCGTGAACTTCCCAGACCGTCGCAGAATCCGATGCCCATCGATAGACTTTGATCTTTTGTCGGTTTGATCAACTTCATCATTTTTCTTCCGCAAAAATTCTGTAAACAAAATCAACTCACAATTTTTTTCCCATCATTACTCATAACGTTCCTGATCTTTTTTTCCCGCAACACTCTCCTCCGCAAACCGCTCACAGATCTCTCTCGCCTCATCCGTGAGCGAGTAGCAGTACTCCTTTCCGCATTTTTCTGTTCTGCAAACCCGTTCATCCATGTACCGGATCAGATACCACCGGACAGTAGCAGGCGTTATTCCAAGCTGCCCCGCAAGCTCCTTTCTCGTAATTCCCGGATGAAGATACAGGGTCTGTAAAAATTTCCCGGACTTTTCCCGCGAGAGGAGATAATGAATTGTCTGCTCCAGCATGTCGCCCGGATCTTTACTGGTGTAATAGAAGGAACGTCCGTCGCGGGTCACCGGATGAATTTTATTTTGTTTCTCAAGAGCATGCAGATGATAACAGACAGAGCCGCGGGAGGCTCCCACAGCAGAGATGATCTGCTGCTGGGTAGAGCCTGAATTATCATGAAGATAAGCAAGAATTTTTTCCTGAGGCAGGGAGATCTTTTGATTTTTCCGGGACGTGTAGATAAATACAGAAATGAATCCAAGAAGAGCAAAGATAACCGGAGAGAAAATGATGAGAGGCCACTCGAGGACTGTTCCCTCAAAAATGGCAACCAAGTCCGTAATAACTATCTGTCGCCAGATTTCTAAATAACCCCATCCTTCAACAAGGACGATCTCTTTTCCGTCATCTATGGGAACAATCTCTTCATACATCGGGCTGATTTCCATATCCCAGATAGTATAGTTCCCAACCATCTCTGCGGACACCATCCCTGTTCCGCTCAGCAAAATACCAAGAAGACAGAGAATGAGAATCCAGCGACGCATACAAAAACAATTGCTGATAACCTCTAATATAGCTATTGATCACAATCTCACACTTTACCAAACCCGCCGCTCCCAAAGTATCATACTTTGTCCACAATTATTATATTGGCTCATTTCCAATACCATCAATATATCAAAAATGTTTGGCAAACGCACAAAATGGATACTCTACGCCATCCTCATCCTCGGCTCCCTCACAATGGCCACACCTCTCAGAAGTTACGAAGCCTTCGCAGGATCAAGCCCGGAACTCTCCCTGCTCACCTACTGCTTTGGTCTTCTCATCGGCTTTGCCGTAATGTTTGCCGCATTTCTGCTCGATGTCCGTGAAACAAAAGACACCAAAAACGTAGTCCTGAAAAAATCCGGCATCGCAATCCTTACATCAATTCTCCTCATCTTTGCAGGCATCGTAGTATGGGTTGCATATCTCCTCAGCAGCTACATGCCGGAAAAAATCGGCTTCGCCCCACTATCGTACATCATAGGTCTTGCGATAGGCTTTACCGCAGTCGCCATCATCTACTATTTCCCAAACGAACTGTTGTATGAGGAACAGCAGATCTGAATTGAAAAAATTTGAAAAATCAGGAACAAAAAAAATGCACAACCGCTTTACCGCCTCACTCATCGTGATCCTTCCGCTTGTACTCTCCTTTATCCTTGGCGGAGTACTTTCATGGTATGGAGATCACGCAGAACTCACCTCAGAATTCTGCATGGCGCTCTACATCGCAGGCATCATTATCGGCATCCTCACGCTCTCTGCCATGTATCGGATGACAACTCTTACCGCACAAAATGCAGATGACCAGCCGGTCTGCATAGGAAAAAGAGCGAACATACTCCGCCTCTTCCTCTTTGCCGTCCTGTTAATCTGCATCGCAGCATTCGGATATGTTTTGATGACAAACTACTCGCAGTTTTTCGCAGGAACATATTCCATCTACACGTTCGGCGTCGTGTTCGGTCTGCTATTCAACGGACTAACCTTTGAGTTCAACGCTGCCTGTGGTGAGTTGCAGAAATTTTTCGGTAAAAGATCATGAACACCTTCATGGTCATTGGCTATTTTCTGCTCATCATAGTCACAGTCACTCTCTATGCATATGCATTCCGTCAGATGCGGAAGAACAATGCCGAGCCAAAAAAGATCAGACTGTTCCTTCTTCTTGGGATAGGTGTCGTCATCTGTTACTTTTTCCTCCTCTGGATCATTCTCTAAGGAAAAATATCATGAAAAACACACACCTTCTCATAATAACCGCAATCATTCTTGTAGTCGCGGCCATACTCGCAGTTATTCTCCTCGCGGGAGCTTCAGATACCCCCCCGCAACCGCCACTGCCGTCGGAAAACATCAGCAAAGTAACCGCCGCTCCGGGGACCGTAATTCTCCTCCGGCCTGGAGTGGACGGGGTGAACTACAGCGCAATTCTCAACACCTCCAGTCATGTCACCAAAGATCAGGATATTGAAAACTACCTCTGGAACAAAGCAGCAGAGTACGACCGGAGTATCAACGGTTACGGCGTCAACGAAATCGGCTACCTCACCATCTTCCTTGAAACATACTATTCACCGGAAGAACCTGAAAAAATTCTCGCCGCAATCGATAAAATCTCAGCCGCCAAAAAAATCCCACCTCTTCCGGTCCAGTTCATCATACCTGAGATAGACATCAGCCTTGATATCTCGGACGAATACAAGCACAACGCAAGCGTAACGGAAGAAAGATTGACAGAAATTCTTCAGAACATCATCGCATCTCAGCCGCCGGAAAACAAAACCAAAGTAACCGCCGCCCCGGGAACCCTTATCCTCATCCGGCCGGGAGTGGACGGAGTAAATTACAGCACAATGCTCAATGCATCCGGCTACACCACCAGTGATCCTGATATCAACAGCCACCTCCGGAACAAAGTAACAGAGTACGATCGAAACATCAGCGACTATGGTGTCAACGAAACCGGCTACCTCACCATCCTCCTCGAAGGATATTACTCACCAGAAGAACCCGAAAAAGTTCTCGCCGAAATCGACAGAATTTCAGCCGCCAAAAAAAATCCGCCTCTTCCGGTCCAGTTCATGATAGTCATACTAGACTACCAGATTGAGCTCTCGGAAAATATCAAACACAACACAACGGTAACGGAAGAAAGACTGGAAGAAATTCTTCGAAACATCGAAGCGAGGACGGCATGACACCTCTCACAGCAGCAACTTTCATCCTTGGAATCACAGGAATGCAAGAATTGGCATTCTCGTGATCGCTCTTATGAGGATCATCATCTAACGAGTCACCAGCCGTGATGCTGCAAGGTAGTGTGAGGTCTGAAACACGAAATAGGAGTTTCGGTACGGGAATTATTGATTGATTTCGGCAGAGACACTTCCTGATCATCATCTTTACTTTTAGATCTTACGAGAGATTTTGTGACTGATTCTGAGCTCAAGAGCAGATTTCGTGTTTTTCGAAATATTTCGTGAGTTAAATTATTCGTGTTTTTTCGTGTGGTTCGTGTTTCAAAAATCGCACCGTGTAAGTCCTATTTTGTAAAGAGTTATCAGGTTTTTCAATACACCTGTTGAGAAAACGAAAAAAAAATATTTTATGTTCTGGGCGACACCGTAACGCCGCTTCCGGGCGAAACCGCATCCACCGTCATCGACGTCGTCGACTCGATCGCATGCTTGAACCCGGTTAAGTCCTGCATAATTGCCGGGAACGTATTGTAATGCATCGGAATAACCAGCGGAGCGCCAATCCACTCAGCCGCAATCATCGCCTCATCTGGTCCCATCGTAAAATGGCCGCCTACCGGCAGCAGGGCAACATCAGGATGATACAACTCATGAATCAGCTTCATGTCCGAAAACAGTCCCGTATCTCCCGCATGGTAGACCACAACCCCGTCCATCTCCACCACAAAACCTGCCGCAGTTCCCATGTAGAGGTCCACGCCATTCTCCTCCACCGAGGAAGAGTGGACTGCAGGAACCATTGTGATGTTGACGTCGTCAACAACAACCGTTCCTCCGATATTCATTCCGGTTGTCGTGACTCCCTTTCTAGACAGATATGTTGCAAGCTCATGGATTGCGATCGTCTGCTTCTTCAGCTGTATTGTTATTCCCAGATGATCTCCATGTCCGTGTGTAACCAAAACGAGATCCGCATCAACCTTTGCCGCATCTGCAGGCTGTGGATCGATTAGAATTTTTTTGGACCCTTCCAGTGAAAAGCAGGAGTGACCGACATATCTGATGTACATGCAATATACTCCTCCCTGATGCTATAAATAGAAATAGGTCAAGGAAAAACGAAAAAAAAGTATAGGATATGAAGTTAGTTGATCTCGATACTGTCAGACTCAGACACATCGATGGCCTCGCCAAGCGTGTCCTCCTGCAGACCCGACGCCATCTTTTCCGTCAGATCCCGGTCCTCCATCACGTCACGGATGCGTTCCAGATACGGGTCGAGCGTCACATCCTCTTTCTGTTCGATTACATGCCGGTACTCGCGAAGGGTTGTCGGGCTTATCCCTAACTCCTCGGAGATCTCCCGCATGGTTTTATCGGTACTCATCAACGTCCGCATCTGGGCCTGATCAAAGGGCATGTTAAAGTCCAGTTCGCGGAACAGCTTCAGCCGAACTCGTGCACGGGCAACGGTCTTGGAAAGCTTCTCATCTCCAAGTTCGCGGGCGATCTCGGTGTCGTTCTTTCCTGCATGAAACGCAGTGATCAGACGCGCAAGCTGAATCGGCTCAAGCTTGGTCTTGAAAAATCCACGGTCCTGAATCTCCCGCATGATCAGGGCGATCTCACGTTCGACCGCATCCTGATCACGAAGCGTCCCGTGGAGCTGCTTCATGGGCTCCACAATCTTCGTTTTCTGCGTAATATCAGAAAACAGCTTCAATAAATCCTTCTGTCTCTTCTTTGGGGCCATATTTGTATATCCTCCCAACGGGTTATTCGATGAAAATATACTTCTAAGCATATAATGATTCTGGATGTTTCTGCCCTTCATTCAAACAACAGAACCGGAAGCAAATAATTAATAACCACAACGACTGTATGATTACCCCCAAACCGCTTTTGCTCCAGAGATCCGAATGGCTTTTTTTGATGTGGGAGATGATTTTGAAACGCGAAGAACGCTAATAGCGCGAATAAAAAATCGCCAATGGCGATTTTCAAAAAAATTCTCTTTGCCTCTCAAAACGAATCGATTTTTCTAAAAATAAATAATTTACACAATCTCTTAAAAATCGCCATTTGCGATTTTTTATTCGTGCTATTCGCGTTTCGAAATGTCATCATCCACGTGTACACCATCCCCAAACACTGCCCGCACCCGCTCAAGATCCTCCCGCTTTCCGCTCAGAACCAGCATATCCTCAGGCATCAGAACCTTTGTCCCGTCAGGCGTCAGAATAACCTCGCCTGACGCATGATGCAGCGACACAACCGATACATGAAACCTCTTTCGCAGATGTAAATCAGCAAGCGCCTTACCCGCAGCCTCAGAATCAGGCCTCACCGCAATATGAACAAAATCCGACTTCGACGAAGGTGCAAGAGCAGACGAAATTTTCTGCACCTTATTCCCAATCACCTTCTCAAGCAGCACCTTCTCACGCTCGGCAAACATCTCGCCCCGCACATCCAAAACATACTGCTCCAGATCCTGAGCCGGAACATTCTCATTCGCAAATACCCGCCGTGCCATCGCAAGACCAGCCTCACGCTCATCTGCAATCACCTCGTCCGCACCCAGCTTAAACAGCGCCGAACTCTCGCTCGTGTACCGGGCACGGGTAATAATCGTCGTCCAGGGATTCAGCCTTCTGGCCATCACCGCAATAGACTCGGCAGCCGAAGAGTCCGAGATCGTAATCACCAGCGTTCGCGTATGACTAATACCTGCATGATGAAGAACCGGCTCAAGCGACGCGTCCCCATACAGAATACTCTCCCCCTTTCTCCGCTCCTCAACAACCGTCTCATGATTCAACTCAAGAATAATATACTCGCGGCCGATACGCTTCAGCGCCCGAACCACATACCTCCCTGCCGGCCCAAAACCTACCACAATAACAGGCCCTCCCTCCTCGTCAACCTTTGCTGCAGCTTCCGGCGTCAGAGAAATTGCCGCCCCACCTTTCCCGTGCGTTGCAGCGTGAACTATTCTTTGCGAGATCTTTGGCGCAGCATTTACCGCAAACGGCGCAATCGTCATCGAAATAATCGCAACCGCGAGAAAAATCTGATAGATCCCGTCAGTCAGAAGACCAAGCGACAGACCTGACGATCCAAGAACAAAAGAAAACTCTCCGATATGAGCAAGACTCAGACCCCCGATAATCGCTGTCCCCGCAGTCGCTCCGGCAATCCATCCGGACGCAGTTGCTATCACCGTCTTTGCCAAAATCAGCAGACCAACCAGCACTAAAATCAGCACAATATTTTCCATCATTACGGCAACCGACAGCATCATACCAACTGAGATGAAGAAAATTCCCGTCATCATATCCCGGATCGGCATGATGATTCCGATAACCTCATGATTATACTCTGACCCCGCAATCGCCACTCCCGCAAGAAACGCACCAAGCGACATCGACACATCAACAAGCGAAAGCACCCAGGCAATACCGATACAGATCGTCATCACCGAGATGATGAACAGCTCGCGGTTTCTTCGTGAGACTACCACCTCGAGAATTTTTGGAACAACTACCAGAGCTATCAGCATCACGATTAAGAGAGCTATCATGTTCGTGCCAAGCATCAGAAGCGACTCCATAACACTCTCGCCGGTTCCCGCGAGCATCGGGAGCATCAACATGATAGGAATTACGGCGATGTCCTGACTAATTAAAATTGCAAGCAGCAGTTTTCCATGTCTCGTGTCAATCTGTCCATTGTTCTGATAGATGTTGAGAACAATCGCGGTCGAAGAGGCTGATACCATCAGTCCGAGCAGAAGAGCAGTGTTTGAGGGAATGCCGAACGCAGCTAGAACAACCCAGACAAAAATTGTGGTAAGAATGATCTGCAAGCCTCCACCGATGAGAACGAGCTTCTTCATCTCCAGAAGTTTCTTCAGCGAGATCTCAAGACCGATCGTAAACATCAGAAGAATCAGACCAAACTCTGCGACAAGGCTGACCTGATCATAATCGAACAAGTTGAGGCCCGATGGCCCGATAATAATACCTGTCAAAAAAAATCCGATGATTGTTGGGAGATTGATCTTGCTGCTTAAAAAAAGAACTATCAGCGTGCAGGCAAGGAGGAGAAAAATCCCCATCATGGTTGTTTCAGCGGACATGAATACACCGGAGAGGTTGTGATGAGATGATGTTTGGTATGGAATTTAAAAACTGTATCGATGGTCACAAAATTTGTGTTCGCTGTTCGTGCTCGTAGCTCCGCTCACGGAACACACTGAACACACGGAAATTTTACAGAAAAAAATCACGGAGCAGACGTGAACAACAAGGAAAAAAATTATCACGATAGGAGTTACGCGGTGATGAGTTTCATTGTTTGGGATTTTTCTGTAGGTGGTCTCGCTTGGAGTAACCACGGAACACACGGAATTTCACGGAAAAAACACAGAATACCGCTTCGCTTACGGAAAACACGGAAAGCCTAAGGAAGTTGGCATCTCAAAACGGTGACATACACCAATACCCGTACACTTAGGCTTTCCGTGTTTTCCGTAAGCGAAGCGGTATTCTGTGTTTTTTCCGTGAAATTCCGTGTGTTCCGTGGTTGCCCCAAATAAAATCAAGGACAAAGAATCCCTTTTCCTTATGCTATTTCATATACCGCGTAAGTCCTATCACGAGAAAAATTATCACGAAATTGTAAGTTCCGTGTTGTTCACGTCTGCTCCGTGATGTTTTTCCGTGGAATTCCGTGTGTTCAGTGTGTTCCGTGGGCGGAGCAGCGAACAAAAACACAAACCCGACAACAGCGAGAGAACTATATGTCTGTCCGCCCCATACATACAGCACCGGAAAACCATGGCAGATATGGAAGATACCTACGAAAGAGTCACGGAACTTGCACGCAGACGCGGTTTTGTCTGGCCGTCCTCTGAGATATACGGCTCAGTTGCAGGTTTCATTGACTACGGCCCGCTTGGCGCAATGATGAAGCGCAGAATTGAAAATGTCTGGCGCAAGTTCTACGTCGTGCAGGAAGGATACTATGAGATTGAATGCCCGACCGTTGGTATTGAACCAATCTATGTTGCGAGCGGTCACGTTGGCGGCTTCTCTGACAAAATGTTCCAGTGCCCGCACTGTTTGGAGTTCCTCAGAGCTGATCACGTTGCAGAATCCTTTGGCATTCCGCATGCAGGAACCATGTCCAAACAGGATCTGCATGACGTCCTCGTCGACAAAGAGTGTCCGGCCTGCGGCAAAGTTCTCGGACCAGTTGATGTTTTCGACTTCAACCTGATGTTTACCACAAGTATCGGTCCAGGAGGACAGCGGAAAGGATATCTTCGTCCCGAAACCGCCCAGGGAATGTTCGTTGACTTCCCGCGGCTTCTCAGATTCTATCGCGATCATCTGCCGTTTGGTGCTGTTCAGATTGGAAAATCCTACCGTAACGAGATCTCGCCCCGTCAAGGAATGATTCGTCTGCGTGAGTTCACGCAGGCAGAAGCCGAGATCTTCGTCCACCCTGAGGAAAAGGATCATCCGTTCTTCTCCCGGTACGCAGATTATGCAATGCCCTTATGCGGCATTGCCCAGCAGGAGACGGATGCTCCGGCAATTACGAAGACGATGCGTCAGGCAGTTGACGAAGGCATTATTGCGAACGAGTATGTGGCATATTATGTGGCGATGACGCATGATATCCTCTGCACGATCGGTTTCAATCCTGACAAAATTCGGTTCCGTCAGCATATGCCTGACGAGCGTGCGCATTATGCGACCGATTGCTGGGATGCAGAAGCTCTCTCTGACCGGTTCGGCTGGGTGGAGATTGTGGGTATTGCGGACCGCACAAACTATGATCTGAAGGCCCACTCCAAAGTTTCGGGCGAGAAGATGACGATCTTTGTCCAGTATCCTGAGGCAAAGAAGGTCCACCACAAGGCAATTGTTCCCAACTACGGCAAGATGGGACCGATGTTCCGTAATAAAGCAAAGGCGATTGCTGAACTTATGCCAACCGCTGTGCCGCAGCCTGACGGTCTGCACCTTGTTGTTGACGGCGAGGAAATCATTGTTCCGCCAGAGATGTACACGGTAAAGGACGAGATGGTCGATGTGTTCGGCGAGGATGTTATGCCGCATGTGATTGAGCCATCGTACGGTATTGACCGGATGAGCTATATGGTTCTTGAGCATGCGTATGCCGAGGATGTTGCTGACGGCGAGACGAGAACGGTGATGCGGTTCAAGTCCTGCGTTGCTCCTGTGCAGGCTGCGGTTCTTCCGCTGATGGCACGCGACGGTCTTGATGAGATTGCACGTAAGCTGGTGGACGCGTTGCAGAACGAGGGCGTCCAGACTGAGTATGATGATGCTGGAGCTATCGGCCGCAGATATCGTAGACAGGATGAGATCGGAACTCCTGTGTGTATTACGATCGATTATGATACGAAGGAGGATGCGTCCGCGACCGTTCGCGACCGCGACTCGATGAAGCAGGTGCGGCTGCCGTTGGCAGAGATTCCTGCGGTTGTTTACCAGCTGATGAACGGCAAGAAGACGTTCGATCAGTTGAGATGATCTCATTCAACTGAGTTTCCCTTTTTATTGCATGAAAATATTCCTTGCCCTTATGGTGAGGAACATTTTCACCATTTGAGATGGTGTCAATATTTTATGAGTGTATTTTTGTGAAATTGCACAGTATTATCTCGATCATGGTGCAAATTATTTCTCGAAAATTGGGAGTGTCATATCAGAGTCATCAGAAAATTAATTGCACATATAATTTCGCTGAATCGCAATATTACGGGTAGATTAATGATATCATCTTAAACAATTATAGATGATTTTATCATCGTCAATGTCCTACATTACTAAGATATTGGGTACGAAAAATACCTCATTGAATCGTTGTCTTACTGCCCATTATGCGACATTATGGGTAGAGATCGAGTGACAAAATGGTAAGTCAAATGAATAAATACCTGTATATTACGATAATCGGCGGCGGTTACGTAGGATTGGTAACCGGAACGTGCCTTGCACATCTCGGTCATGATGTAACGATTGTTGATATCGACGAAACTAAAATTAACGCAATAAATTCTGCTATCCCCCCAATCTATGAAAATGGTCTCTCTGAACTTCTGAAAAACCATATTGGTAAAAATCTCCGTGCCTCTACTGAGTACACATCAGTATCTGAGAGTGACGTGATATTCATAGCTGTCGGAACCCCACCAAACCCTGACGGTAGTGCAAATCTATCCTATATTCGCTCTGCTGCAGAAAATATTGCCAACCAACTTGTCAAACACTCTACACCTTATCCGGTTATTGTTGTAAAGAGCACTGTCCCTCCCGGCACAACCCAAAATATTGTTCGTCCGGTTCTTGCATCAAAATTACCGGAACAGTCCTTTGACTGTTGTATGAATCCTGAATTCCTTCGTGAAGGAAGGGCAATCGATGACTTTCTGCATCCCGACAGAATCGTTCTTGGCACGACAGACGAACGAACTCTGAACGTAATGAAAAATGTCTATTCTGGTTTGGACGTTCCAGTACTCACTACCGGCAGTACTGCCGCTGAAATGATTAAATACACCGCGAATGCATTTCTCGCTACAAAAATATCTTTTTCCAATGAAATCGGGAATCTCTGCAAACAGTTAGATGTGGACGTCTATGAAGTGATGAAAGGCGTTGGTCTTGATCATCGTATTTCACCCCACTTTCTGAATGCCGGTGCAGGCTTCGGCGGCAGTTGTTTCCCAAAAGATGTTTCGGCACTCGCTGCATTATCCGAAACAGCGGGAGTGCATCCAATTCTTCTTCAAGCTGTACTTGCTGTGAATGAATCACAGCCCCTGCAAATGATCCGAATTTTAGAGCGACATCTTCCTGATCTGAAAGAAAAACGAATTGCTGTCCTTGGGCTTGCCTTCAAGGATAATACTGATGACATTCGGGAATCCAGATCCATACCAGTTATTGCATCTCTGCTTGGCAAAAACGCCGTACCTGTCTGCTATGATCCAATGGCAGGAGAAAATATGAAACATGTCTTCCCAAATGTTCTCTACTGTAATTCCGCAAGAGAGGCATTGATAAATGCTGATGCCTGCCTTGTAATGACAGAATGGTCTGAATTTTCACAGCTAAGCGAAGAGTTCGACGGCATGAAATCCCGAATTATTATTGATGGAAGACATATTCTTACTATTTCTGATGCAGAAGGTGTATGCTGGTGAAACAGGTAACGAAAGCTGTGATTCCTGCTGCCGGATGGGGCACCAGATTTTTTCCGATGACCAAAGCTCAGCCAAAGGAAATGTTACCAGTCGTGGATAAACCAGTTATTCAGTATGTTGTGGAAGAGGCTGTGGCATCCGGTTGCGATGATATTCTTATTATTACTGGAAGGAACAAACGAGCTATCGAAGATCACTTTGATTCATCATTAGAGTTGGAATATCATCTCACACAGTCTGGAGATCAGAAGCTATTATTGGAAAACAAGCAACTCTCAGAACTTGCAGATATACATTTTATCCGACAGAAGGAACAACGTGGACTTGGTGACGCGATTCTCTACGCTGAGCATCACTGTGGTGACGAGCCGTTTGCAGTATTGTTGGGTGACACCATCTGTGTTCCTCACGCAGGACAGAAGCCCTGTACCGCTCAAATGTCTGACGCTTATACTGGATACACCCAACCGATCATCGTCGTTGAGCCAGTGGCAATGGAAAAAATTCGTGATTACGGAATTATTGCAGGTGACCGTATCGATGATACCCATTATCGAATTACTGATATTGTGGAGAAACCCGAACCGGAAGATGCTCCGTCGAATTTGGGAGCAATTGGCAGATATCTACTGACTCCCGAAATATTTGATCTATTGAAGGAAACAAAACCTGGAAAGAAAGGAGAAATTCAATTGACGGACGCTCTTCGAAAATTTCAGGCTTCTATTGGACTTGTTACGGCATGTACCAGATATGATATCGGTGACAAGCCTGGGTGGATGAAATCCAATCTGGAATTGACTTTGAAACATTCTGTGTTTGGTCCTATATTACGAGAAGGACTTCTGAAGGGTGGTCAATGTGAGTTTTAATGAAATTAACGAAATTATCTCAAAGATAACTCCCTCATATTATGAGGGAAAAAGAGCCCTGGTAACCGGAGGTGCAGGTTTTCTTGGCTCATGGATGTGCGAGTCCCTTTTGGCACTTGGCGCAAACGTAGTCTGTCTTGATAACTACTCCAGCGGTCGCGAAGAAAATATAGTTCATCTTCAATCCAATCCGAACTTTACTATGATAGTGCAGGATGTTTCTAAGGATTTATCTCTCGATGACCCATTTGATTATGTGTTCCACCTCGCATCTCGTGCTGGACCATTTGAGTTTGCTGAGTTCCCTATTGAGATTATCCGATCGAATACTATCGGGACAATGCATGCTCTTGAGATTGCCACAAAAAATCATGCAAAGTTTTTGTTTACATCAACGAGTGAAACATATGGGGAACCGTCTGTTTTTCCGACACCGGAAACTTACCGAGGGAATGTGAATGCAGTTGGTCCTCGGGGATGTTATGATGAAGCGAAGCGGTGCGGAGAGGCATTGTGTATGGCATATCTTCGCCAGAAAGGTGTTGATGTCAGGATTGCACGAATTTTCAACACATATGGCCCGAGAATTCGTGCGGATGGTATCTATGGACGGGTTATCCCGCGTTTTATGGATCAGATTGTGCATGAGCAACCAGTAACGATATTTGGTGATGGATCACAAACGCGGTGTTTCTGTTACGTGACAGATACTGTTGTCGGTCTGTTGCGTTTGGCAGCGTATGACGGATGTACTGGGGAAGTGGTGAATATTGGCAGTTCTCATGAGATGACAATTCTGGAGCTTGCCAAAATGATTTATACGATATGTGATAAAGAGGAAAATCTTACTTATCATCCGATGCCTCAGGACGATCCGACTCGGAGACTGCCGGATGTTAGTAAAGCAGAAAATATGTTGGGGTGGAAGGCTGATGTTACACCCGAGATCGGGATTTCAAGATTATTAGTATATGGGACTGAAACATTATGATTTATGATTGTTTTTCTTTCTTTAATGAATTAGACTTATTGGAATTGCGTCTGGAAACACTTGATCAGATTATAGACAAATTTGTACTTGTTGAAGCGACTAAAACTCATTCAAATATAGATAAGCCTCTCTATTTTGATGAAAATAAAGAACGGTTCGAAAAATGGAATGATAAAATAATACATATTATCGTTAATGAGTATCCGGAGTACAGGACTTCATGGACATATGAAAACTATCAACGAAATTGTATAATGGAAGGCCTAAAAACCTGTAATGCTGATGATATTGTAATTATTTCTGATATAGATGAAATACCAAGGCCAGATAGCATTTTGGAAGCTGCTGCAACCCCTGGAATAAAATGTCTTGAAATGAAGATGTATTATTATTATTTGAATTATCTTAACTACACCAATCCAAATTGGTCTGCAGTGAAGGTGTTAAGATATAATGAGTTCAAAAAAGATATTGATTGTCAGTATAGTTCCTTTCTATTGGAAGAATTAAACGAAGGAAATACTCCTACTAAAATTAGACATTACCAAACATCCCTGAAGATCAGGGAAGCAGGATGGCATTTTTCTTACTTGGGAGGTCTTGACAAAATTATCTATAAAATCACATCTTTTTCTCATCAGGAGCTTAACAAAACCAAATATTTGGAGAAAAACGTTCTTGAGAGAAAAATAAAGGAGGGAAAAGATCTTTATAACAGACCCGATAGATATATGTCTGTACCTATTGACTCGACATTTCCTGAACCCATATATAATAATCTTAAAAAATATGAAAACTATATTTGTGATTTCCCTCAGCCAAATTTCTTTGTAAAATATTATTATATTTCCATCTCTCGCATTCGACAATTGATGTCTGTGATGCTGAACTACGTCAGACATATTTTTTTCAAGAACAAATAATATTTTCATAGGGCTTAATTTCATTTGAACGAAATAGATGTTCACTCTTCAATTTAGTTACGTGGGTACATATGTTGGTTAATCCTGACAAACCTCATCTTTCTTCTATCCTCCCAACCAATATTATTACAATACCAATGCCCTACGTCAGCCATCCCAATATCCCTCCGGACACCATCGAAGAGCGTGCATACCAGACCAACATCGCCAGACACGCACTTGACGGCAACACCCTGGTCGTTCTTCCGACAGGAATGGGAAAAACCGCAGTCGCCCTTCGCGTCGCTGCCGAGAGGCTCTCAATCGGCAAAATTCTCATGCTCGCCCCGACCAAACCCTTAGTCGAGCAGCACTACCGCTACTTCTCCAAAAATCTTCTCCTCGAAGAAGGCGACGTCGCCATGTTTACCGGCAGCAATTCGCCGGCAAAACGAATCGAGATGTGGGGAACAGCGAAGTTGTGTATCTCAACGCCTGAAGTCATCAAAAATGATCTCATCGCTGAACGCTACTCGCTCCGCGACGTCTCGCTCTTAATCGTCGACGAGTGCCACAGAACTGTCGGCAACTATGCCTACGTCTTCATCGCCGAACGTTACGCCGCAACCGCAACTCAGCCGCTTATCCTTGGCATGACCGCGTCTCCCGGTTCTGACCCTGAGATGGTCGCTGAAATCTGCGGACATCTCTCGGTCAGCATCGTTGAAAGCCGTGTTGAGACTGACGCAGACGTTCGTGCTTACGTCCATGAACGGGAGATCGAGTACCGGTCGGTTGATCTGCCCGAAGACCTCTGGCTTGCCTTGAGCGTTTTAAACAGCATGATCGATGACCGGCTCGTAACTCTCACCGATCTCAACTACCGCGTCCCCCGACGTGAAGCGCTTTCCATGAAAGCGCTAAACGGCGTCATGGCACAGATTCAGACCAGAATGCATGAACGCGACCGCACAGCCTACACTGCAATGTCAGTGCATGCCGAGCTGATGAAGCTCAAGCACGGCGTAACAATGGCTGAATCGCAGGGAACAACCGCGTTGAAAGCGTATCTGATGCGGCTCGAAAGCGAAGGAGCGTCTGGGGCTGGAAGCAAAGCAAGCAAACGCATCTGTTCGGACGAACGCTTCCAGCGCCTGCTTGCCCTTGCAGACAACTGGAAGAAGGAACTGCATCCCAAAGCTGACGAAGTGGTGAGAATCGTCCGCGACCAACTGGTTGAGGACGCTGAATCCAGAGTGATTGTGTTCGCAACCTACCGCGACGGAGTCTCGATGCTGGTGCACCATCTGGCAGAAGCAGGAGTTCCTGCGATCCGGTTCGTGGGCCAGGCATCCCGCGACACCGAGAAAGGTCTGTCGCAGAAGGAACAGATCGAAGCGATCCGCCAGTTCCGCGAAGGAAAGTATCATGTGCTGGTCGCAACCTCGGTTGGTGAGGAGGGTCTTGATATTCCGTCCACTGATCTCGTCGTCTTTTACGAGTCGGTGCCTTCCGAGGTGCGGAGTATTCAGCGAAAGGGGCGGACCGGCAGGAACTCGTCAGGAAAGATCATCGTTCTGATCACGAAAGGGACGACTGATGAAACCTTCCGTTGGGTGAGCAGCACCCGCGAGAAGCAGATGCAGAAAGGCGTGAAGGCGATGCGCAGCGGAAATGTTCCGCTTCCAACACCCGATCCTGCAAAAGCCCAGATGACGCTTGCTGACGCTGTCCTTCGGGCAGCCGCATCGTCTGCGGAATCGGATGATGCTGAGCGTCCTGCAATCGTTATCGATAATCGGGAGATGTCTTCCAAGGTTGCCGAGCATCTCAGCAATCTCGGCGCAAAGATTACGCTTGCGGCTTTGCCGGTCGGAGACTACGCCATTGGTGACCGGGTTCTTGTTGAACGAAAGACTGCGCAGGATTTTGTGGATACGCTTGTCGACCGGGATCTGTTTGGTCAGGTAAAAAGTCTTGCGGAGTCTGCGTCCAGACCGGTTCTGATTGTTGAGGGAGGTTCGATTGCGGATCTGTATGAGCTGAGAAATATTCATCCGAATGCGATCCGCAACACGCTTGCGTCAATTGCGGTGGACTTTGACGTGTCGCTCGTGTTTACGCGGGATGCGGAGGAGACTGCCGGCATGCTGTATGCGTTTGCCCGCAGGGATCTGGGCGAGGCAAAGTCTGAGCGGAGTTTCCACCGCCACAAGTCTGCACGAAGCGGAAGAGAGGAGCTTGAGTATATTTTAACGGCTGTGCCTGAGGTCGGACCAAAATCTGCACGCGATATTTTGTCGGCGTTTGGAACGCTTCGTGCGGTGTTTTCGGCAACTGCTGGGGAGCTGATGCAGGTGAAAGGGGTCGGGGAAAAGACTGCGGGCGGTATTGTGGGTGCGGCTGAGCGGAAGTATGAGTGAGAGGTTCTTTGATTGTTAGGTGATTGCTGATTGCTGATGTCATCCTCTTTTGGTAAAAGGTGATGAGGCTTCGAATTTTTTTTGTTTTTTTTTGATAGGAGTTACGCGGTGATGAGTTTCATTGCGGATTTTTCTGTAGGTGGTCTCGCTTGGAGTAACCACGGAACACACTGAACACACGGAATTCCACGGAAAAAACACAGAATACCGCTTCGCTTACGGAAAACACGGAAAGCCTAAGTGTACGGGTATTAGTATATGTTACCGTTTTGAGATGCCAACTTCCTTAGGCTTTCTGTGTTTTCCGTAAGCGAAGCGGTATTCTGTGTTTTTTCCGTGGAATTCCGTGTGTTCAGTGTGTTCCGTGGTTGCCCCAAATAAAACCAAAGACAGAGAATCTCTTTTCCTTATGTTATTTCATACCGCGTAAGTCCTATTTTGAAAAAAAATCAATCCAGACAAAGCACCCATTTATATATGATCAATACAATATAGATAACACGAGAGTACTTACGGAGCACTCTTCTTCTCTTTTTGGAGTGTGCGGGATTTTTTCCACGACAGACACCTTTTCTCAAACTACCGTCGCAATCAGCAATCAGCAATCACGTAACAATCAAACGTAGAAAAAAAAGAAAAAAATATCACACCGCGTCACAGATCAGCTGCCCCATCTCAGTGCAGCCTACCCGCTTCATTCCATCGCGGTAGATATCTCCTGTCCGGTAACCTTTCGCTAAAACTGCAGCAACCGCAGCCTCAACCGCGTCAGCCTCTGCTGAAAGATTCAGCGAATACCGCAGAAGCATCGCAAGAGACAGAATCGTTGCAACCGGATTTGCAAGATTCTGCCCCGCAATATCAGGAGCAGACCCGTGAACCGGTTCGTAAAGACCCGGAGTATTCGCTCCCCCAACCGATGCGGACGGCAGCATCCCAATCGATCCCGTAATCGCCGCAGCCTCATCCGACAAAATATCGCCGAACAAATTACCCGTCACAATCACATCAAACGCCGCAGGATTTCTCACCAGCTGCATCGCCGCATTATCCACATACATATGGGACAGCTCCACTTCCGGATACCCTTTGGCAACTTCTGTCACCACCTCGCGCCAGAGCCGTGACACCGCCAGCACATTCGCCTTATCAACCGAACACAACCGCTTGCCTCGCTTCATCGCCGTCTCAAACGCGACCTCAGCCACACGGCGGATCTCATGCTCCGCATAAATCATATTCGAAAAACCGACCCGCTCGCCGTCACGAACCTCAATCCCTGACGGCTCACCGAAGTAAACATCCCCGATAAGCTCGCGGACAACCAGAATATCAATCCCGTTCGCCACAATATCAGGCCGCAGATAACATGCATCCGCTAACTCGGAAAACAGTTTCGCAGGACGCAGGTTCGCAAACGCTCCGGCAGCTTTTCGCAGCGCAAGAAGTCCCTTCTCCGGCCGGATAGCCGGATCAAGCGTATCCCATTTCGGTCCGCCAACCGCACCAAAAAGAACCGCGTCTGAACTCATGCAGACCTCCTGCGTCGCAGGCGGAAACGGAACGCCGGATGAATCAATCGCCGCACCGCCAAAGTCCGCATACCGCAGATCAAACGAGTGATGGAATTTCTTCCCAACGATTGAAAGAACCTTCACCGCCTCAGCAACAACCTCAGGACCGATACCATCGCCCGGCAGAACCGCAATTTTGTAGCTTCCCACCTTACTCAGCCCCGATCTGTTTTCTCACATACCCAACAAGCCCGCCGGCATCCAAAATCTCCTGCATAAATGAAGGAACCGGAGAACAGGAGATGACAACGCCTTCTGCTGTTGTGATCGTTCCCTTCTCGGTATCAACAGTCAGCATCTCGCCGTCAGAGATCTTCTGATACTCATCGCCGACCTCAAGCAGAATCAGTCCGGTATTGAACGCATTGCGGTAGAAAATTCTCGCAAAACTGTGGGCGATCACAACCGGAATGCCCGCACCTTTAATTGCGACAGGCGCATGTTCGCGGGACGAACCGCAGCCGAAGTTCTCGCCCGCAACCATAATATCTCCCTTCGAGACGCGGGAGACCCAGTTCTCTTCAAGGCCGGACATGCAGTGTCTGCCGAGCTCTGCCTCGTCAGTAGTTACCAGGAACCGTGCCGGAATAATTGCATCCGTATCAATATTTTCCCCGACAACGTGGGCTTTGCCTTTATACTCCATTTTTACAGACTCCTTGGATCAGTAACCCGACCGGTAACAGCACTTGCCGCAGCGACCGCAGGATTGGACAGAATAACTTCTGAATCAAGCGATCCCATCCTGCCGCGGAAGTTGCGGTTCGTTGTGGAGATTGCCCGCTCGCCTTTGGCGAGAATTCCCATGTGGCCGCCCAGACAAGGGCCACAGGTTGGCGGGGAGATGATCGCTCCCGCATCGATAAACACCTGCATCAGCCCTTCGTGCACGCAGTCGCTCCATACGCGGGGAGTTGCCGGAATGATAATGCAGCGGACATGTTTGTCCACCTTTCTGCCGCGGAGAATATCTGCTGCCTGACGCATATCCTCGATTCTTCCGTTTGTGCAGCTGCCGATAACCGCTTGGTGAATTTCCAGCTCGCCGACTTCGTCGACTCCTTTCACATTCTCCGGCAGGTGCGGGAGAGCTACCTGTGGAGCCATCCCTTTGATCTCCATATCAATCTCTGACTCGTACATCGCAAACTTGTCAGGTTTGATCTCCTCATCACTGCGTCCGGCTTTGCGGGTGTACTTCAGCGTCTTCTTGTCGGCTGGGAAGAGTCCGGCTTTTGCACCTGCTTCGATTGCCATGTTGGCAATTGTGAGACGGCTTTCGATCGACATCTTGTCAACACCGGATCCGCCAAACTCAAGAGCCTTGTAGAGAGCGCCGGACACGCCGATTGTTCCGATAAGTTTCAGGATTACGTCTTTGCCTTGTACGTACTTTCCCATTTTGCCGTGGAGATCAACTTTGATGCTTGGCGGAACTTTGAACCAGTTCTCACCAAGAACCATGCCGGCTGCGATATCGGTTGAACCCATTCCCGTTGAGAATGCGCCGATACCGCCATACGTACAGGTATGACTGTCAGCTCCGATAACAAGGTCCCAGGGACCAACGAGTCCCTCTTCGGGAAGGAGGGCATGCTCAATTCCGCAGTTGCCTCCTTCATAGTAGTGGGTGATTCCCATCTCCTGAGCGAAACTGCGGGTCACGCTGACCTGTTCGGCTGAGTCGATGTCTTTGTTCGGGGTGAAGTGGTCGCAGACAAAGACGACTTTGTCTTTGTCAAAAACTTTGTTTGCTCCCATTTCCCGGAAAGATTTGATTGCCAGGGGGGCAGTGATGTCATTTGCAAGAACGAGTGAGAGTTTGCATCTGACGATCTGGCCGGGGCCGGTGATCTTCTGGTCGGTTTTAGACTGAAGAATTTTTTCTGCGATGGTTCTATGCATGGTTTTCCTCCACTTTTTTGGCGAGGCGGTTGAGTGCGTTCACGTAGGCTTTTCCTGCGGCAACGAGGATGTCAGGGTCTGCTCCTCTGCCGATTGCAGTGTAGTTGTTTCTTCTCAGGCGGACGGTTACTTCTCCCTGTGCATCGGTTCCGCCAGTAATTGCATTTACTGAGAACTGTTCGAGGTCAGGTTTACATCCTGAGATGGTACCAATAGTGTTGAAGACTGCGTCGATTGGTCCTACACCGAAGTTGTGCAGCTGTTTGTCTTCGCCGTTTATTTCCATGATGACGCTGGCATTCGGTGGAATGGGGCCGTTGCCTGCGTGGACCTGCAGGTATTTGAGTTTGAACTTGTCAGGCATCCGGAAGATTTCTTCAAGGACGATTGCTTCGACGTCTTCGGAGAAGATCTCTTTTTTGATGTCTGCGAGTTTTTTGACTGCGTCTGAGACGATTGTTATCTGATCGTCGTTTAAGGTGTAGCCGAGTTCTTCGACTTTGGCTTTGATTGCGTGACGACCTGAGTGTTTGCCTAAGACCATGTCGTTGCCGGTTTTTCCAATAGCGGCTGCGTCCATGATCTCATATGTCTCGCGGCATTTGAGGACGCCGTCCTGATGAATGCCGGATTCGTGAGCGAATGCGTTGGCACCGACAATTGCTTTGTTTGCTGGTATTGGCATTCCGATAATGTGGGAAAGGGTTCGTGCGGTTGGATAGATCTGTTCGGTGATGATGCCGCAACTGCACTGATAATAATCGTGACGGACGTTGAGGTTCATGACAACTTCGTCCATTGCGGTGTTGCCGGCACGTTCACCAATGCCGTTGATGGTGCATTCGATCTGACGAGCGCCTGCTTTTACTGCGGCAAGGCTGTTTGCAACGGCGAGGCCGAGGTCGTCATGGCAGTGAACAGAGATTACTGCTTTGTTGATATTTTTGACGTTTTCTGTGAGGTAGCGGATGATGTTTCCATACTCTTCAGGCTGGATGTATCCTACCGTGTCAGGGATGTTGACGGTTGTGGCTCCTGCGTCAATGACGGTCTCGACGACTTTTGCAAGGAACGGGAGTTCGCTGCGGGACGCGTCTTCGGCAGAGAACTCAACGTTTTTGGTGAGTGATGCTGCGTGCAGGATGGCAGTTTTTGCCATCTCAAGAACTTGTTCAGGAGTTTTTCTGAGTTTGTGTTCCATGTGAATCGGGCTGGTTGCCAGGAACACATGGATTCTCGGGTTGGCTGCATGTTTGAGGGCTTCCCATGCACGGTCGATGTCTGCGGCAACCGCCCGGCAGAGTCCTGCGACCTGACAGTTGGTGACGGTCTTTGAGACTGCACGAACTGCTTCAAAGTCGCCAGGGCTTGCGGCAGGGAATCCTGCTTCGATAATATCTACGCCGAGTAGCTCAAGTTGACGGGCGAGGCGCACCTTTTCCTGTAGGGTCATGGTTGCGCCGGGAGATTGTTCGCCGTCACGGAGCGTTGTGTCAAAGATATAGACACGATCCGACTGGTATCCTCTGGATACGGTAGAGTCATCGTTTTTCATGTTTTTTCACCAGAGGCGGGAGATAAAATCCAGCCTCAATTTACACGTACTATTTTGGGTTGCGGGAATTTATAGATGTGTAATGGGGGTAAGAAAAGGGATAAGAGAAGATTATTTTCCTCTTATTGGGATGAGTGATTCAGGTGTAGACGTTGTTGTAAGTGATCAAATGCCAGTAGTCTTCGATAAGTGTTCCATCTGGCAAAACCACTGGTCCCGCTTCCCATACTCCGTCTTCGGTGAAGGAACAGATCATGGTAAAGTTACCGAGATTTTCGGTGGTAATGGTGTAATTGTCCCCTTCATTGATCATTGTTCCTTCTTCTGTAAGGAGAAGGGTTGTTGTTTCATAATGTTGTATCTGTGTTTCTTCATAGGTTACGGTGACATTATCGTTTCCAAGGAACAGCAGGGAGTAATTAACCACAACTTCTGTTCCGTTCACATTTTTTGAGGGAAGGGTTGTTGTCCAGAGTCCGACCGGTTCTTTGGGCGAGTCCCACCCGCTGCTTGGCGCACTGCCGATGCTGGAGGTTTCGTACACTGTGTAGATTAATTCATTCGTTACTTCTGTTCCATCCGGCAGAGTCAGAATCTCTGGTCTCCAGTAATTGGTATCTGTGGAGAATGTCAGGGTAAAGTTACCAGCATCTTCGGTGACAACCGTATAGTTGTTCTCGTTTTTAATGACTGGTCCTTCCATCTGATACGTGGTGGTAGATGTCTGGTCATTCACTTTTTCCGTATGGGAATATATCACGGTGCCGAACTCATTCTCCCAAAGTTTCAGTTCATAGCTGTCGTATCTCTCAGTGCCGTTTACTGTTTCAGAAGGGAGCATCACTACCCAAGTACCAAGAGGTTTTTCTGATAACGATTGTTGTACCGGAGTATCAGTCCCGATACATCCGGCTGTCAGCAGCAGAACGGTAAGAATAACAGTAACAGGTACAATGAACCTTTTCATAGAAATATCATACTCCTTCAAAACGTATAATGGTAAGTACAAACTGTTCCGTTTGGAACATAACAGATGCCGGAACGAAAATTTTTGGAAATTTTTTCAACAGGAGTTATGAGATGGTGAATTTCATCATTTGAGATTTTTCTGTCCTTGGTCTCGTTTGGAGTAACTACCTACCCTGCGTAACTCCTACTGAAAAATTTCTACCCCTCACCCCCACACCCAGACATTCCAAATCCTTAATCCCTCACGCACCAAACCACATAAACAACAGGAGGGAGAACGTGGCAGCTGAACTCGAAATCATCGACAGATCGGAAGAGTGGGGCGTATTTCTGAAAAAGAAGTACAAAACCGACTTAAACAAACTCGCCCGCGAATACCCGTACACCAAATCCCTCACTATCGGCTACGACGTCCTCGAAGGCTACGGCAAAACCGGTGTCATCCTTGCTGACGAACTGCTCGAACGCCCCGGCAAAACACTCGAAGACATCCGCGACGCAATCAGAACCGGCCACCTCATCAGCCGCAAAGACCGCGAAGGAAACGACATCTCCGAAGATATCATCACAGGAATCAACATCAGATTCATTCACCTCCCCAGAAAAACCCAGATTCGAGACATCCGTGCCGAACACATCAACAAATTCGTCAGTGTTGACGGCATCATCCGCCGTGTCACCGAAGTTCGGCCAAGGCTCGTAATCGGTGCATTCCGCTGTCCAGCAGGCCACTTCACCTACAAAGCCCAGGATTACGGCACCTACACCGAACCTGACGTCTGCGGCAACGCAGAGTGCACCCAGAAAAAACTCGAACTCGTCCAGAACAGATCCACCTTCATCGACTCCCAGAAACTCCGCATTCAGGAAACCCCCGAAGGACTCCGCGGCGGCGAACAGCCGCAGAACATCGACATCGACATCGTCGATGACATCTGTGGAATTGTATCTCCCGGCGACCGCGTGATTGTCAACGGCATTCTCAGAAGTGTTCAGCGAATCACTGCCGGACAGAAAAGCACCGTCTTTGACCTCTTCGTTGAATGTAATTCTATAGAGATCTCCATCAAAGAGTTTGAAGAAGTCAACATCAGCGAAGAGGACGAAGAGTCCATCAAAGACATGGCGACCGACCCGGGAGTCTACGGAAAAATCGCCAGATCCATTGCCCCGACCATCTACGGAAACGACGAAGTCAAAGAAGCAATCGCTCTTCAGATGTTTGGCGGGATTGCCAAAGAAATGCCTGACGGCAGCAGTCTCAGAGGAGACATTCACGTCCTCCTTGTCGGAGACCCGGGTATCGCAAAATCGCAGCTGCTCCGTTACGTCATCAAACTCGCTCCCCGCGGCATCTACACCTCAGGAAAGTCCGCATCCTCCGCAGGTCTCACCGCCGCCGCAGTCAAAGACGACCTCGGCGACGGACGCTGGACGCTGGAAGCAGGAGCGCTCGTACTTGCCGACAAAGGAATTGCCGCAGTAGATGAAATGGACAAAATGCAAAAGGACGACCGCTCCTCCCTGCACGAAGCAATGGAACAGCAGTCCATCTCGGTAGCAAAAGCCGGCATCAACGCAACGCTTCGTACCCGTTGTTCACTTCTTGGCGCAGCAAACCCGAAGCTCGGACGCTTCGACGAGTTCTCCAACATCTCTGAACAAGTCAACATGCCGCCTTCGCTGCTCTCGCGTTTTGATCTGATCTTCATCATGAAGGACAAACCTGATGCGGTCCGCGACTTAAACATCGCGAACCATATCTTAAAGTCCCACATGGCAGGCGAGAAGATTATGCATCACAAGAAGCATCCGATTCCGGGCGCTGATGATGAGTACTTCAAACGCGAGCTCGCTCCCGTCATGCCTGAGATTGATGCCGTGCTGCTTCGAAAATATCTCGCGTATGCGAAACGAAACTGTTTCCCGATGCTGACCGATGATGCCAAACAGATTCTTGTGCAGTATTATCAGAATCTCCGCAGCGTCGCAATTGATTCTGACAAACCCGTACCGGTCACCGCCCGTCAGTTAGAAGCACTTGTGAGGCTCGCAGAAGCGAGCGCCCGCGTTAGACTTGCTGATGAGATCACTGTCGAGGATGCGACGCGTGTGGTAAAAATTGTGGACACCTGTTTAAAGCAGGTCGCGTACGACCCAGCTACCGGTGCGATTGATATCGATCGGGTTGCGACCGGCATCACCAAATCCAGCCGCGACATGACACGCATCCTTCGTGAGACGATCAAGATTCTTGCTGAGGGTGCGGGTTCGGCAAAGATTGACAATGTGATTGATACGATGGTGAGTCAGCACAAATATGGTAAAGATGAGGTTGAGAAACTTCTGGACAAACTCAAGCGGTCGGGCGATATTATTTCGCCGCGCAATGATACGGTAAAACTTTTGTGAGGAAAAAAATGGCAACTGATCGAGAAAATGCAGTGTTTGAAGCAGCGATTAAACTTGGTGCACTTTACCACCAGTTTGTGGGGACGCCCATCAGCAGGTCAACGGCTGAGAAGGTTGAGGCGGCAATTGAGAGTGCGGTTTCTCTTCAGCCGTATGTGACGCATATTGAGGTGCGTCTTGATCGAACGCTGATGAATGAGAATCCGTTCGGCTACTCGGAGCTGACCGGTGCGATGTATGATGCGGTGATTGAGACGAAGTTCGGGGACGCGGTCTGTCGGGCACAGCTGAAGTACGAGAATGGTTACCCGATGATGAAAATTCTTGACTGAAAATGCCTGAGTCTTTTCCGATTCTGGATGATCATTTTCATATCAACCGCCGGGCTGGCGTAGGTCCGTCGGTTGTTCGGGAGTTTATGCGGTCGGGAGGGACGCATATTATTCTGGTGTCTCTGCCTTCCTGGTCACATGAGGTTTCGCCAACGAAGCCTGAGGATTTCAAATCTGTTTTTGATGAACTGTTAGCAACTGCGGACGCGGTGCGAACTGAGGGCTGTGGTTGTTATGCGATGTGCGGTGTGCATCCTGCTGAGATCGGGAGGTTAACTCAGCGGATGAGTTTGGTGGATGCGGAGCGTTTGATGTGCGGGGCTTTGGATGTGGCGGCTGAGTATGTGGCGGAAGGGAAAGCGATTGGTCTGAAGTCAGGCCGTCCTCACTATCCGGTCGAGCAGAATGTGTGGGATGCGTCAAACCGCGTGCTTTCCCATGCTTTGATGCTTGCAAGGGAGCTGGACTGTTCTTTGCAGATTCATGCAGAGAGCGGTCCTTGTTTGGATGTGCCTGATATGGCAAGAGCAGTTGGGATGAATCCTTCTCGTGTGGTGAAACATTTTGCGACTACTGATACGCCGCTTCATCCGTCAGTGACGGTCAGGGAGCCGTTTCTTGCGGACTGGTTTTTAGAGAAACGCGAGTTCACGCTTGAGAGTGATTATATGGATGATCTTTCACGGCCTGGGGCGGTGAATGGTCCGCGGTCGGTTCCCCGCAAGATGCAGCGGATGATTCAGGAGGGAGTCGTGACGAGTGAGGATATGTGGCGGGTGCATTCGCTGGTGCCTGAGAAGATTTATCGGGCTTCTTTTTCTGTTTGATGAAACGCGAATAGCGCGAATCGCATGCCTTCCACACGCCGTTCCGTCGTGTTTAACTCCTCCTATCAGGAGTCGTTCCGTCGTGCTCACTGCTTCGCAGCTTCGCGGAATAAAAAATCACCAATGGCGATTTTCCCAATAGAATTTATGCGATACGTTTTTTGAAAACACGAACCACACGAAAAAACGCGAATAATTTAACTCACGAAATATTACGAAAAACGCGAAATAGGAAATTCGATACGGAAATTATTGATTGATTTCGGCAGAGATATTTTCTGATCGTCATCTTTACTTTCGGATATTACGAGAGACTTCGTGACTGATTCTGAACTCAAGAACAGATTTCGTGTTTTTCGAAATATTTCGTGAGTTAAATTATTCGTGTTTTTTCGTGTGGTTTCGCGAAGCGATAAGCAGGCCGAAGGCATGCGGTTCGTGTTTCAAAAATTGCACCGCGTAAGTTCTATAGAATTTATGTGATACGTTTTTGAAACACGAACTGCGTAACTCCTTAAAAATCGCCATTGGTGATTTTTTTATTCCGCGAAGCTGCGAAGCGGTGAGCAGGCCGAAGGCATGCGATTCGCGCTATTCGTGCTATTCGCGTTTCAAATCTTCGCGTTTCAGATCTCTATGAGAAACCCAGCATCACTTATGTAGAATAAACTCCTATTACCTTCTATATGGATAAACGATATTTTCTGATTCCTTTCCTTTTCCTTGTGGTCATCTCCGCAGGCTGTGTCACTACAGAGCCTGCGAGCGACTCGCCCTATCAACCGCTTGACTACTCACTTGCGGAAAACTGGGTGATGGTGCCAGACGCGTCTTCTGAGCAGAAGGCTGTTGATGTTTTCTATCTCTACCCGACTCTGGCCACGAACCTGTATGTTGACTCCATGAACCTGAGTGATCCGGCAGCCCGGGATCGGGCAGTGGTAAATGTGATGACGAACAAAGGCGTCTATGAAGAGACGGCGAATGTTTACGCCCCATACTACCGGCAAACCGGACTCTACTCGATGATGGGCAACGGCACCTGGACAGAAAATCAGTATGTCTCCGGAAAACTTGCCTACGAGGATGCGAAGGCTGCGTTTATCTATTATCTGGACAACTACAACGATGGAAAGCCCTTCATTCTTGCCGGACACTCGCAAGGGTCATACCGAGCCAAACAGCTGATGATCGATCTGTTTGTTGATCCTGAGCTTCAGGAGAAACTTGTTGCCGCATATCTTATCGGCTATACGGTCTCGGAGTTTGAGCTTGCTCAGTACAAGCAGCTGAAGCCCGCAACAGGCGAGCTTGATACTGGCGTTATTATCACATATCACACACAGGCACCAGAGATTTCCGATAAAAACATTGTTGTGCTTCCGGGATCAATCGCAATTAATCCGCTGAACTGGAAGACGGACGGGACGTATGCGTCTGCTGATGAGAACTATGGTGCGGTATTTTTCGAAAACGGTACTGTGACTTCAAGGGAGGCAAACTTTACCGGCGCATATCTTGCAGAGGTTGACGGTTCAGTTGTTCTGATCGCGGACTCGCCGGATCCGGCAGTGTATTCCACTCCGGAACTGTTTGCTGAAGGGGTCTTTCATGTAGACGATTACAATTTCTTCTATGAAAATCTGAAGGAAAATGTCGCGAAACGAACTGCGGCGTATCTGGAAAAGAATGGGGCTTGAATAATTTTTTTTCAAATATATTTTTTCTGATCAAGAAACCAAGACGACCATTATTTATCTCTCCCACACCAAATACAGATATCAGAGTTGGACAAAAACCCATGACACATGATCAAAAAAATATCCTGTCTGTACGGGACATGGACCGTGAAGAGATCGACGCTCTTCTCACGGCTGCTGCAAAGTTTGATCAAAAAAAGTTCACCGGACATGAACTTGAGGGAAAAATTCTTGCCGTGCTCTTTTTTGAACCAAGTACCAGAACCAGAATGTCATTTGCCTCCGCAATGATGCGACTTGGCGGAAAAATTCTCAACCTCGGAAGTGTCGAGGCATCCTCAATCGTCAAAGGAGAAACACTCTCCGACACCATCCGCGTCATCTCAGGTTACGCTGACGCAATCGTGCTCCGCCATCCAAAAGAGGGAGCCGCTCGACTCGCGAGCGAAGTAGCATCTGTTCCCGTCATCAATGGCGGTGACGGCGCAGGCCAGCATCCCTCCCAGACGCTGTTGGACCTCTTCACGATTCGCAAATCCATGAAACTGGAGAACATCGACATCGGCCTCCAAGGAGACCTGCGGTACGGCAGAACCGTACACTCCCTCGCAGCTGCCTTAACAAAATACGATGACATTCGTCTGCACACCATCGCCCCCGAAGGCCTTGACCTGCCGAGCCATCTCAAGCAGGATCTCACCGATGCCGGAATGGAAATAATCGTGCATGAAAATATCGAAGAAACAATTCCTGAACTCGACGTCCTGTATGTGACAAGACTTCAGCGGGAACGTTTCCCTGACCCTGCGGCATTCGCAAGCTTTGCTGCAACCTACCGGGTCACGCCCGAACTTCTTGAGCGGGCAAAACCCTCCATGATTGTGCTGCATCCGCTGCCGAGAGTGGATGAGATCGATCAGTCAGTTGATAATCTGCCGTGTGCAAAATACTTCCAGCAGGCGCATTACGGAGTTCCCATCCGAATGGCAATGTTAGATGAGGTGATGCGATCATGAAGCGGGTCGGCGATCAAGGAATTGTCATCTCCCCGATCAAAAACGGAACGGTAATCGATCACATCACGCCCGGAGAGGGCCTGACGGTGATCCGCATCCTTGGCATTCAGGATGGAACAAACATTACGTTCACGGTTGCGACCAATGTCGTCAGCAGTCGCGGCGGCAGAAAGGACATGGTCAAGATCGAGAACCGCGAACTGGTCAAGTCCGAGGTGGACAAACTTGCTCTCATTGCGCCCGACGCAAAGATCAGTATTATTCGCGACTCCAAAGTGGTCGAGAAAAAATCGGTCGAAGTGCCAACTGATATCACGGGCGTTATCAAGTGCCCGAACCCGAACTGCATCACCAATACCCGCGAGCCTGCTGAAAGCCGATTTACTGCCCACCCGCGTGGATACCGCTGCTGCTACTGCGACACGGTCATCTCCCGCGAGATGGATATCGGCGATTATATCTGAATGAGTGGTGGATGGGCAGGATAAATATCTGAAACGCGAATAACGCGAATCGCATGCCTCCGGCCTGCTCACCGCTTCGCGGAATAAAAAAATCGCCAATGGCGATTTTTCAAATAGGACTTACACGGTGTAATTCTGTGAAGTGGGGAGACTGCCAAGAATGGTTTTTCAACACAACTCCCATTGTGATTTTTTAAACACGAACCACACGAAAAAACGCGAAACATAAACTCACAAAATAGTACGAAAAACACGAAATAGGATTTTCGATGCGGTAATTGTTGATTGATTCCAGCAGAAACACTTTCTGATCATCATCTTTATTTTCAGATCTTAGGAGGTATTCAGTGATTACATCTACATCCAAGATCCTATTTCGTGTTTTTCGAAATATTTCGTGAGGTAAATAATTCGTGTTTTTTCGTGTGGTTCGTGTTTAAAAAATCACACCGCGTAACTCCTATTTAAAAAAAACATTTATATTTTTTTGAACTGGTAGGTGGGCCTAAAAATAAGTTATTTTGATATTTTTTTATTCCGCGAAGCGGTGAGCAGGCCGAAGGCATGCGATTCGCGTTTTCTCACGAAGCGTTCCAAAAAAAAGATCACGTCATTCGCTGACGTGATCGATAGCCACCCGTTTACCGGTCCGCATATAGTAGACCTTCTCTCCCATCCGGCAGGCATGATCCGCAGACCGCTCAAGATAGCGGTTGATCATATGATATGCACTGCATTGGGGCACAACCGAAACATTCGCCTCCATTGCCGCAACACAATCAGCATAGATGACATCATACATCTGATCAATCGTCTCCTCCATATCAGAAAGCGGCGAAAGCGTCTCCGTATCTCCGGTAGCAAACGCGTTGTAGACAATATCAAGCATGGACGTAGTAATGCTGCCCATCTCGGTCAACTGCTTTGCAAGCAGGGCAACATGATCACGGTTCTCAAACTGCACAAGCAGCTCGCCGATATCTTTGCCGTAACGACCGACACGCTCAGATGACGTAATCATATCCAGACTACAGGCGATCAGCCTGAGATCTGCTGCCATCGGCTGGTTCAGAGCGATTAACAGAACACCGCGCTCGTTCAAGAGATCATACTGGCTGGCGATATACTCCTTCTGGCGGACGACGTCTGCTGCGACCTCGCGATCAATCGTCTCAAACGCCATCAGCGAGTTCTTCAGCATACCAAGCGCAAACCGGCCGTACCAGTTTACCTGTTCCTTATAGGACCCAAGCTCCAAATGGAAATATTCATTCATTTTAACCAAACCTTCCAGTTACATAACGTTCGGTGAGTTCTTCGGCGGGATTGGAAAAGATCTTTTTCGTGTCATTCACTTCCACAAGCTTGCCGATGTACATAAAGCCGGTCGTGTCGCTGACTCTTGCTGCCTGCTGCATATTGTGGGTCACAATAATGACCGTATAGTTTTTCTTGAGATCTGTTATCAGCGTCTCAATTTTTGAGGTGGCGATTGGATCAAGTGCCGAACACGGCTCGTCCATGAGAATGATCTCAGGACTTACCGCAAGCGTTCGTGCAATACAGAGACGCTGCTGTTGGCCGCCCGAAAGTCCGAGAGCCGAGTCATGAAGCCGGTCTTTGACCTCATCCCAGAGAGCTGCGCCTTTCAGACTCGTCTCGACAATTTTGTCAAGCGTTGACGCATCATGCTCGCCGTGAGCGCGGGGACCATACGCGATGTTGTCATAGATCGACTTCGGAAACGGGTTCGGGCGCTGGAACACCATGCCGATATGTTTGCGAAGCTCGACAGGATCAGCGTTCAGAATATTTTCATCTCTGAACAAAATTTCTCCGCCGATCTTACACGTCGGGATGAGATCATTCATCCGGTTGAGACAACGGAGAAGTGTTGACTTCCCGCAGCCCGAAGGACCGATTAGTGCGGTAACTTTTTTTTCTGCAAACGGGAAGTTCACTTCAAACAGTGCCTGTTTGGTTCCGTACGAAAGATTGAGATTGTTGGTTTGAATAACGCTTGTCATAATTATCTGAGAAGTTTGTTCTGGTAGTGTCTGCGAAGGAAGATTGCCGCAAGATAAATTGCCATGACAATCACGATCAAAACGACCGCGGTTCCATACTGCTGCGGGGTCGCTCCCGGCACACTGGTCGAGAGGACGAACAGGTGGAAGGGAAGTGCCATGACCGGATCAAATACGTTCATGCTGACGAATCGTTTGGTGAACACAACAGCTGTGAACATAATTGGGGCGGTCTCTCCTGCGGCTCTGCCGACCGAAAGAATTGCGCCGGTTAATATTCCGGGAGCAGCTGAAGGGAGAACGACTTTTCTAATCGTCTGCCATTTGGTTGCTCCAAGTCCGAGCGATGCTTCCCGCTGTGCGTTCGGCACTGCTTTGAGCGCCTCTTCAGTCGTCCGAACGATTGTTGGAAGAATCATCAGAGCGAGACAGATCTGACCTGCCAGCATACAGATTCCCCAGTTGAGGTAGATGACGAAGAAGGCAAAGCCGAAGAGACCAAACACGATGGAAGGCGTGCCGTTCAAAAGATCGTTTCCGGTTCGAAGCGCTTTGGTCAGGAAGTTTTCGCGTGAGTACTCGATTAAGTAGATCGCAGCACCAATTCCCACCGGCAATGCGATGATGATTGCTCCGGCAACCAGTTGCAGTGTTCCAATAATTGCCGGATAAATTCCTCCTGCCCGGCCGAGATCTTTGGGACTTTCGGTGAGGAACTCCCAGGAGATTACCGGAAGACCATTGGAAAAAATGTCCCAGAGGATGATTGCGAGAATCAGAATGACTCCAGCAGTGCAGGCATAGATCAGAAGAAAGGAACTTTTTTCTGCAATTTTGTGCGAGACTTTTTTTCTGCCAAAGTACCAGGCGGCAACTGTTGCTGAGATTCCAATCGCCCAGAGAATGCCAAGTGATGCCACAAGGAAGCAGAAGAAAATGACTGCGGCTGCGGTAGCTGCCGCGAGTTTGAGATATCTTTTCGTTTTGCTTGAGATGAGTGAGCCGGTTTTTGATCCGGTCTGTGTTCGTTTGATCACCCACGCAGACGCGAGGTTCACGATGAGCGTGATGAGAAGAAGCACGACCGCAACACCGAAGAGGGCATAGTAGTGCATACTGCCGGTCGCAACTTCGGCCATCTCGATTCCAAGTGTTGCGGTAAGCGTTCTGACCGGCGAGAGAACGTTCCAGATCGGGTCAGGAATGATCGCAGCGTTTCCGGCAACCATCATAACCGCCATGGTCTCACCAATTGCCCGTCCCATGCCGAGCACAACGGCTGCGGAGATTCCCGAAGCCGCTGCCGGCAGAAGGACGCGGGAGATGGTGTGCCAGTAGGTTGCCCCAAGTCCGAGCGATGCTTCTTTGTAATCTTTGGGTACTGCAAAGAGAGCGTCTTCGGAGACCGAGACGATTGTTGGAAGTGCCATGATGCCGAGAATCACGGAAGCTGCAAGCCAGCAGAATCCGCTCGGGATGTCAAGGGCAACTCTGAGAAAGTTACAGAGTACAACCATACCAAAAAATCCGTAGACCACTGAAGGAATTCCTGCGAGGAGTTCGATGATCGGTTTTACCGTGTCACGGATTTTTGGCGGTGCAAGGTACGATAAGTAAACTGCTGCGGCAAGCCCGAGCGGCACGGCAAAGATCAGTGCGCCAAGAGTCACCAGTAGAGTATCAACAATAAGTGCGGCAATACCGTAGGAAGGAGTCGAGCCGGTTGGGTTCCAGTCGGTATTGAGTAAAAATCCTGAAATCCCCACTTCGGCAAAGGCCGGAAGGGCTGTGTAGATCAGATATCCAAGAATGAAGACAACCGCAGCAGCAGAGATGAGAGCGGTAGCAAGCCAGACAGATTTGATGGCTTTTTCCCGGACTGCACGGCTGCTTGCTTTGGTGTCGTTTTGTTCCGTCATGATTTTTTTCCCCCGAAAAAAAGATTGGTGACAGGAATTATGCGATTGGAACGAATCCGTTCTCGCTTAAGATCTTTTGTCCGTCAGATGAGAGGATGAAGTCGAGGTAACTTTTTGCAAGGCCAGTTGCCTCTCCTTTGGTAATCATCAGGAGCGGGCGGTTGATCTTGTAGGTTCCGTCAATAACGGTTGCGACTGAGGGTTTTATTCCGTCGATGGTGAATGCTTTGACCGTGCCGTCAACGTACTCAAGAGATACATAGCCGATTGCCCCAGGGGTTTGGGCGACGCTTTTCTGTACTGCTCCGTTCGAGTTGAGTTCCTGCATGGTTTTTGCGGAGTCTTCTTTGTTTAAGACGAACTCGGTGAAGAACTCCCGGGTTCCTGATGCACTGTCGCGGCCGACAAGAACGATTACCGCGTCAGCTCCGCCAACTTCTTTCCAGTTGGTGATCTTACCCTGATAGATGTCTTTCACCTGAGCAATCGTCAGTTCAGAGACGGTGTTTGCAGGGTTTGCAATGATGGCGATTCCATCACGGCCGATGACATACTCTTTGAAGTCGTTTCCGGTTTTTTCAGTTTCTTTGAGGTCACGGGAAAGCATACCGATATCGGCTGTGCCTGCAGTGATTGCGGTTACTCCGACGCCAGAGCCTCCGCCGCTGATCTGAATGTCTGCGGATTGGTGATTGTTCATGTAAACTTCGGCAACCGCCTGGGCAACCGGAAGAACTGTTGTTGAGCCGGCAAGTGAGATGGTGCCGGAAACATCATCCTCTGCAGGTGTGCTGACACATCCTGCGGTGAGGACCACGAGAACGAGAACTGCTGCTGCAAGAAGAGCGGCAAGACCAGATTTGTGAGAGCTTTTGAAGCTACGCATAAGAAATTACACCCGGAAAACTCAGCGAATTTGACCGCTGCTTTTCCGATTACAAGATTAGAAGCTATGTGGTATAGTGATACTCGACATAGATTGAGTAATCTCTGTTTCGACATGAGGCAATCGTTTTTTCTATATTTCTATTGCGTCTATAGAGAGTATGTGGATGTCAATAAATAGCATCCGCATCATATACTACTTCAGACAATGGAAATTCGGAAAGTGCAGGTTACGGGAGGGTCATCGTATGTGATTTCCCTGCCGAAAGGTTGGGTCCGCCAGCAGAAGATTGAGAAAAATGATCCGGTAGGTGTGATTGCCCAGGCTGATGGGACCCTGCTTCTCACACCGAATCTGATGTATGATAATACAACGCGGGTGAAGGAGTTTTCCCTGAAAGATTATCCTGATCCAAACATGCTTCTGCGGTCTCTTATTGGTGCATATATTACGGGTTTTACGACGATTCGTGTAACGTCTGCGGGACGGATTCCGCCGAAAGTCCGGCAAGTGGTGCGGAAGTTTACGCAGATGACGATCGGCCAGGAGGTTGCGGAAGAAAGCGACAACAGTATTATTCTGAAGGATATTTTGAATCCCTCGGAGATGCCGTTTGAGAATACGATTCGGCGAATGTATGTAATCGTGAAGGCGATGCATGAGGACGCTTTGTATGCTCTTGAGCAGGGACGCCGCGAACTTGCTGAGGATGTTTCGGCACGTGATTCGGATGTTGATCGGCTGCACTGGTTGGTTCACCGGCAGTTTTCTTTGATTGTAACGAACCCTGCTCTGTCGCGGAGGATGGAG
This sequence comes from Methanorbis rubei, assembly GCF_032714495.1. Lineage (NCBI taxonomy): Archaea > Methanobacteriati > Methanobacteriota > Methanomicrobia > Methanomicrobiales > Methanocorpusculaceae > Methanorbis > Methanorbis rubei. Next base: position 225,829 of record NZ_JAWDKB010000003.1, on the reverse strand, counting down.
ATTACTCCTGCAAAAGCTGCGACCTATTATCAGATCTCGCGAATTATTGAACGGGTGGGTGATCACGCGGTGGCGATTTCTGAGGCAGCTCTTGTTCTAATCGATATGCGTGTTGACCACACGGTGGTTGCGAAGGTGACAAAAGCGGGCGAGGCGTCACTTGAGATCTTTAACCGGAGTATCAAGGCAATTTATGCGAACAGTATTCCTGAGGCGAACGCGATTATCGATGCTGCGGATGAGCTGAAGCCTGAGTATCATACACTTTCTGCGATCACGCAGAAGATGAAGGTAAAAGAGGCTGTTGCGATGACGACGATTGCAAACAGTATGCATCGGATGAGTGAGTACAGTTCTGATATTGCGGAGATTATGATCAATCAGATGGTTGGTTTTGATTCGACGTGAGGGGCGCGTGAAAATATTTTTCTGAAACGCGAATCGCATGCCTGCGGCCTGCTCACCACTTCGCGGAATAAAAAAATCGCCAATGGCGATTTTTTCAGAAATTACTAAAATTATTTTTTTGGACGATAGATAGAAATTTTTTATTTGCGCTATTCGCGTTTCGAAATATTCGTCACCGCGAATTTTTTTTCTGAAAATTTTTTCCAAAAAAAAATTGTGACGAAATATTTTCACTGCATCGCATTGTCAACAAATAATTTTGGATGCAATGCCATTCTAAAGGCAACTCCCAAATACTTTTCTCGCCAATATAGTTATCACGCAACCAAAATTTGTTTATTATAAGTTAGCCCGCAGATACCTTGTGTTTGTTGCGGGCCTGTTTGTTATGGCCTTGGGAATTTCTCTGTCGATTAAGGCCAACATGGGAATTACCCCGATCTCAAGTCTGCCGTATGTGATAAGTCTCGGTGTGCCCTTGACGGTTGGAATGCTGACGATTCTTCTGCATGCATGCTTTCTTTTGATCGAGTATCTGCTGATGCGAAAAGAGTTTGAGCTTATCCAGCTGCTTCAGCTCGTTGCCGCAATGATCTTCGGTGTGTTTATCGATCTGACGCTGTGGGGATTTACCTGGCTGGTCCCTGTAAGTTATGTCGAACAGCTCCTGCTTGTCGTGATAAGCTGCGTGCTGCTTGCTATCGGCATCTGCTTTGAAGTCGCACCAAATGTTCTGGTGATGGCAAGCGAAGGAATGCTTACGGCATTCTCCCGCAGGTTTAAGGTGGAGTTTGGTACGGTAAAAATCGGGCTTGATGTGACGCTCGTGATTCTGTCGGTCGTTGTGTCGATGCTGATGTTCTCAACCGTGTATGGTGTCCGCGAAGGAACACTGATTGCGGCAGTGCTTGTCGGAGTCTGCATCAAGCTGGTGAAAATGCCGGTCTACGCAATGGTGGAGAAATTTATCAGATAATTTTTCTGTGCTCAAGAGAGAACAACCCATTTACCGGTTTTATCTGAACCGTATCGTGCCACCACATTTTTTTCCTTGAGGGAAGCAAGGCTACGGGTAATTGTCGAACGGGAGTATCCGGTCTTTTTCATCAGTTCCTGAATAGTAATATTCTCGTTATTTCTTAGATGCATCAGAACAAACCGCTCTTTCTCGGAAAGATTTACAGTCTCAAATACATTCTCATTTACGGTGTCAGATACAGTATCATTTACAGTCTCATAGATCCGCATTTTTCTGATCTCTTTTAGAGAACGTTCGAGGACCTCAAGCATAAACTCAACAAATACAGTACAGTTTCCGGTTTTTCCCGCATCACCAAGAGCTGCGTAGTAACGTTCCTGATATTTTTCTATGAGGGATTCCACCGGTATCCAGGCAAACAAGGGTTTCCATTTACTCAGGATCAACGTCTGCCACATTCTCCCCATCCTTCCGTTTCCATCGACAAACGGATGGATGAACTCAAACTCCACATGAAAGACGCAACTCTTTATCAGAGGATGAACATCCGAACTTTTACACCATGCCAAAAGATTTGCCACCTGATCAGGAACGAGTTCTGCTGGTGGAGCCATATGGACGATTTGTGTTCCTGCAAAAACTCCGACACTTGTCGTCCGAAACATTCCCGACTCATGAACAAGATCCATCATCATAATTTTGTGAGCCTTCAACAGATCCTCCACGCGATAAGGATTGAGTGTCAGAAGCAGATCATATGCTTCGTATGCATTCGTGACCTCACGGATTTCCTTCGGTGGACCGAGAACATGTTGTCCATTGATGATCGCAGTAACCTGTGCAAGCGTCAGCGTGTTGTTTTCAATGGCCAGTGATGAGTGAATTGTTCGTATCCGATTATTTCTCCGAAGATACGGACTTTTGTTCACAGCCCCAGCTGTGGACAATGTGCCAACCAGCTCACTGATGGTTGCAATGCGATCGATCATCGCATTCGTAATAGTGAAGGGCGGTGTGTAAACAGACGGAGACATTTTCATTGGAAGAATGTATGATTATGTTACCAATTGGCATGGAAAAATAAGAGAGTTTCGGTTTTGGTGATCTCAAGCTTAAATTCGTTTATTGACATCTGTTCTTTGTCGCTCGCACCTGTCTATCATGACTGTTACAATTAGTAACAGTGTGCGAAAGCTAAGTTACAAATCGTAACATCATCAACATTTCTCTGTTACAATCTGTAACATATATATGGAAACACCGCTGATCTCTATCACAATGCCAACAAAGGTCATCCGCCTTGACGAGGACGCCATCGCCATCTCTCTCAAATATGGGAAAACACCCAGCGAAGGCATCCGCGCTATGGAAGCAAAACTCTTGGAAATAGATCAATCTGCAAAATCAATCGATATGAAAGCACTCGAAAAAATGATCCGCTCCTGCGTTCGTGATGAACTCGAAGTACTTTCGCGGGGATACTGAATGGAGTTTCGCGGCTGGATCGAAAGAGACGGGCACATTCTCACCCGCACGGAGATAGAATCGATCACTCCTGCGTCTCTGCAAAAATGCGGCGGAGAATTTTTTCTGCGGAACGATCTCTTCACCGCTCGGGACTGTTACGGCATCATGCCAGCTCCGGTCGCGGAAGGAGTGATCAGTTTCTCGGACGAGGAACTCCACATCCATCCCGAAGTTCCGGATCTTTCTCTGGAGGACGCAGTATGCGAGGCGGTCAGGCTTCGGGCTGACAACCGCGGCGAAGCCGCGGTCGTCACCCTCTCGGGCGGCGTCGACTCAACTCTGATAGCAGTCCTTGCTGATCTCCCCTGCATCGCCGTCGGTCTTTCTGACTCGCACGACCTCGCCGCAGCTGCGGACGCTGCTGACAGACTTGGCCTTCGACTGAATGTTTGCGAGATAGCTGAAGATGATATCGAAGAAGCCCTGCCAAAACTTCTCTCTGTCCTTCCCTCAGCAACAGCAATGGACATCGAGATAGGCCTCGCCGGATACTTCATCGGTCGCGCCGCAAAAAATTTTGGCGCAGAAAAAATTCTCACCGGCCAGGCAGCCGACGAACTCTTTGGCGGCTACGCACGTTACGGCAGAAGTCCAGACCTCCGGTCTGATCTCGCCAAAGATTTTCTCGAACTCGCGTCTCAGCGTGCCCGCGACGCGGCTGCCGCCGGATGCTTTGGCGTCTGGTACTCCATGCCGTACATGGACGAACGCGTCATCAAAGTCTCACGAAAATTTTCCGACGACGAATTAGTGAGTGGCGACCAGAGAAAAATTGCCCTTCGAAAAGTTGCTGAAAAATATCTTCCAAAAGACATCGCATGGAAACACAAGAAAGCCATGCAGTATGGGACCGGCACGACCGCAGCACTCAAACGCATCGCAAAGAAAAATGGATGCTCTGATATCGGCGAGTACGCCAAAAAAATTAGGAGTTTCCATACAGATGTTTTCTGACCCGCTCAGAAAGCGAACTCTCCCTTCTTTTCAGAACCGTGAGATCGATCGTCTCCCCTTCCCGGTACGACGAGAACAGAAAATACAGAAACTCGCTCGTCAGATCCATCGACTGCGTCCTGAACCGCACCTCAACGGTCGTGTCCCCGACAAATCCTTTGATCGAAAACCAGTCAGGTTTCTCAAACGTGTAAAATCCCTGGCCGAGGTTGGGTATCGTCTCAACTTTTCCGAAGTTTTTCAGATACTGGAAAAATCCTTCCGTAACCGGAGAGTCCAGCTGATACTCCTTCATGAACGAGCCGTCAGCACAGTACTTATGCTGAACGGATCTTTGAATTCGCATTCTCTGCGACCTCCAGAATTGCCTCTGCCGCGGTCCGGCATTCTTCATCAGTGGTGAAACAGGAGAGACTCAAGCGGACAGAGCCCTGTCCGTCATCAAGGATCTTATGGACGAGCGGGGCGCAGTGGAGTCCGGTTCGCACAATTATATTGTAGGCTCTCGCAAGAATGAATCCCACGTCATCGTTGGGAACATCCCGGATGTTGAGAGAAATTACCGGCAGGTCAGGGTGATGATTGTGGATGATGATGTTCTCTTCCTTTGCAAGTACTTTGATGATGGATGATGTCTGCTTTTTTGCCTGATCTTGTATTGCGGCAACACCCTTCCGTTCAACGAACGCCACTCCTGCGGCGAGAGCGGCGAGGCCGGGATAGTTGTGGGTTCCTGCCTCGAACTTCTCCGGCATCGTGCGTGGGTGAAGGAGCGACTGCGAGTTTGTGCCGGTTCCGCCAAATTTTGTCGGGGCAACTTCGTCAGGATTTTTCAGATAAAATCCTCCGGTTCCCGAGACGCCGAGAAGTCCTTTGTGGCCGGTAAACACAAACGCGTCGATTGGCAGGTTGCTGAGTGAGATTGGAATGTGGCCTGCTGTCTGGGCTCCGTCCACGATGAAGAATACTCCGTGGTCTTGGAGTGCTTCGCCTATTGCCTGAATGTTCTGTACGGAACCGAGAACATTGCTTCCATGGGTCATGACCATGAGTTTTGTGTCAGGTGTGAGGGCGTCTTCGACAGTTTTCGGGCTGACTGCTCCGCCAGTGAACGGGAGAATGTTGAGTTTGATGCGGTTTGCCTGCTGATATTCGTGAAGCGGCCGAAGGACTGAGTTGTGATCAAGGGCGGTGGTGAGGACGCGGCAGGTATCCTGCCGACCAGCAAGAAATCCTGCTATCAGCATATTCAGGGAGGCTGTTGCGTTCTCTGTGAAGATGATGTTCTCAGGATTTTTGGTTCCCAAAAATCCTGAGACCTTCTCTCTGGCAAGAGTTACGTAATCCTTCCCTTGCGTCCCGGTCGTCCGGCCTGAGCCGAACACCGGCAGAGAAAGTGCGTCAGTCATCGCTTTGAGAACTTCGGGAGGTTTCGGCCAGCTGGTTGCGGCATTGTTGAGATAGATGAGTGGTTTGGGATCTCCGGCCATTTTTCTTGGAGAGTATCGTATCCGAAACTCTATAACTGTTTCGTCGGGATGTTTTGTTCGGTAAACGCGAATAGCACGAATAGCGCGAATAAAAAAATCGCCAATGGCGATTTTTAGGAGATTAATAATGTTATGTAATTTTTAAATAGATCTATCCGTTCAGAAAGGCACAGATAATTTCTTTTTGAAAAATCGTCATTGACGATTTTTTTTATTCGCGATATTCCGCGAAGCGGTGAGCAGGCCGCAGGCATGCGATTCGCGTTTTTTGCATAAAATCAAAAAATGTAACAATCTCAAGGTTTACCAATCCTCAGAACAATGAGAATGTATGGCAAAGTACAAATGCAAACCCTGCGGCTACATTTACGATGAAGAGGTCGGAGATGTGCCAAATGTTCCTCCAAAGACAACGTTTGAAAAAATTCCTGACACATGGGAGTGTCCTGTTTGCGGCGCCGGAAAAGAGTCTTTTGTGCAGGTTGAATAAAAAAATTTATGCAGGTAAGCAAACACTTTACCATTATCACCGACAAAAGGGATAGCATGGCAAAGTACGTTTGTGTCACCTGCGGCTACATATATGATGAGACCAAAGGAGCTCCACCCGCAGTTCCGGCGGGAACTACTTTTGAAAAAATTCCCTACACCTGGGTATGCCCGATGTGCGGAGCATCCAAAAAATATTTCGCAAAAAGAGGATAACTCTTTTCACTTTTTATTTTATCATCGTTTTTGCAATACGGCGCTTTGGTGAAAGAATCACCGCTGCCGCAAATACCAGGGCAAACAGCACCGCAGAAAATGGTGCGACCGGCAGATTCATCGAAAAAGAAACAAACGTTCCGCACAAACTGACGATTGCAGCAATAACTGGTGACACAATCATCATCTGTTTGAGTGTTCCGCAAAACTGGTACGCAATTGCCGCTGGCGTCACCACCCACACGTACAAAAGCAGACCCCCGACAATCGGAAGTGTCAGAGCAACCATCAGGGCAATCATAAACAGCAGGGCATACATCATTGGTTTGGTACGAATTCCGGCAACCTCAGCAATCTTTCTGTTAAAGATCATTGCCGAGATCTCCTTATAAAACATCATAACAAACACAATCACCACCAGCATGATGATGAACAGTCCGTAAATTTCCTCACGATACAGAGAGATCACACTGCCGAACATCAAAGCAGTCGCATTGTAGCTGATACCAAGCTGCTGCATCCATGCATAGAAAAATATAGCAACAGCCATCATCGATCCAAACAATACTCCAAGCGTTGTATCGGTTGGCATACGGGATTTTTCAGACAATGGTCCGAGAATAAATGCAAGCAGAACACTTCCGATAAGTGCTGCTATGGTCATATCAATGCCGAAAAACATGCCGACAGCAGCTCCCGCAAATGCCCCGTGCGCCATCGTAAATCCTATCGAGGATATCTTCATCTGCGTTATGAGTACCGCAAGAATTGCACAACCAACCGAAGCAAAAAGCATCGCCTCGACTGCATGGCAGATCATATTGTTGGGGATCAGAAATTCAAGCATTTGAATCCTCCGAGCTCTGGCGAACAGTTTCCTGAACCTGTTCCGAGGGTACAATTTTGTTCAGCACAACTGATCCGCCTTTCATCACCACAACGCGGACGTCTCGTTTTGGCAAAGCATCGAATGCATGGGAAACTATCACAACAGTAATTCCTGCATCCGCGACATCACAGAGTATGTCACAAACATGCTCACGTGTTGCCAGATCCAGATTGCTGAACGGTTCGTCTAACAACAGAACATCAGGATTTTTTGTCAGGTTGTGAGCTATTAGGACTTTCTGCTGCTGACCGCCGGATAATTTGCCGATATGTTTCTTTCGCAGATCAGTAATTCCCATTTGTTCAAGTGATCGGTCGACAGCTGCAAAATCCTCAGTGCCCGGTCGTCTGAAAAATCCCAGTAGTCCATAGCGACCTATCAGAAGAACCTCTTCAACGGTGAAGGGAGTGTATGGATCAAAATCAAAGTTCTGAATAACATATCCCAGTTTTTTGCGCATCTCCGGTCCACTCTTCATCACATCAAGACCGCAAACAGTAACCGATCCTGAGATTATCGGCAGAAGCCCTGCGATGGTTTCAAGCAGTGTCGTTTTTCCCGCACCATTCGGACCTCCGACGATTACAAACTCACCTTTGCCTATGGCGAGATCGATATCATGAATCACCGGATGGGCAGCACCTTCGTACGTTGTCGTGACGCTGTTCATCTGGATGATCGGATCATCCATTCAAAGTTCCTCGACCTTGAACAATTCCTGGTCCGGCATAGAGTACATTGCCTCGGCAAAGTTTTCGAGAGCAAGTTCTTTGTCAACATTATCAAACTCTGACCGCCTTGAGAGATATGATCCCTGTTTCAAAAGAATCGCACCACCATCTGCGTGGCGAAACATAACAGAGATATGCGGAGACACGCTGAGTTCGATGTTTCGTTTGCCGAACGTGCAGCCTGAGCCAATCTGAACGCCGTCTATAAGACATGACTCCGGCGGTTTGCCGGAACAGTAGACGGTTGCGAACAGAGCAAAGGGATCGTTATCAAAATGTTGAAGAGCAAACCTCCCCATTCGGTATCCGAGGACAATAAAGGGGCCGAGGTGTCCGTGAAATTTTGCGAGCTCTTCAACGGTGTATTCCCGGGACAGTTCCATGTATCTGCAGGACTCATGCCATTTCATATGGCATACTTTATTTTTGAGAGATATAAAGTATGCAGAAATTATATTTTCGTAGTAAAAAAATAGAGTTAGTTTCTCCTGAGAAGGAGGGCAGCACCGAGAATACCGACAAAGGCAAGGCCGGGACCAACTGGAGATTGTGTTGTTGTTGGTGTTTCAGAGGGGGATGCAAGAGAGAGGATGAGATTTTTGTTGTACGCATAGTAGTCGAAAATGGTATCAACGTTTTCAGCTGATTTTGGAAGATTGAGGAAGATAATTCTTTCACAGGGAACTCCGGTATCTTTGAGTGCCTCGTGTACTCCAATGCCCATGTCAGATCCTGCGACAATGTTTTCGATGACAACTATTTTTCCAATAGAAGAGTTTGCAGCAATGGATTTGTACTTGTTCGGATTTTGATGGATATCATCGATCAAATCCTTTGCTGTTGTCGGATCAGGGTAGGAGTTAATGCAGTCCATGCCAAGCCAGTTGACTGCCTGATTTTTGATCCGGAAGTGGCAGATAATGGGAATGTTTGAGAGGATATCTTGTTCGTCTGCGGAAAGTTTTGTTTCTTCGGATATTTTCTTCAGATAGGTATTGAGATTTTTCTGATACACCGATGCGTTGAGAGAATCAGCGGTAGAGAGGAGGTACGTAATTGTTTCGCTGTATCCCTGGAGAACTTTCGGATTGTCGTAGGCGACGGTTACATTCGGAACTGCATCTTTGGAGACGTTGCTTAAGAGAAGCCAGTCAGTGTCTTCATCGAAATTTTTTTTGCGGAACTCAGTTACTTTGGTGATGACTGTTCCGTCCATTGATCCACCCTGTCCAAGGAAGATGTCGGCAGTTCTGATGAACTCGCTGTTCTGCTGAAGCAGGGCATCAATAGTATCACTGGAGACGTGAACTGCCGCGGGTGGGGCAACGTACATGACGATGACTGAGTCTCCGCCGATTTCCCCCGCCACATCCCAGAGATTTGGCATGGTTGTTACAATGTTTACTGCCGAAACACCAGGCACAAGAAGACCAAGGGCGAGGAGCAGTGTAAGAAAAACCACCAGTTTTTTCATATGTAATCATTGGTGCAAAATTGATATAAATGTATCATACGTATTTTTTTATTCGTATCACGATTGGTGATGAGTTATTTTATTTAAGTTGTGTGTGCATCCCAATGCCTTTAGAGAGACTTGTGTAAATAGAATTGACTCTGTAAAAATATGGTGGAGGAGATGTTGAGAAAAAACATGGAAAATGATCTGGTCCGCACTAAAGATGGAATAACTCACTGTTATCTCTACATCGCAGTAGAGTAAAGGGGATTTATACCCCTTTTCGATACAGACTGTATGAGTAGGCGAACGGAATCGCAACCATCACGATAATTGCGCTCATCAGTACCGCAAACATCCACGCGGGCGTGAGGAACGCAGACAAAATCAGCACAACTCCGCCTGCCATCCAGAGATATCCTGCAAGCCGATGTGTTCTGTTCCAGTTTTCCTCGCTGTTCAGTGTCCACGGCAGGCGAATGCCGACAGTGTAACTCTGTTTTGATTTCGGCAGAAAATTTCCTATCACCACAAATATCATACCGATAACAATTGGGATCACCACATTGATCGGGACATCCATGCCGAGTCCTGCAAGAAGCGTGAGCGACATCACGATTATGCCAATGATGGGAATTATCCATTTGCTGAATGCGACCAGCATCACGGAAGCATTGTTGATCTTCGGATCCGTCCGAAGCACGAACTGGAGAAAAATGTTCAGACCGCAGAAGAGCAGCGGCATGCCGAAGAGCACGATATTTTTTGGTGCGTAACCGTCCGGCTGGCCTGACGCGTTCCAGTGAATGATAAGCTGGTCCGGCAGCTGGTCGTAGAGCACAAGACCAGGAATAATCGGCAGAAGGCAGACGATTGAAGTAAGGATCAGGGTCAGGTCAAGATTTTTCATTCGGGTTTTCCTCTTTGAACTGTGCAATCCAGAACATCAGTTCCTCAAAGACTGAGATGTTGAGTTCATAGTACACGAAATTTTTTTCTTTGTGTTCCAGTACAAGACCGGCTTTTTTGAGTTGGGAGAGATGGTAGGAGATGGTGGCGTTTGTCATCGCAAAGTTTGCGGCGACCTCCCCGGCGGACATCCGGCCGGATTTGAGCATGACGAGAATTTTCCGTCTCGCAGGATCAGAGAGAGCTTTGAAGGTTTCCGGAAATCCCATTGCGTGCCGCCTTGGGTATATTTTCTGTCTGGAATGTATTTAGATATTTTTCTAAATAGTTTGCAGGGTTAGTGATAGAAAAATTATTTCTGTTGTCTGAAGTTATTCTCTTGAATATTCCATGTTTTTTCCAAGGAAAGCGAGATTCTGTGTTTTTCTCGGAGCTACGCGTGTTTCATGGTTGCTCCAAATAAACCGGAGACAAAAATCCCCATGAAAGAAAATCAATTTTTGTTCGAAAAATTCTTTCAAAGCCCCAGATTTAATAGGACTCCCGCCAAACAAATACCAATCAAACGCTGACATTTTCCTAAGGGAGCAGATACAAAAAATGGGCATATATTTTGAAGTAATCCACAAAGACATCGCAGGACGCGTCGGCAAACTCAAAGTCGGCGACAAAACCATCAAAACCCCGGCACTCCTGCCGGTCGTCAACCCCCACCTGCAGATAATTCCGCCGTCCGAGATGAAGAAGATGGGCGTGGAAGGAATCATCACCAACGCCTACATCTTCTCCAAGAGCGAGGAGTACTGTGACCAGGCGCTCGAACGCGGACTGCATGATGTCCTCGACTTCGACGGCCTCATCATGACCGACTCAGGATCATTTCAGATGTCGGTCTACGGAAGTGTGGACATCACTAATGAGGAAACGATCTCCTTCCAGCGTGATATCGGCTCTGACATCTGGGTGCCTCTTGACATTCCGACGCATCCGGACACCGACCGCGAAGAGGTCATTGCCCAGATGCAGATCACCATGGACCGGATGCGTGAGGCAAAAGAGATCTTCGGACCCGACGCACCGCTCTCAGGACCGGTCCAGGGAGCAGTCTTTGAAGACCTCCGCGAGTCCGCAGGCAGAGCGGTTTCTGAGATGGAGTTTGCCTACTGTCCGGTTGGGGCGGTCGTCCCGTTAATGGAATCCTACCGGTACCGCGAACTCGTCGACGTCATCATCGCCGCCAAAAAAGGTCTCAACCCGGGAGCATGCGTCCACCTCTTCGGCGCAGGACACCCGTCCATGTTTGCCCTCGCGGTAGCTCTCGGCTGTGACGTCTTCGACTCGGCAGCCTACGCACTCTACGCAAAAGAGGGACGCTACATCACGCCGTCCGGCACCCTCAAACTCGAAGAGATGAGCGAGCTTCCCTGCGCCTGCCCGGTCTGCCGCTCGCACACCGCGGACGAACTCAGAAAATCTCCCGACAAACAGAAGCTCCTCGCCTACCACAACCTCGCCGTCACCATGGCAGAGATCTCCCGCGTTCGTGCGGCGGTTCAGGAAGGAACCCTCTGGGAACTCGTCGACGAACGTTGCCGTGCACACCCGAGGCTTCTTGACGGATACCGCAGACTGCTGGACCGTGCGGCAGAGCTCGAACACCTCGACCGTGCAACCAAACGCAGATTCTTCTATCGCGGTTCAGAATCCTGCGACAGAACCGAGGTCAAAAAGTATCATGAGATGATTCCACGAGTAAAACTCGCGGAGGTCTCTTTGATTGATGCCGGAGGACCGATTCCCTCACGCTTCGCCGAAGTCATTGGATTCAAACCACCGTTTGGTCCGGTGCCGTACGAGCTTGCCGAGACTTTTCCGGTCGGTCCCTGCGAAATCCCGTCCTGGGATGAGGTCATGGTTGCCTATGGCATCAAAGGTCTTGCCGCACTTCTCGCCACCAACCCTGACACCAAAGTCACCATCTCCACAACAGAGAAGTGGGCACCTCAGTTCAGAACCGCATTCCCTGACTGCGAGGTCATTGTATGAGCGTCTTTGACGCGAGAGTCCGCGACGGCCTTGCCAGAACCGGCATGCTCCGCGTCGGTGACGAAGAGATAAAAACTCCGGCAGCAGTCGACATACTCAGGCTGTTTCCCTCGCTGCTGAATCGGCCGTTCACCAACCTCCCGCTTTCCGCACCAAAGTCTGACGCAGACAAATATTATGTGGCTGGTAAAGATCCGGTCTCCTTCCATCCGTTTGCAGACTGCCCCGCAGAGTCCGGCGACGTCGTGATGGTTCCCGGCTGGCGGTCGGTCCTCGGAAACGCCCGCAGATATGTGGAGTATCTCTCTCCGCTTTTTGCAAGAACTCCGCCAGACACTGCCCGCTACTCTCCGGCATCCGCACTTCCGTCAAATGTTGCGATGCTGATAGCGACCGGTTTTGATCTCTTTGATTACACCGCAGTCGATCTCGCCAGCATCCAGAAAAAATTCTGCATGACCGAAGGCGAGTTCGATGCATCCTATATGGAGAAGGGCGTCTGCGGCTGCGAAGGATGCAAGGCAGGCGACCTTGCTCTGCATAACAGACTCGCTCTCGACCGCGAGATTGCTGTGGTGAAAACATGGATCGAGTCAGGACAGATTCGCGAGCTGATTGAGCAGCGATGCAGACTTCATGCCGAACAGGTAGGCCTGCTCCGTCATCTTGACCGATCGCCAGTCACCTCAGCCGCTCTGCCTGCTGTGCGGTCCTCACATTTCATGGCAAACTCCGCCGAGTCCATGACGCGACCGGAGATTGCATTCTTCGAAGACCGCGTGGTGAACAGATTTGTTCCTTCGCGAAATGATGTCTGCGTCCTCCTGCCCTGCGCCGCACGAAAACCCTACTCGCTTTCGAAAACTCATCAAAAGTTTCAGAGAGTTGTCGAAGGTCGGGCACACGAGGTCATCATCACCTCGCCGTTGGGTGTCGTGCCCCGCGAGCTTGAACTTCTCTATCCTGCCGGCCACTATGATGTACCGGTAACCGGATATTGGGACCGCGAAGAGTCGGCAATCCTTGTCGAGTACGTTGCAGCATATCTTGCAAAGCATCGTTACGAACAAGTCATCTGTCATCTCGAAGGAGGAGCAAAAGCCGTGGCAACTGCTGCTGCAGAAAAAGCGGGCGTTGTTCTTGAACACACCTGCAATGACGACCGCCCCTCTTCCCCAGACTCGTTGCGGGCGCTGAACAATGCCCTGCACGACTGCCGCAAACGCCGCTCCGACCCCATTCGCGGAACGCTTGCCTGGCAGTTCGGCGAACTTGTCGATACGAAAGGATGGATAACGAAAGGCAGGTATCCTGAACAGAAGATCTTTGACAAAAAACAGCAGATATTTTCCATCGACAGCTCGACCGGCCTTCTCAGACCGACGATGGAAGGCTGGCAGTTCATCTCCGGTTACCGCGTTACGATCAGCGATGGTTTTGTGCCGCAGGGAGATATTCTTGCGCCCGGTATTCTGAATTGTGATCCAAACATTCGTGAAGGCGATGAGGTCTATGTGACCGGTTCGGGGTATCTTGCGACCGGAAAAGCTGCGATGAGTGCTGATGAGATGCTTCGCTCTTCCCGCGGCGTTGCCGTCCGCGTGCGCAAGACAAAAAAGATGTGAACCTTTGGTTAGATCTTAATCTTCAAATACAACATATCCCTCTTTTTCTGAAAAAATTTTGGTACTAAATATACTCCTTTATAGGATTGTGACGTACTATACTATCAACGAGTGAAGGCTCCAGACTCTGAGAACTCCGGGGAGGGGTCGGCACTCGTTACAGAACTGCACTCTCCAGTTCCGAAGGCAGCTTTTGCCCCCGAATTGAAAGCTGCCGGCAGGATTTGTGATAGTGGCAAGATCTGTGAATCACCAGAAGGAACAGGCCAGAATAGGGCAAAACACCCTTGCCCCAACCACAGCTACAGTTTGTCCAAAGACCGGCAGAGTCTTCCAGCCTTCGGACAGTTACATACACATTCATACCACACACACATACTCTCCAAAAAACGGGTATACGGTTCTCCACAAGCCGAACCTATGGCACGCGATAAGACTCATTAATCGCGTGCCTCACCTTTTCGTATCAAAATTGTTTTCTCAGTTTGTCTGAAAATATGACGAGCTTCCAACACATTATGTAAAAGGTTTTATACAGCGGAGTTCTATTTGTATATGGTTGTGAGAGTTCGGGAAAAATCCTGAAAAGATCACAACAGACAATGTTATTCGGCTACAAAGTCTGAATAATATTGAATCACGACTGCTACAGAGTCGTGATTTGTACAGAAAAGCAACATCACACAAGCAACCACCACACACAAGCATTCATTCATAGTCGGTATCCGATAATCCCCACACACAACGGATACCCCAATACTTTTTTTCAATGGTTTTTCTCCCACAGAAAAGCGGAGCACACGGAAATTCACCGAAAAATATCACTGAGAGGCGTGAACATCACAGAAATGAATTGTTTTCGGATTCCGTGTTGTTCACGTCTGCTCCGTGATGTTTTTTTTCAGTGTGTTCCGTTTTTCCGTGGGCGGTTCAAGATGAAAGATGTTAAACCAGACAAAGCGTAACTCCATTATTACTGGAGGTCCAATACTAACTCATCAATGTCATCCATCGCCGACTACTTCCCCTATCAGTCCTACCGCAACAACCAGAAAGAGATGCTGGAAGCGGTAGCAAAGACCGCTCGGGAAGGCGGCATTCTCATGGTGGATGCACCAACCGGAAGCGGCAAGTCAAGCGTGATCGCTCCCCTGCTTGCCGAGGCAAACGGCAAAAAAATTTTTGTTGCGGTCAGAACAATTTCGCAGCTGCAGATCTTCATCCGCGAACTTGAACTCATCAGGCAGAAGAAAAAGCGTGACCTCAAGTTCGTCTACTTGATCGGCAAAGGAAACATGTGTCCGTTAGGCGGGTACGGCGATGTCTACCGCAGATGCGAGGGAGTGAAAGCATTCTCGACCGCTCTCATGCAGGAGCGGGCAGACCGCGGTTCGATGGTTCCGTCAAAGGACAAGATGATCCTTGAACAAATTCGAAAGCAGGACCGCGATCATCCGATGATCTGTCCCTACTTTGTGAACAGCCGTGTATTTGTGCAGGGAGAGGACGGCGGGAGAAGACTCATCCCGTCTCCTGAGATGCGAACCAAAGCCGAGCGGGCACAGAAGGGTGTTGTCATGCCAGCCGATCTGCATGAGTTTGCCGGCAGCGTCTGTCCGTACGATCTGATGCTTTCTGCGGCTCGCGGGGCTGACGTGGTGATTCTCAACTATCATCACCTCTTCAACGACGATATTCGCGAACAGCTGTATGTGACTCTCCAATGCGAGCCAACGGACGTGATGATGCTTCTTGACGAAGCCCACAATCTCGGCGATGTGGTGCAGGGCATTCAGAGCATCCGTCTCAGCGAGACTGATATCGAAAATGCTTCGCATGAGCTCGCCTCGATCCGCGGAAAGGTTCGCGGGGCTGATGCGGTCCGTCATGTTCTGCCGAGAATTGCTGAGTTCATGAATGGACTGAGGCGGTCGAACGAGGTGGAGGACTGGTTTGATCCGACAATCTTTAACAGATTGTTAATCAAGGGTTCGCTCTACACGAAACTCGACGACATCTTAGATGATCTTTTGTCGATTAAGGAGACGCTTCGCGAGGCAAGTATTCAGAAGGCTGAGTACCGCGAGACGGCAATCGAACGGCTGTGCGAGTTTCTGTTCAGGATTTACCGGTCTTCATCCGACCCGGCATTTTTGACGGTTTATGTGAAAGACGGGGATGCGGTAAATCTTGAGGTGAGAAACATCGATCCGGCAAACCGGTTGCAGGAGATGGTTTCGATGCATGCGGCGACCGTTCTTATCAGCGGAACTCTTGCGCCGGTAGAGTCCTATCGGCGTTACTATTTCGGCGAGATGCCGGTTGGGACGTTGTCTCTGCCGAACTCGTTTCCAAAAGAGAATCGTCTGGTGCTCGGCAGCCGTGATATCACGACTGCATTTTCGCGGCGGCAGAACTCGGAAAATACGGCGGCTATCACCGCCTACATTCTTGCGTTCGCAAAGCTTCCCGGAAACATTGCGATATACTTCCCTTCGTACCAGTTGCAGTCGCAGTTTGCGAAGCTCTGTGATGGAAAAATTCGGTCAAAGCAGGTGTTCATCGAGCCACGCGAGACCGAGGAGGCGAACGCAGCACTCAAGGAGTTCATCAGCCTTCCGAGTCAGCGAAAGTCGGGCGTGATGTTTGCGGTCTGCGGAGGAAAATGGAGCGAGGGGCTTGACTACCGCGGCGATCAACTGACTGCGGCGATGGTGATTGGTCTTCCTCTGGCACCGTTTACACAAGTGAGGCGGATGGTGAACAGCTACTTTAAGCGAAAGTTTGGAAGCGAAGGAGAGTTCATCGCCTATACGCTTCCTGCGATGAACAAGGCATTGCAGGCGCTCGGCCGCGTTCTCCGAACCGAGACGGATCGCGGCGTGCTTATCTTAGGCGAGGAACGGTTTTTGGATCCTGAGATCTTTTCCGGACTTCCGCCCTGGATGAAGGCAGAGCTCAAAGAGTGCGACGCAGATACGTTGCCTGGAATTCTTGCGAAATGGAAGTGATGGGATGATGCAAACAGGTTCATGTAGCTTCGGGCTGTGGAAGGTTATTGTTTCATGGGAGGGAAATGTTGTGTATCAGGTGCAGTTCGTCAGAACCGCACCTGAGGGTCCGGTTCCCGTGCAGTTCACGAAGTTTCTCGCGGGCCGGGTTGATTCGTTTGATCCGCTTGTGTCCGCTGCGGTTTCCGGAGATAACGCGTATTCACGCGTGTATGCGGCGGTGTCGAAAATTCCTTACGGGGAGACGCGGACGTACCGCGAGGTTGCTCTTGTAGCTGATACACATCCACGGGTTGTCGGCAATGCGATGGCGAGAAATCCTACCTCACTGATCGTTCCCTGCCACCGCGTTACCGCATCTGACGGAACGCTCGGCGGCTTCACGCCTGATCTGCAGATCAAGAGGGATCTGCTGAAGATGGAGGGGAAGAAGAAAAGAGGGTGATGGGGAAAAATATTGCGTGAATGCGATAGTCTTGGTGATGGAGATCAAAGACTTTGCAAAAATCCTGTTCAATCGAATAAATATTAAGGGGTTATTGAACCTATTTTAATCACCCTGTTCGTACCCCAATTAGCAGGAGATATCATCATGTATAATGTCCCCTTACCATCACGATACACTGTCCCTATAGGATCAGATGTTGTAATGGATGTGGTTGCGCTATTCAGTGATTGTTCACTCTGGATTTTCTCTGGTGTAATATCCACTGGGATGAACGCACCACCACTACCAACCGTATTCATAAATTGACTTCTCTTATAACCTGCCTCCACGTTACCTTTCCAATATCCTGCACCAGTATCCTTAACATATACATACTCTCCATTTCCAAAGTCCAATAATGTCCCTTGAGAAACTGGCACTTGACTACCTTGTTCGGGTTCGATACTATATTGATAACCCCACTCCACTTTATTATCGAAAGCAATTGTCGGCCCCTCCACCACCTCTTCTACTCCCGAAAAAATCACATCCTGCATAAGCAGCACCTGCTCTGTTCCGTCAGCAAATGTTCCCCGCACCGAAAGTTCCGTCGAGTATGACTGCATCTCCTCAGCAGGCCTCGCAACCTTCTTCGCCGTGAACGGAACGCCGACCGGTGCAGAACCTGCCGTTCCGTTCCATACCTCAACAAACTCTCCAAGCGAAGAGCCGGCATCGATTACCTCGACCTTTACCAACTCAGGAAGATTTTTGCTGCTGTACAGTGTCACGACCGCATCATTCCCTGAATCTGCGGCACCCACCGTAACTCCGACGACATACCCTGACTGATTGCCTGCCATACCCATCACAGCGATTGCGACAATAGCAACGAGCACCACTGTTATCATCACGAGTAAGATCGTTCCAATCACCGGCGAAACCGCATTATCATTATTTTTGGCATTTATCAGCACCATATTTCACCGCCTATCTCCCTTTTAGTATGGTATTTTGGATTTCAGAAATAATATAATTATCTGCAAACCGAATCGTCTTTTGTTGGTAAAAACACTCTCAATATGGGGCTATTTGAGAGTATATCTCGATATATGTCCTAACATTTGAAAAATAACCTCGCATATCATGATTTCATAGATGTGATATCATCCCGTGTACTCGCGTGAAACATCCATCGAAGTTGAAGAAAGATGTCTGCTGAGTGGCGGGCGGATTTTTGTTTGAAAGGAAACACAAACCCCAGACACCACAAAAAAGATTGGGTCGGATTTTTTTCCGAAAAAATTTACCTGAAAAAATTATAGGTGTTTGAGATCTCTATCCTGTTCACTCGCCGGTGAGTCACCTCTTTTTTCTCAGAAAAATCAACGAAATATTTTCGTATTTTCCTCAAAACAAAAATTATTTTTTCGCTCGAAAAACTCCTGCCCCCAAACTCTGATATTTTTCTGGCGATTTCAGCGATACTAAAAAACGAACATTTATCTTAAATACCGATGATGATATAAATATAGTAGGTATCAGAGGTATGGTTGACAATAATACTACTGGCGGTTCAGACCGATACCGGAAACTATCCGGCGCTGGTGTCTCGGAACGATTATTTTCGTGGGGAAAAGTCCAATCCGAGATAGTATCTGCGGAAAATGAATATCTGGAAATTGCGAACTCACTTTCTTCGGCAAATAGAAATATCGATCAGCTCAAGTGCGAGAACGCAGCACTCACCGAAAAATATGAACAGGCAACCATCCAATTCATCCAATTGTCCGAGAAACTTGCTGGCGAAACAATCGCGCACCAGCTTCTCAAGGACAGCTACGAAGCTAACTCACAAAACTGGTCTGATGATGAAAAGATAAAAGAGTTGGAGATTCATAATCAGCATATCGAACTTGCAGCCAAAATGAGTGAGATCAGCAGGCTCGAAGCAGAGTTGGAGAGCTCTCTTACAAGATATCAGGAACTTGAAACACAGCTTGCCGAAAATAAAACTGAACTTGCGGAAATTGATGCCAAATACCATGTCTTAACCTCGGACTACGCCGGACTCGTCTGCGAGAAAAACGATAGTGTTGCAGCCTCCGAAGAAAATATTTCCCGCCTCACTCTGACCCACGAAAAAGAGATCGAAACACTCAACGCAGACTTCAACGAACGAAGCCGCTTGTTTGTTCCGACCATCCACGAACTCACGCGGACGGTGGACTCATGGAAGTACCAGCGTGAGTGCGACTTAACTGAAATTCACCGTCTCAAAACTGACCTTGACGAAAAATGTGCGGAGGCTGAGGAACTCAAAAGAGAACTCAGCGAACTGCATGACGTCAAAAGGCAGATGCTCAACGACATCAACCGGATAGGATTTGCATCAGTAAAGACCAACTTGGAAAACCAAACCAAGCAGGAACAACTCAAGGAACAGCAGGCCAAACTCTCCCGCGAGATCAGTCATCTCGAACAGACCAAACACTCGCTTGAGTCTGACCTTTGCGCAAAAAAGGATACGCTCTCCACCTACTCTGCCATCACTTCAGAAATTCTCGATGAATGGAAGGAGCATCCCCTGCGCACGAAGTCCGCCATCACTGATGCCGCAGGAACAGCGCCGGCAGAAGAGAAGTACGGATTCCTCGCGACAATCAGCGGTCACCATGTCGTGTTCGCACCCTTCGCCCCGAAGTCCTACGAAGAGCTGCGTGGTGCAGACGCCAAAGTCCGCGAGACTGCAAAGAAACTGGCAGCCGGCCTTGGCACCGCAAACTGCCGCAAAGAAGCGTTCATCGTTGTCCCGGACGAGTGCATGATGTATATTACGAAGACTTTGTATGCATCTCCGGCCTGTTCGGTCGAAGTGATCACCCCTTCACAAGTGATCGCAGCGGTCAGAACGGTTGCGCGGTTTGTGGTCTATGAAAAGACCCAGACCCGCTAACTCCCCTTTTTTCTGCTTGTTTTTCTATTGGGAAATGCGAATGTATTATCTGATAGGACACACATATATTTTCTTGATTAGATTATGAGCGATTCGGAAAATCTTGATACATTCTTCGGAAAGGTCCGCGATGCCGGTGTGGGGGCTCGCCTCTTCTCCTGGAAGAAGATCACTGCGGCAGCGGCAACCGCAGAGGAAGAGTATAAGGCCGTAACCGGCACTCTTTCGGAGACACAAGAGAGGCTTGCAGAGACAGAGTGTCTTGCTGCAGATCAGGAGGCTGAGATCAATGCGCTGACTCTTCGTCTGGAAGAAATAAAATCCATGAACGAGGATCTCCACAACGACGGAGACGCTCTTTCAGAGGAGAAGGATGTTCTGGAGAGCAAACTGTTCGAGATGACGAAGACTGCATCTGCGAATGCAAACTCTGCCGAACAGTGGAGGGCTGCGGAAGGTTCGCGTCAGGCTGAACTGCAGGCCTTGAACGATCAGTACACTGAACTTACCGGAAACTACAACTGCGTTGTCTCCGAACGCGACAGTCTTGCTACTGAACTTACCGCAGAACGCAATGCTCATCTGGCAGATAATGATCAGGCACGAATCTTCCGCGAGCAGTACCTCTCCCGCGAGGCAGAGATGGACGCTCTCAGGAAGGCAATCGATGCAGCGGTGAAGGAAAACTCTGCACGCCAGGAAGAGATCAATACACATGTGAGCGAGCGCGATGCAAAGTATGCGGCTCTTGCGACCGAGGCTGAGCGTCTGAACGCACTTTCGGCAAAACTTTCCGAGGAGAGAGCAGCAGCTGACTTAGCCGCACGCCAGGATATGGTGGAGGTCTTTGACGGTCATCATGCACATGTCGGCACCATTCTGGAAAAAGTCTGTGCTGACCTGAACCTTGGTCTGAAGACCGAGGCGACCTATCACGGCACTGGTCACCCTGATTTTGCGGTGCTGGTCAACAGCAGCTTTGTGTTCTTCAACACGGTGTCTCCTGCGTCCCCTGACGAGGTTGCATCCTTTGAGGGACGTGTTGCAGCAGAAGCTGCCGAGCTGTTCGAGTCAGCAAAAGAGGACGGCGTCCGCGGCGAGGCATATCTTGTGGTGCCGAACCTTGTTGCATCCAAGCTGACCGAGTTTGTGTATGAGTCTACACGCTGCACAGTATTTGTGGTTACGCCTGAGGCGCTTGAAGCGGTTGTTCGCACACTTCACAGAATTGAGGAGTACGAGTTCGCCCGCCAGATTACTCCGTTCGAGCTGAATCAGATCTGCCAGTTTATCGGTGAGTTGAGCCATGCAGCGAAGAGAAAGATTGTGCTTGACACTTACTTCAGCAATGAGATGCTGGAGCTTCTGCAGAAGGCCGAGAATCTGCCGACCGATGTAGCAGCAGATATTGCCGAGTACGAGCATACCGCACGGATGAACCCGCCGGCAGAGCGTGACGCAACTGTCCTGACGGTTCCGTCGCTTTCGGCGAAGGTGCAGAAGCTTGAGAAGGCTATGCTTGCCAGAGCAGCAGCCGATGCAGTTGATGCTCCGGAAGATGCTGAAGAAGCAGAAGAACAGTAATACTATTCATCTCTCATAATCACTTTTTTTTGTTTGTTTCTATCCTTGGTCTCATTTTGAGTAACCACGGAATGCACGGAAATGTCACGGAGCTTCACGGAAAAAAATGAAATGCACGGAGAACGCCTGCGGCGCCGGAATGCACGGAAAGATTTCCGAGATAATTTATTTTATTTACTCTAAAAATATGAAAAATATATTTCCGTGCATTCCGGCGCCGCAGGCGTTCTCCGTGCATTTTTCAGTGAAACTCTGTGTGTTCTGTGCATTCCGTGGTTATTCAAAGCGAGGACGTGGACAAAAAAAATTCCCACAAAAAAAGAAAAAAAATATTTACAAAAGATTTGCCAGAGCACGTCCGAAGCGTGGAACGAAATCCTTCTTCCGCGACACAACGCCCTCAAGATGCATCGGTTTTCTGCCCCAGTGCATCTTCATCATCGTCGACTCATCCGCAACCGCAAACATATCAGAACCCATCTCTGACACACTCGTATACAGCGCAATATAGATATCAGGAGCATTCGACTCATGCATCTTCATCTGCAGAGCCGCATAAATCTCCTCAGACTGATTCTGTGCATACTCATACGAAGGCGTCAGAATCTGAGCAACAATCACCCGCTTGCCGGAAAGACTGTACTCCTTCGTATCGCGGTCAAGCAGCTCGTTTTGGGACACACCCGACAGCGACATACCTTCTGCAATCAGCTCCTGAGCATAAGCTGTTGGATCCACATCAGCAATTTTTGCGAGGAAAGAGACAGCATCCTCATCAAGTTTCGTCGACGTCGACATCTTCAGCCCAAGGGTATCAGAAAGAATTCCTGACAGAAGAGCACCCGCAACCCCTTTCTCCGGCTCAATCCCTGACTCCATAAATCTCCTGGTCACAATCGTTGAGGTTGAACCAACCGGCTCAAGATCAAAACGGATCGGCTGCAAGGTTGCCATTGCCCCAAGGCGGTGATGATCAATGATCTCAATAATATCAGCAGTCTCAATTCCCTCGACCGCCTGGCTGTACTCATTGTGATCCAGAAGAATCACCGACTTCTCCACATCATCCATCAACGAGTTGCGCGAGATCGTGCTGATCAGTTTGCCGTTCTCATCCAGAACACAAGCCGTGCGATACTTCGAGTTGGAAACGAGTTCCTTCACATACTCAAGCGTGTCGCCCATATGAACGGTTGGCACATCGGTCGCCATGATCATCTCTGCGGGGAGAGTCAGGTGAATCGTCTTTGCAACACCAAACGCATCAACATCGGTCGAGAGGACCGTCACTCCTCTGGCCTCGGCAGCCGTAAGCACACGGTCGCCGACCGGTGCCGAGTCAGCGATTATCAGAGCCGCGATTCCTGCGGATACCAGAGCAAGCTGGGTAGGCTCGTCGTCACCGACTATGGCGATATCTTTTGCAGTGATGCGGGAGAGAATCACATGCAGCGCATCGATTGAGATGTAGACCGAACCTTCGAGGACATCATGCTTGCGGACGCGGATGTCTGCTGAGAGAATCCGTGCGAGAGTCTCGACTGGCATCGGCGACATAACCAGATTTTCCCGCTTGATTGTGCTGACATAAGCGTGGGCAAGACCGTGCTCACTGACAAGACCGATCAGTTTTCCTGCGGCATCGGTGATCGGCAGATTTCGCAGATCATTTGCGTCCATTGTTTCGATGACGTCGATTGTCGGTGTGTTCGCGGTCGCACTCTGGGAGTAGGTGACCGGAATGTCAGCGACAGAAGGCTCAACATTCAGGATAAGTTCCGGAGCCTCAACGCCAAATTTCTCTAGGGCAAACCTGGACTCGGCGTTGAGATCACCGCAGCGGGCGGCGATGTACTGGCCGCCGCCCAGTGTATTGAGATATGCGGCGTAACCTATAACACTGCAGATACTGTCGGTGTCAGGGTGTCGGTGGCCGATTACATAGATGGTTTTCACAGTTTTCACAGCTGTCTCCTGTTGGTGATTGGAATTGTGGTATATATTTGAACGGAAGCAGTGATAGTTATTGTGCCCGCGGCAGGTTGCCTGCACTGCCTCTCCGCATAATGTTCATATACCCCAAAAATGGTTTCTGACAAATGCTTATGTTGTCTGAATTCTCACTTGTATGACACATGCATAAGGAAGAGCTTATCGAACTGCACCAGATATTTTTCGATATAAAGGAGTACTTTGAGTCGATCAATCCGGATCTGAAATTCCCCCAATATACTGCACTGAAGATCCAGCCTGACCAGATCAATCGCAGCAAGCTTGAGCACAAATATGCAATTTTTATCCTTGGTTCTGAACTTGCGGCGTCGATGAAGGAGTTTGAGACGATTTCTTCCCGCGGTATTCCAACACGTATGAAGGAGCTTGCGGAGAAGACGTTGAAAGAGATGGAATCCGAACGCGAACATTCGTAATGATGTGTTGAAACGCGAATAGCACGAATAGCGCGAATAAAAAATCGCCAATGGCGATTTTTCAAAAAAATAGTCATCGCATTTCGGAATGGAAATTTTTTTTCCAAAAATAAGTAATTATAATAAATTCTCAAAAATCGCCATTGGCGATTTTTTATTCTGCGAAGCGATGAGCACGACGAAACGGCGTGTGATTCGCGTTTTAAATTTTTCAGCACTTCCCGAGTTTATCCTGTTCGACCAGATACTCGGCAAGCAGTCTGGGGATGGGGGCTGTCATGCAGTGCCAGTTCGGGGTTCCGTTGACTTCGAGGACGGTGTAGCCTCCGTCTTCAAGCGGCAGAAGATCGACGCCGCAGTAGTCGATGCCGACAGCACGTGCGGCAGCTTCTGCTGCCGCACGCATGTCGACTGGGATTTCTACTGCTGTGCCGCAACCACCCTGATGGATGTTGTGAGTCAGGTGATCGGACTCGCGTTTGATTGCGCCGACAGCTTTGTTTCCTATGACGAAGATGCGGAAATCGCGGTCGTTTTTGACGTACTCCTGTACATAGTAGGGAGCTGTCTCAGTGATCTGATCAACTGAGTTGAAGAGATAGATGCCGTTTCCATCAAATCCGTAAATTGGTTTGTAGACTGCTTTGCCGTCATGGGCCGCGAGAAAATCGGCGACGACTTTTTTGTCGTTCGTGAAGCAGGTGTCAGGGCTTGGCGCTCCGGCATTGATCAGCATGGCGGTTGTAGTTACTTTGCTTGCACAGGTAGCGATTGCCTCAGGAGAGTTGATGACGCGGTTGGTGAGTTCGAGCGCCTTGAGGAGTTCAAACTGTACGCCGTCCTGCTTAATGCCGCATGCCCAGATGGTTTCGCCGTCGACCGGCAAGTTGAAGGGGTCAACCGAGGCAAGGTTGAGAACTTCAAAGGGGACATTCATCCGCTTGAGTTCCGCCATCACCATGCCGGTCGAGTTATCGGTCGGGGTATCGGTGGGTTTGGGAATTATATGAATCATTGCCACTTCTGTATGCCCGCCCAAATCATAAGGATTTCTTTTGGAATTCAAATTTTGGTCTCGTTTGGAGTAACCACGGAAAACACTGAACACACGGAGCACCACAGAAAAAAACACAGAATACCGCTTCGCTTATGGAAAACACGGAAAGCCTAAGAGTACGGGTATGTGTAGTTGGTCACTGTTTTGAGACGCCAACTTCCTTAGGCTTTCTGTGTTTTCCGGCGCCGCAGGCGTTCTCCGTGTTTTTTTCCGTGGAATTCCGTGGTTACTCCAAGGAAAACCACCTACAGAAAATTCCCGCAGACCGAATCAAACAACCATTTATTGCCGGACCCCCAACTACATAGCACGGAAATATTCATGGAAAAAACCCTCTACATAAATAATATCGCGGACGGAACCGAAGTAAAATCGCTATTCCTGATTAAGCGGGCGGATCTCCGCAACAAACACGGCGAACAGTTTCTCTACATGACACTCGCTGACCGGACGGGAACGATCGAGTGCAAAGCCTATGGCACAAACGTCGTCGAAGCCGCACGTGCGGTAAAAACCGGAGCTGTCTACGCAGTAAACGGCGTTGGTAAAGCAAAACAGACCGGCGATATTTACGTACACTCAGAATCAACACAGACACTGGAATCACTCACGGGCCAGCCGGTTACTCTGATGAACGGACAGGCAACTGACTTCATCTTTACGCCGGCTGACATCAAAGGCAACGCAGCCGAGCTGCAGAAACTGGTCGCAAGTATCATCAACGGAGACCTCAGACTCTTCGTCGCCTGCTGTCTGGATCAGAGATTCTACGAATGCCCCGCAGCAATCCGCCGCCATCATGAATACACCGGCGGACTCTGCGAGCACTCGCTTGAGACCGCAAAGATTGCCCTGAATCTGGTTGAAACAATGCCGAGAACCGAGATCAACCGCGACATGGTCATCGCCGGAGCGGTTCTGCATGACATCGGAAAAATATTCTGCTTCGACAAAGTCGGCTACGGCTACGTGCCAAACGACACCTACAACTTAATCGAACACATCACCATGGGCATCATGTTCATCGATGAGTACAAAAATCTCATCTCCGAGTCGCAGCTCTTACAGCTCCGCCACATCATCCAGTCCCATCACGGCATCTACGGCGATGTCGTGCCGCTCACTGCTGAAGCATGGCTCGTCAATCAGGCGGACGGAGCAAGCTCCATGCTCAGGAGCATTGTAGACGACCTCGCCGAAACACCGAAAGGCCAGAAAAAGAAAGGTCTCCGCAGTGAAAAGTTCCTCTGGAAAGCAGTCTAACCCCTCCTTTTTTTCAAAATGCCGGATAGGGAGGGAAAAATACTCCCATATACCGCGTCATTATATGATCCAACCGGTCACCTCATCCGGCCAGGGTTTTTTCGGACGATGAAATACCCTTCCCGAAATTTTAAGAGCCTTATTTGCCCTCTATGAAGGTCCATGAAATGCGACATATATCCTGCCAATAAATCGGATATTTTCATCAAATTATGAAAATATCCGCATCACACAACCGTAGTGCGGCACTGACTGGAAAAATGATTCCGGGATCATCTCATGCACCTTTCAGATGCCCGGACGCCCACGCCGCAACACAATAAATATTACTCACACTCATTTCGATTTGAATTGAACACAAATAAATAGTTGTTATACCAATTAATTTTAATGCACATTATGGAAGGGTATCTCCCCATCGAATGGTGTGTGCTGTGGGCTGTGCTCTCAGCACCTTGTGTCATCTATGGTCTGTGGAGGATGAAACAGATGATACAGCAGGACAGACGCGTTCTTCCTCTGATGGCGGTCTGCGGTGCATTTGTTTTCGTACTCTCTGCACTCAAGATTCCGTCAGTTACCGGAAGCTGTTCCCATCCAACGGGAACCGGTCTGTCCGCTGCATTCTTCGGTCCATGGATCACGTCGGTTCTTGGAACCATCGTACTGGTATTTCAGGCAATTCTTCTCGCGCACGGCGGTCTTACGACGCTTGGCGCAAATGTGTTCTCGATGGCAATCGCAGGACCGTTTGTTGCATGGCTCGTGTTCGTGGCTTTGAGAAAAAGCAAAGTCGGTCTTGGTCTTGCGGTGTTCGTGACCGCGGCTGTTGCAAACCTTGTGACCTACACGGTTACCTCTCTGCAGCTTGCCCTTGCGTTCCCTGCTGACGGCAGCATTCTTTCGGCATTCATTGCGTTTGCGGCAATCTTTGCAGTCACGCAGATTCCGCTCGCAATCATTGAGGGTATCATCTGCGGTCTTGTGGCAAAGTACATCGTCCGCGTGAAGCCTGACATTCTGAAGAAGCTCGGCATCATTGGTGATGACGAGATAGCAAAGATTCAGGGTGAGGCAGCATGAACCGGGCGACGATTGAAATTATTCTCGGCATTGCAGTCATCGTCATCTTTGTTATCGGCACTCTTCTGCTGATCCCTTCCGGCGCTGAAGGAGAAGAAGGCTGGGGTGGAGCTGACGGCGGAGCTGCGGATATGATTGACGAGAGCGGGTATGAGCCCTGGTTCAATCCAATCTGGGAGCCGCCAAGCGGAGAGATTGAGTCGCTGTTCTTCTGTGTGCAGGCGGCTATCGGAGCGGTTATTGTGGGCTACTTCTTCGGATACTGGAGAGGGGCGAAGGGCAGAAAAGATGATGAGTAAGTAAAAAATCGTGTGGACATTATGTTCTTGTGGGGATTTGGACATCCCCGAATCTATTTTTATCACACTAATTTTAGATATTATTATCCCAATAGAAAATTACATTATAAATACTGAGGCAATATATCAATGATATTTGGTGAATTACTCATCGTATTACTCATTCTTCTTCTCATAAGCTGTGGCTGTATCTGGATTGTTATTCACAGAAAAAGAAAATTGTCAGCTGAACGAGAGAGACTAACTAAAGAAATACGACAGGATGTGATCTATCACGAGATGCATACATCCACTGCTGATTTTTATTCTCAGCTGGATATTCTCAAGAAAAATTTCATTGCTCACCAAGATGTCCTAAATTTACAGAACAGATTTCAAAATGTCTGCTCATATTTTGATCATCTTCCGAAGTGGTACTCATTTGAGAAAAATGAAAAAACATTTCTTGATACCTACTCACATTTACAATCATACGTCGACGACTGGAACCAAGAATTCATCAAAAAAGAATTGGATGCCACGAAGATATTTTTTGATGACATTGATGGAAAATCCTTGGATATTCAACAACGTACGGTTGCCGTAACGGATGAAGACAATATCCTCGTCATTGCCGGTGCAGGTACTGGAAAAACACTTACAATCTGCGGAAAAGTACGATATCTTATTGAGAAAAAACAGATCAATCCTAACGAAATTCTTCTCATATCCTATACCAATAAAGCAACGGAGGAGCTAAGGAATCGTGTATCTCGAGGAATGGATGTTTCAATCGACGCAAAAACCTTTCATAAACTGGGATTGAGTCTGATTACTACATCTAAAGGATATCAGCCCCGTGTTGCGGAAGAATATTTGTTAAAATCATGTATTCAGCAGTATTTCAAATCACTCGGAGAAAATCCCTCACAGATCGCAACGATTATGACATATTTCGGTAGTTATCTGAATATTCCTACCGAATTCAAAGACTGTCAGAACATGTCGGATGTAACTGCCGTGTGTCAAAATCTTCAACTTGAAACATTGCGATCTAAAGCTGAATCTTATATAGACAAAGTTCAGCAGGAAGACCGCATTACGCACGCTTTCGAGAAAGTGAAAAGTTTTGAGGAGTTGGTAATTGCAAATTATCTGTTTTTGCATGGGATACGATATGAGTACGAGCGACCATATCCCTTCAGTACAGATGATCCTCTGAAAAAAACTTATCAGCCGGATTTTTACTTGCCAGATTATGATCTGTATCTTGAACATTTTGGTATCTCGGCTGATGGTTCTGTTCCTTGGTTATCACCGGAGAAAGAGAGAGAATACAAACTCGGAATTGACTGGAAGCGTGAGATTCACAAAAAACATGGCACTATATTGCTTGAAACATATTCCTATTATCAAAAGGATGGTATTCTTTTAGAAAAACTGGAGGAGTTGCTTTGTTCTCATGATATCATATTCCAAACATGTGATCTTACCAAAATGTACACCGCATGGCTGGAACACAAGTATATGCACGGTTATTTTGATTTTTTGAATCTGATTGCCGAATTTATTACATTGTACAAATCCAACGGATATACCAACAATCCATCCTCCACCTTCAGAAAAGATCTTTCGTCGAACCCTTATCTTCGTGAAAGAGAGAGACTGTTTCTTGATATTGTTTCGCCGATATTTACCAGATATCAGGATCAGTTAAAAACCGATAATCTGATTGATTTTGCGGATATGATCAATCAAGCTGCAGCTGCTGTGACATCAGGCCATCTTACCCTCCCCTATCGATACATCATAGTTGATGAGTTTCAGGATATTTCAGTTGGTAGATTCAGACTTATTCAGGCAATTCGTGACAAAACACAGGCAAAAGTAGTCTGTGTGGGGGATGACTGGCAATCGATTTATCGGTTTGCTGGATCTGATATTGGGCTCTTTACTAATTTTGCAAAATATTTTGGATATACTGCTACATTAAAAATTGAAAAGACCTACCGCAATTCCCAAGAGTTAGTAAATTCTGCCGGAAAA
Organism: Methanorbis rubei; assembly: GCF_032714495.1. Lineage (NCBI taxonomy): Archaea > Methanobacteriati > Methanobacteriota > Methanomicrobia > Methanomicrobiales > Methanocorpusculaceae > Methanorbis > Methanorbis rubei. The sequence continues at coordinate 195,976 of NZ_JAWDKB010000003.1, read as the reverse complement.
TTTGTGATGACAAATCCTGAACAGTTGAAAAAGGATCTACGCTCTGCATCCCATCACGTTCATCCAATCAGGATTGTGTCATATCAAAAATCCCCAGCAGAGGCGCTGAAAGATATTGTTAAAGATATTGTCACAAAGTTTGGTGAAGAGGCAACGATAATGGTTCTGGGAAGGACAAACAGTGACATTGAACGCGATGGTTTATGCATATTTGGTACAGGATTTTCCCTGAAAAAAATCAGAACTTCTGATCATAATCAGGTATTTGTGGTTTCTGAAAAGTATCCTAAACTTGTTGTGGAATTTTTAACTGCTCATCGTTCCAAGGGATTGGAGGCAGATAATGTTATCATACTGAATCTGGAAAACAATATATTAGGATTCCCAAATAAGATTGCAGACGATCCGATTCTTCGACTGGTCCTCACGCAGAAAGATGGATATCTGTATGGGGAGGAGAGGAGGTTGTTTTATGTTGCTCTTACCAGAACACGAAACAACGTGTATCTCCCAGTACCAGAGCAAAACTCAAAAGTTTCGATATTCGTTAACGAATTACTAAAACAGGACACAGATAATATTATTTTTTGTCCCAAGACTACATTCTCCGCCGAACAACAGGTGTTCTGTCCGAAATGTGGCTCCTTGATGTCTCTCCGGCATGGTAAATTTGGAGAATTTTATGGCTGCAGCCGCTATCCAGAATGTCATGGGACACGGAGCAAAAATACGTCACAGAAAAAATAGTATTGAATTTTTTGTTGTAGTCTGAATGCAGTTTTCCCAAATTATTTTCGTAAGATTCGACACACAATATGATGCATTTATGTCCCCTCATCTCATCTCCGAGTTCCGTCAGCGTTTTGCCAGTTCAGGCATGACGCCTGATCTCGTCCGCGACTTTCAGGACGAAGTGATGGAGTTCTACGAGGCAAAGGGACGCCATGAGATGGAGTGGCGACTGCATTTTGATCCGTACCGAATTGTGGTATCTGAAGTCATGCTCCAGCAGACGCAGGTGCCGCGAGTTGAAACGATGTATCCGAAGTTCATCGAGAGGTTTCCAAACTTCGCCGCACTCGCAGCAGCTCCGCAGGCCGAGCTGCTTGCCGCATGGCAGGGAATGGGCTACAACAGCCGTGCTCTGCGGCTGCAAAAACTCGCACGTCAGGTAACAGATGAGTACGGCGGCGTTTTGCCGGAGGATCCGGAACTGCTGGAAAAACTTCCGGGAATTGGTCCTGCCACCTCCTGCTCGATTGCGGCATTTGCCTTCAACCGCCCGGTGGTGTTTATCGAGACCAACATCCGCCGTGTCTTCATCCACTACTTCTTCGCTGACGATGCGGTCGTGGATGACCGAGATATTCTTCCGCTTGCTACCGCATGCCTTCTGATGAATCGCTCCCGCGAGTGGTACTGGGCATTGATGGATCTTGGAACAGCCCTAAAATCCTCAGTGCCGAATCCGAACCGGAGGAGTCGCCAGTACGTGAAGCAGTCAGCCTTTGAAGGCTCTGACCGACAGGTGAGGGGTGCGGTTCTTCGAATGCTTCTTGCGGGCGATGGAAAAAATATTGAAGAGATTGCGTGTGCGGTGGGAAAGTCGGGTGAGCGGGTTGAAAAAATTCTTGACGAGATGTGTGGTGAAGGATTTTTTGTTCGGGAAGAGAACGGAGAGTATCGGATGCGGCGGTAAAATTATTTCTGATGAAAAAAATAATTTTTGTTGAGAAAAATTTTCGACACGTCATTTTGCTCCAATAAAACTTACGCGATGTGGTTCTGTGACATGTGGTTTTGTTTGAAATAACCACAGAATGCACGGAGTACACAGAGCTTCACTGAATAAAATGCACGGAGAACGCCTGCGGCGCCGGAATGCACGGAAAGATTTCCGAGAAAATTAATTCCTTTTTACTCTCTCAAAATATGAAAAATATATTCCGTGCATTCCCGCGAAGCGGTGAGCAGGCCAAAGGCATGCGTCACGTGGTTACTCCTTGTGAGGCCAAGAACAGAAAAATATCAGGCATCGCAATACTAATCTCCCTCCCGCGTCAACGTTTCTATCAACAAGGAGATGTCATGACTAACCTTCCTATCCTCAACTTCCTCCTCGATCACGCTGAAAAACAGACCGTATCCTTTCACATGCCGGGGCACAAAGGCTCCGCAATCTACCAACGATTCGGCTTTGAGCCCTTCCTTCAAAAAATCATGGACTGCGACATCACCGAAATTCCTGGCGCAGACAACCTCTTTCAGACCGAAGGAATCCTCAAAACCGCACAGAAAAACTACGCAAACCTCTACGGAGTAAAAAGATCCTACCTCCTCATAAACGGAACAAGCGGCGGCGTAATCGCCGCCATCATGGCATCAGTTCCCAAAGGAAAAAAACTGATCATGGCCAGAAACTCCCACAAAGCCATCTTCAACGCACTCGTGCTTGCTGACATCCAGCCGGTATATGCATACCCGGAAATCATTCACGAGTACGGCATCTCAGGAGAAATCACCGCACACGAGATCGAACGCTGCATCAGAGAAAATCCTGAAGCAGAAGCAGTCATCCTCCCCTCCCCCAACTACTACGGCATCTGCTCTGACATCCGTGCAATCGCAGACGTCGTCTACTCTCATGGAAAAATCCTCATTATCGATCAGGCGCATGGCGCCCATCTCAAATTCTTCCAGGACGCAGGTTTCACCGACATGCCGAAATCTGCCGAAGAAGAAGGAGCAGACATCGTCATTAACTCGGTCCACAAAACGCTCGCCTCCTTCACCCAGAGTGCAGTCCTCAACCTCAACTCAGACCGCGTTGACCGCTACACCCTCGAAGACAAACTTCAGATGATCCAGTCAACCAGCCCCTCCTACCTCCTCATGGCCTCGCTTGACATCAACGCCGCAATTCTCAACCAGCACAAAGATCAGCTGATGCAGGAGTGGCATGACGCCCTCCTCTACTTCTACCAAGAAGCAGGAAAAATTCCTGGGCTTGTTGTGATCGGCAACCCCTTCGATACCAAAGAACCGATCAACCTCGATATCACCAAACTCAACCTTGACATGAGCAACGCAGGACTCGATGCCGCAGAGCTCGAACAGCTCCTCATCGAAAAAGGAATCTACGCAGAACTCACTACCGGCAACATCCTCATGTGCATGACCGGCATCGGCAACACCAGACAACACATGGAACGGCTTATTGCCGCTCTCGCGGCAATAAGCCGCGAACATGCAGGCGCAGCCCGCACGCCAAAAAAATCCGTGAACGCTGTGTTCGAAGAAAAACTCGAACTCTTCCCAATTCCCCAAAACAAAGAACGCATTCCACTCGAGAAAAGTGCCGGTAGAATCTGTGCCTCCTCCATCATCCCCTACCCGCCCGGCATCCCGTTCGTTTGTCCCGGAGAAAAACTCACCGAACAAGTCATAATTTACATCAAAAACCTCCGTGAGTCCGGCGAAAAAGTGATTGGTGTCAATGAACTCGGCGAAGTCATGGTAGGAAAATAATTTTTCTTTTTTTCATGCGCGAGAAAAATCTGAAAATTTTTTCCCCCGGAAACCATTTAACCCCCCCCGGGTCATGGATGGGGAATTGGAGTTTTCAGGGGGGTATTTGAAGTCCAAGAATAACGTCCGAAAGTCCATAAATCAGGCCATAGGCCTTTATTTCAATGGACACCTTTAAGCCGTGAGGGGGGTAACATGATAATGTAATCTCGGCGCAGTGAATTCTGCAGAGTAAGATTGCCTGTAAATTCATACTATCCTATACAACAAGTGGGGGTGTGGTCTATGGGTCAGAGAAACACAAACGACGTCTTAATGGAACCAACGGTATTCGAAACCTTCGAAAGCAACGTGAGATCGTACTGCAGAAAATATCCGGTTATTTTCTCGAAAGCCAAAGGGTCAGTACTGATCGATCAGAGTGGAAGAGAATACATTGATTTCCTCTGTGGAGCAGGAAGCTGCAATTATGGTCATAATAATGACTATATCAAGGGAAAAGTTGTTGAATATTTAATGGGAGACGGACTTCTCCATGGTCTTGATATGTACTCGATCGCAAAAGGCGAGTTCATCGACTGTCTGGAGAGAGAGATTCTCATCCCGCGGGGATTTGACTATAAGGTTCTGTTCCCGGGACCGACCGGCACGAATGCTGTCGAGGTCGCACTGAAGATTGCGAGGAAAGTCAAAGGCAGATCAAATGTGCTTGCCTTAATGGGCGGCTTCCATGGTATGTCGCTTGGCTCGCTTGCGTTGACGACCGAGAGGTCGGCACGTGATGCCTGCGGTGTCTCACTCGGCAATGTGACGCATGTTCCGCATCCGTCGATGATGCCGGGATTTGATACGATCGCCTACATCGATATGCTGCTGAGCGATGACCACAGCGGTGTGGACAAGCCGGCTGCGATCATTGTTGAGTCGGTGCAGGGAGAGGGCGGCATTAATATTGTGTCGAACGAGTGGCTCCGCGATATGCGGGCGCTGTGCGATAAGCATGATATGCTCTTAATCCTTGATGAGATTCAGACCGGCTGCGGCAGAACAGGTTCGTTCTTCTCGTTCGAGCGGGCAGATATTATCCCTGATATTGTGGTGATGGCGAAGTCTCTCGGCGGTATTGGTATGCCGTGTTCGATTGCTCTCGTGAAGCCTGAGTATGATGTTCTTCTGCCGGGCGAGCACAACGGGACGTTCCGCGGGTTCCAGCTGGCGTTTGTTGCGGGAAAAGCAGCAATCGAGTACATGATGGAGCACAATCTTGAGGCCGAGACGGTTCGCAAGGGAAGAATTGTTGAGGAGTATCTGGCAGCACGCCTGCGGCAGATTGATCCTTCTCTGACGTTCCGCGGTCTTGGTCTGATGTGGGGTATTGATTTCGGGTCATATCCGTGCGGAACCACGCAGCAGATCAGAAAGGCATGCTTTGAGAATGGTCTGATTCTTGAGCTGTCAGGCCGCGAGGATACGGTGGTGAAGATTATGCCACCTCTGGTTATCGAGGATGAGCAGCTTGTTCAGGGCCTTGAGATGCTGATGAAGGTCATCGCAGAGACGGTGAATCCGGCAGGAATGGTTCCAGCCCCGCAGAGTGATATGATAAAACCGGTCGTCTGAGTTTGTAAGGGGACTCTGACCCGTTTCTTTTTTTTTTGAAAAAAAAATCATCCAAAAATAATTTTGCAAAAAGATCTTCAATAAAAAATATTTCAAAAAATCCCTTCTCTCACACTGCCTTGCCCATCTCGTACGCCTGCCCCATAGCCGGCAGTTTCTTGATGTCGCCAACTTCCCATGCTCCGGTACCATAAATCACACCCATCTCCTTTGACTCAGGCAGACAGTCTGCAAAACCGCGGAAGCACTCAATCGTCCGCTGCATATTTGCAACCTCTGTATCCGCAGCAGTCACCATAAAGTAGAGCTCTTTCCCGCGAACCTCAGTGAATCGTGCATACACACGATCGATCAGCGTCTTCATCTGGGCATTCAGCGTGTAGAAGTAGACCGGACTTGCAAGAACAATCACATCAGAAGAAACAAGTTTCTCCAAAATCTCCGCCATATCATCATCCTGAATACACTCGCCCGCATTCGTCTGGCAGTAATCACATGCAGTACAGAACCCGATTTTTTTATCACACAAAAAGATCTTCTCTGCAGAATGTCCAGCCTCTCTTGCACCGCGAACAAACTCATCACACAAAACATCCGAATTTCCGCCTTTCCGCGGAGTTGCCGAAATAACCAGAACCTGTTTCATACCATCAGCTCCGACGCACCAAAAAAATCGGCGCATCTTCTGAAGTATACTTTTTGCAGGTATGTCACATATAGATGGTAGGAACATATTTGTCTTATTCACACACAAATGATACTAATGGACCATAACCCTCCAAACGCCAAAAAACAAAAATACATCTGTGGAATCGACGCAGCCCTTGACATCATCGGAGGGAAATGGAAAGCCCACATACTCTACGCCCTAATGGACGGAACCCTCAGATACAGCCAGATACAGCCGGCCCTTCCAAGAAAAATCACCCAGAGAATGCTCACCAAAGAACTCAGAGACCTTGAAAAAAGCGGACTTGTCACCAGAACCGTCTACCCTGAGATCCCTCCCAAAGTAGAATACTCACTCACCGACAAAGGCAGATCAATCATGCCCATCCTCGACCAGCTCTGTACCTGGGGAGGAGAAAACATCACCGAAGAAATCGAGATCATCTGTAGTTGAACGCATTTCCCATTATTTTTCATGAAAAGCCTAAGAGTTATGGGTATGGGTATAGGTCATCGCTTTGAGATCCCAGTTTCCTTAGCCTTTCCGTGCATTCCGGCGCCGCAGGCGTTCTCCGTGCATTCAGTGAAGCTCCGTGTAATTCTGTGCATTCCGTGGTTATTCCAAGCGAGACCACACACAAAAATTTCCAAATACAAACACAATTGACTCCATCCCTCGCCACCCGGCGAGCACACACCTTAATTGCATGAACATTCTATTATAATAGATGCAGATCCAAACCGGACCTGCCAGACCCCATCGTATGGGGAGGTGTGTATGAACAAATTGCTGAACACAAACCTCACGGAGGAGATAGTCCCGTGACCAAAAAAAGCATCATCCCATTCATCTCGGCTACTATCGCCGCGTTTATCATCTATCTTGTACTATCTGTCGGCTCCGCAGGCCCTACCAACTCAATCCTGCTCTGGTCAGTACCCGAACTTGTCATCGGGCTAATTCTTTCGATTATTACCGGGCTGCTATGTCTCAAACTATGGCAGGGCAAACGCTACGCCATGGCCAACCCGCTTCGCTGGCTACTGCTTGCAGTCTATATCATTCCGTTTGTAATCGAACTGATTATCGCCAACCTCACCGTTGCCTGGAAGATCATCACCCTCAGAAACATCAGACCCGGAATTGTCAAACTCACTCCCGGACTCAGCACTGATGCCGGAGCACTCCTGCTCTCAACCTCCATCACCTTCCAGCCCGGAACCGCCACGGTTGACGTCAACGAAGAAACCCGTGAACTCTACATTCACTGCCTTGACATCGGAGACGACGCAAAAGAAACCCGCGAGCCCGGCAAAATCTTTGCCAAACTCGACCTCGTCAAATGGATTCGGAGGATCACCGAATGATCGACATTGACATCTTCATGATAGCAGCTATCATCTTCGTCCTCCTCATCTTCGCATGCGGAGTCCGGATGTGGCTCGGCCCGACCAACGCGGATCGGATGCTTGCCCTCGACGTCATCAACGCACTCGTTGTCATCATCATGATCATCCTCTCGATCCGGTTCGCCCAGCCCGGCTTCATCGACGTTGCAATCATCTATGCCCTGCTGTCCTTTGTTGGAACACTCTATGTCGCAAAACTCATCAGAGGTGACCTCGAATGATTGACGAACTCATCATCCTCTTCGTCGTAATATCCGTAATCTTCAGTGTACTTGGCGTCATCGGACTCTTCCGGTTCCCCGACTTCTACACAAGAATACATGCTGCTGGCCTTGTCGGAAGCTTCGGCCTCCTCTTCGCAGGACTTGGCGTACTTCTCTACGCATACACCTTGTATGCCGCAGGAGACGACGCATGGTTCAACTACGGAGCACACGTACTGCTTGCTTTAATCATCGTTGTTGTCACCGCAGCAACCTCGACTCATGCAATCGCCCGCAGTGCATACCGCTCGGGCAACACCCCGAAACTCCTTCAGATTGACGCACTCAAGAAAGACGAGTCCAAACTCAACGCACAAAAGGAGGCACGCAAATGATCGAACTCTTCCCTGCAAGCTACGTCATCTTACACATTCTCTTCCTTGCAGCAATGATTCTCTGTGCGGTTGCCGTCTTCTTCCTCAAAGACCTCATCGCAGCAGCAATCGCATTTGCAGCATTCAGTTTCCTTCTGGCTCTGGAGTTCTTCATCCTGCAGGCACCTGATGTTGCAATCGCAGAAGCTGCCATTGGTGCAGGAATCTCGACTGCAATTCTCATCATCGCCATCCGTGGAACAACCCGTGAGGAGAGTGAATAACATGGCACGTTGTTCAGTACCTCCAAAGCTGACCATCTTCCTCATCATCGCAGTAACACTGATCCTGCTCCTGCCGGCGTTCGGCCTCTCATTCGGCCACCCGCTTACTTCGAACACGGATCAGTACTACATCGATCACACGCAGGTTGACACAGGTTCAAACAATGCGGTCACCGCAATCGTCTTCGACTTCCGTGGATTTGACACGCTTGGCGAAGCAACCGTTCTCTTCATCGCCGTCTTAGGCGTATCAATGTTCTTCAGGAGGAGACACTAACATGGTAACAGGTCTTATCGGAAGATCAGCAGGACGCCTGCTTATTCCGTTCATCTTCATCTTCGGCTTCTACGTCGTAGCTCACGGCCACATCTCTCCGGGCGGAGGATTCCAGGGAGGAGCAGTAATTGCAACAGGCGTTGCCCTTGTTCTTGTCTGTTACTACTACCGCGAGTGTATGGAAAATTTCATCGAGGCCAAAAACTTCAAACTCATTGAATCAGCAGGTCTCATCCTCTTCATCTGCACAGCCCTTGCCGGACTCGTGCTCGCATCTTCGTTCTTCTTCAACTGGCTGAACGCAAGCGGCGGACTTTTCGGCAACCCGGTTGAGTACGGTGTGAACGCAGGAGACCTCTTCACCGCAGGAATTATTCCGGTACTCAACTTTGCAGTTGGTATCGAAGTGTTCGGCGGTCTGTCGGTTGTTCTCCTCTACATGTTTGCAGGACTCAAAGAGTCGTCCGCGAAAGAGGATGAATCCGAAACCGTCAGTTTCGCTCAGACGGAGGATGAGTCATGATCGCAAACCTTCCGTTCATCGCGGTCGCGGTTCTTATCGGCATCGGCTTTGCGATGGTTCTTCTCAAACGCAACATGATCAAAATGATCATGGGTCTTGGCATCCTTGAAGCAGCGGTCAACCTCTTCCTCGTCAGCCTCGGCTACCGTGAAGGAGGCATTGCCCCGATCTTCACCAGCGCTCCGGAGGGCGTTGAGATGGTCATGCCAACCGTTCAGGCGCTGACTCTCACAAACATCGTTATCGGCGTTGCGACAACTGCACTCATGCTTTCGTTCGTGATGCTGATCTACAAAAAGTACGGAACTGTGAATGCTGATGAGATGCGGAGGCTCAAAGAATGAACGCTGACGTTCTTCTTGCGAACCTTCCGGCACTGCTGATTGCGATTCCCTTGTTTGGCGCATTCTTAACGCCGGTCATCGGCAGATTCCTGCCAAGCATCCGTGACGCATGGGTGATTCTCGCATCCTTTGTCTCGTCAGTCGTTGCGATTCTTCTCGCAGCACAGGTGTATGCCAAAGGCACAATCGTCTACGTGTTTGGTGCTGCTCCCGGCGTCGGCACGATTCCTGCCGACTCAGGAGGAATTCCGATCCGCATTCTGTTTGCGATCGACGGATTCGGCGCATTAATGCTGATATCTGCTGCAATCGTTTCGTTTGCAGTGATTCTCTACCTCACCCTTTCGCAGAGCAAGAGAAGTTATCGTTCAGAGTTCTATGCCCTCTACCTCCTGCTTACCGCAGGTATCTTTGGCATGGTCTCAACCGGCGACATGTTCAACTTCTTCGTGTTCCTTGAGATCAACTCTCTTGCCGCGTCCGCCTTGATTGCGTACCACCGCAACGGCGGACTTGCCGCAGAAGGGGCACTGAAGTATTTGATCGTCAACACGGTTGGCGCACTGATGATTCTCTTTGCAATCGGCCTGCTGTACGCCCAGTACAACTCACTGAACATGGCGGTGATTGCATCACAGATATCGCTGACATCCTTAAACATTCTGGCACTCGTCCTCTTCATTGCAGGACTCGCCACCAAAGCAGGAGCAGTACCGTTCCACTTTGCAACGCCCGACGCCTACTCGGTTGCACCGTCCGGCATCACTGCACTCATGATCGTCGCAAGTCAGGCAGGACTGTATGGAATGTTTCGTATTCTCTTCTCGGTGTACGGACACGTGTTCACCTCAGAAACCATCGGCTGGGTCATCATCATCCTTGGTGTTCTCTCGATGTTTATCGGTGTCACGATGGCAATTCCGCAGAAAGACATCAAACGCCTGCTCTCGTATCACGCAGTATCCCAGACCGGATACATGCTGCTTGGAGTCGGCGTTGCTCTCGCTGTTCTCGGCGACATCGCCCTCACCGACGCGTTCGGCAGAATGGCAATGGAAGGAGGTCTCTTCCATATCATCAACCATGCAATGTACAAAGGACTGCTGTTCCTTGCGGTCGGCGCAGTAATTTACCGTACCGGTGTGTGGAATCTCAACGAGATGGGAGGACTCGGCCACAAAATGAAGTGGACGATGATCTTCTTCTTAATCGGTGCCCTTGCGATCGCAGGCATTCCGCCGTTCAACGGTTTTGCCTCAAAGCTGATGATCTATGAATCAACGTTCGCGTTCAATCCGGCGCTCGCCGTAATCGCCATGGTCGTAAGTATCCTGACGCTTGCCTCGTTCATGAAGGTCTTCCATTCAGTATTCATGGGCCCGCAGCTGCCCGAGTATGAAAAAGTCCGCGAGGTTCCAAAGAGAATGCTTGCCGGCATGGCAATTCTCGCATTCTTTGTGGTCGCGTTCGGTCTTGTGCCTGACCTCGTCGTCAACACTCTGGTCGCTCCGGCAGCTGATGCCCTGCTCAATCAGGGTCAGTATATTGCATCCGTTCTCGGAGGTGGATTATGATTGGAACTCTTACAACAGGATTTGGTGTATGGAACCCGCTTGTATGGTTATGCGTCATTGCAGTCGCTCTCCTCTTCTCCTGGATAATCTGGAGATGCGGCGAGTCAGACTATGACGAGGACACCGAACAGACTGCGTCTTATCTCTCCGGTAATGCCGAGCCTGCAAAAGGTGCCGTCCACGTTCGTGCCGGCAACATGTACTGGGGATTTACCGCAGCTCTCAAGTCCTACTATGACAAACTCATCCCACTTCACTCAGGAATTGTGAACGATTACGTCTCATGGTTCCTGATAGGTGTGGTTGTTCTCTTCGTGGCGGTGATTCTGTTATGAAGATGACAACTTCACTGAACCGGTCGCTGTGGGTCTTCCACTTCAACAGCGGGTCCTGTAACGGTTGCGACATTGAAATTGTCGCAACCCTTACGCCCCGTTATGATCCTGAACGCTTCGGCGTAAAACTGGTCGGCTCTCCGCGTCACGCAGACGTGTTACTGGTAACTGGTCCTGTCACCAATCAGATGGCGGACCGTCTGCGGCTTGTGTATGCTCAGATGCCCGGCCCGAAACTGGTGATGGTTGTTGGAACCTGCGGTCAGTCCGGCGGTGTGTTCAGCACCTCCTACAACCTTGCAGGCCCGATCGACCAGATCATTCCGGTCGACGTCTATGTTCCCGGATGCGCCCCGCGTCCGGAAGCAATCATTCAGGGCGTGGTGACTGCAATTGCAAAACTTGAACGATTACAGGGAGACGGTGAGGCATGACCGACAAAATTCTTTCGCCTGAAGAGGTTGCGGCACAACTTACCGCGGCCCTTGGCGACGCAGTTCTTGACACCCGCATTCAACGGCGGGCTGAAGGAAGCAAAAAAATTGAAAATATCAATATCTGGATAACGATCCGCCGGGACGCTGTTCACGCAGCAGCAGAAGAGCTGATGAAGATCTGGTATCCGCATCTCTCCTGCATTGCAGGATACGACAAAGGTGCAGACTCGCCTGATCTTCGGATACAGTACATCTTCTCAATCTACGGCGGAGTTGTGAAGGGAGAATACATGGTGATCTTCTCTTTAGATCTTCCAAAGAACGATGCCCGCCTGCCGACGCTTACGGACATTCTCGAAGGTGCGGCGTTCACCGAACATGAGAAGACCGAGTATCTGGGAATCACCATTGACGGCCTTGCACCGGCTCCGCATAAGTTCTTCCTTCCGCAGAACTTCCCGAAGGATGTGTATCCGCTCCGCAAAGACGACAAGAAAATTCCAGACTCCATGATAAAAGATCTCTGGGCATGCGGCCGTCCTGTAAACAGGCCGCCCGCACCACTTGGCGGAGGAGATGAGTAACATGGCAAAGAAAGCACCCTACATCGTACCGGTCGGCCCGATTCATCCGGCGTTAAAAGAGCCGGTTCATATCGAGCTGACGGTTGTCGGTGAAGAGGTAATCTCTGCTGATTTCACTCCCGGCCAGACGCATCGCGGTATTGAGTGGATGGGTCTGTCCAGAAATCCTGTACAGATTGTTCACTTAACCGACCGCATCTGCGGTATCTGCGGCGTGACCCACTCGCTCGCATTCGCACGGGCAGTCGAACAGATCGCAGACATCACTGTCCCCGAACGGGCAGATTATGTCCGAACGATCATCGCAGAGTTTGAACGCATTCAGTCCCACCTGCTCTGGGCAGGAGTTGCGGCGCATGAACTTGGATTTGACACGCTGTTCTATCTTGCGTGGCGTGTCCGCGAAGAGGCGATGGATGCAATCGAACTCATCACCGGCAACCGCGTGAACTATGACATCATCCAGATCGGAGGAGTTCGTCGTGACATCACCGAGGATCAGCATGAACAGATCCTTCGCTGTCTCAACAACTACAAGGATCTCTTCGGCAAACTCAAGACCCTGTTCCTCGAAGATGCGGTGATCAGTTCCCGCTGTAAAGGAACCGGACTTCTTTCGTTTGAAAAAGCCATGGCCTACTCAACGGTCGGTCCGACCGCAAGAGCCTCGGGTTGCACGGCTGACCTTCGTGTGGATTATCCGTACGCAGCTTACGGAGATCTGGATCTCAAACCGATCCTTCCCACTGCTTACGGCAGCGAAGTGAACGGCGATACCTATGACAGAATCGTTGTCCGCATCTTTGAGATTGCTCAGTCGATTGAAATCATTGAACAGTGTCTTGCCAATATGCCGGCGGGCCCGGTCCTCTGGGAAGAAAAAGTTGCCAAAATTCTTGCCACATGCAAGAAGGCCGAAGGCGAAGCCGTCGGCCGTCATGAAGCTCCCCGCGGCGAATGTCTGCATTATGTTGCAATGGACAGATCAGATGCTCCGATCGCATGGAAAGTGAAGGCTTCGTCCTACAGCAACCTGCATGTCTGGCCGCTGATCCTGAAAGGTGCCCAGCTCGCAGACATTCCAATCATCGTTGCCTCGGTTGATCCCTGTCTCTCCTGCACTGACCGCGTGGCAGTCACGGACGCTGACGCATCCAGAACAAAAATTTTCACCAAAGAGGAGCTGACCCGTTTGTCGTATGAGAAGACGCGGAGGATGAAACAATGAATATAATTCTTGCAGCGGTTGGCGGAACCATCGTTCTTGCGATCCTTGCAATTGTGTTTGGTCTGATCCTTTCAGGAGTTGACCGGAGAATTGTTGCCCGCATGCAGGCACGTATCGGCCCACCGCTTCTTCAGCCGTTTACCGATGTTCGCAAACTGTTTGCGAAGCAGAACATCGTTCCGGCGAATGCGATCCCCTGGCTGTTCAATGCCATGCCGATCATTGCCCTCGCATCAGCGATTGCGATTCTGATGTATCTGCCGTTCGGCAGCTTTGCCCCGATTCTCGGCGAGCTCGGCGATGTTATCCTCGTGCTCTATCTGCTGATCATCCCTTCACTTGCTCTGGTTATCGGCGGTTTTGCATCCGGTTCTCCGTATGCGACGGTTGGTGCCCAGCGTGAGATGGTTTCGATGATTGCGTATGAACTGCCGCTTGCAGCAGCAGTGATTGCGATTGCCTGGCGGCTGATGGCCGCAGGTGTTGCGGATCCGTTCTCGATGCTGACCCTGATGCAGACTTCGGCATGGGATGTTGTGGGACCTCTGGGCATTGTTGCCCTCCTGCTGCTTCTCGTGATGCTCGCCTGGGTTACGCCCGGAGAGCTGTCGAAGATTCCGTTCGACTCGCCCGAAGCTGAGACCGAGCTTGCCGGCGGTATTCTTGTTGAGTACTCTGGTAAGAACCTTGGTCTCTTCACGCTTTCTCAGGCAGTGAAGACTGTTGCGATGGCGGCGTTTGGCATTATTCTCCTGCTGCCCTGGAATCTTTCACCGTTCCTTGGTCTTACCGGAGCTGCGGCAGGCGTTGTGGATCTTATCTTCTTTGTTCTGAAAGTTATCTTCGTCGCGGTTGTTTCAGTCACAGTCGTCCGGACGATGATGGCACGTTTCAGAATTACGCAGGTGATGGGACTTTACTGGCTGGTGCTGGGCGGTCTTGGTGCTGTTGCGATTATTCTGATGATGGCTGATGCGTATCTGCTTGGGGTGATCTGAGAATGGTAAAGCAGTCGCAAACCAAAGATTTGGTTCGTTCCCCGCGTCGCGGGTCACTTCCAATGTTCAAGGAGATCCTTGTGCAGTCCGTGAAAAAACCGGTGACGAATCTGTTCCCTGCCGTTCGCCTGCCGAAATCCATCACCGGATTCTTGGGAGATGTTGCAAACGGGAAAGCAACAATCACTCCACCGGTTGCAGAGCCGAAAGCATTCCGCGGAAAAATTGTCTATGATAGAGCAGCCTGCAATGGATGCGGATTATGTTTGAAGGTCTGTCCTGCTCACGCGATTGAGCAGGTAGTTTATCCGCCGGTGAAAATTTCGGTGACTGACGCTGAAGGCAATGTTTCCGAGAAGACGAAGACGGAAAAACGCATTCGGATTTATGTTGCCAGCTGTATCTTCTGCGGACAGTGCATTGATATCTGTTCGAAGGATGCGTTGTCCATGAGTAATGAGTTCCTGCTCGCAACTGAGGACCGGTTCGCCGAGAGTCAGATTGTGGAGTAAGGAGGAACTCTTTTTTTTATTTTTTTATTGCCTCGAATTCGAGGCAGTTGAATTCACTGTCATGAAATGATTTTTTTTTCTTGAGTTGGAGTTGCGCGATGGCGAATATTTCGAAACGCGAATCACATGCCTTCGGCCTGCTTTGCAGCTTCGCGGAATAACACGAATAGCACAAATAAAAAAATCCTATACATTTCTAAATGGATAGATATGTTCAAATAAATAATTTTGGTAGTTTTTTAAAAATCGCCATTGGCGATTTTTTTATTCGCGTTATTCGCGTTTCAGAAATCACACCGCGTAATTCCTACGAAAAAATAAATTTCATCAGAACATTTTTTTTCTGAATCAAAAAAAAATAAAAAAAAAGTTCATCGTCTTCTAACAAGCAGCATCAGAATGAAAACACCGACTACAAAGATCAGCACCACGACAAGCGAAGCGGTCGGATACTCTTTGACGAGATCGATCACCACCTCGGATGCTTTTGGTTCGGGCGCGAGAGTGAAGCTCATGTCGTA
Source organism: Methanorbis rubei (assembly GCF_032714495.1). NCBI lineage: Archaea > Methanobacteriati > Methanobacteriota > Methanomicrobia > Methanomicrobiales > Methanocorpusculaceae > Methanorbis > Methanorbis rubei. Next base: position 180,555 of record NZ_JAWDKB010000003.1, on the reverse strand, counting down.
CGTGACGCCTGCATCAAATCTCATCGTCTGAGTATCATCCAGATAGCCGTCCTTCTTCAGAAGAATCGTGTGCATTCCGGGGCTGACATCTGTCTGTGTGGTCGGCGTGAATCCTTTGTAGTTGTTGTCGATGAATATGTCAGAGCCTGACGGGTTTGAGGAGATGATAACTGTCGCAGTTGACGGAGTTGGTTTTGGTGTTGCGGTCGCAACTGGCGTCGCTGTGGTCGTTGCGGTTGTAGTCTGGGTAGCGGTTGCCGTTGTGGTTGTAGTTGCTGTGGCGGTCGCTGTCGGTGTTGCCGTAGCTGCTGATGATCCGATCACCGCCTTCTTTTCATACGAAGAGATGACAATGTCGTTGGCAGTACTTTCTTCGGCACTGAGGAGGACGAGTTCACTGCCGATCGTGCTTTGGGGAACTGTTCCGGTCAGCGTGATGGTCGTAATGATTTCATGTGACCTATAGGACAAGCTGAATCCGTTTATCGAGTAGTATTTCCCGGAGTGCGCGAGTGTGGTAAGAGGTGTTCCTCCTGCATGGAATATTTCACATTTCCACTGGGCGTTAGAGAGGTCGGTGGTCAGATACAGGCTGTGATCCGTAGGGTTTCCCCGCAAAAAGGTGAGGGAAACTTCGGTAGTCACAGTATCTCCCGGCATCAGAACACCTGTGGGAGATACTTTTGCATCGGTATTGGTATGCCAGGCAGCTGCCGGCGCGCAAAGACATGCGGCAAAGAGAACTGCTGCAAGGAGAACGAAGAGGATTTTTGTATATTTCATGCCAGTCACACAATTTTTTAGAATATGTTTTTCTGTTTCATTCGAGAGGGTATATATTTTCTGACTGCATGGCTTCAAACCTGAGATCTTTCACGCCTTTTGCCAGTAAACAATTTCATCATTGACCGCAGTACATACTTCTTCAATGCCTTCTATCCTCTTCCTCTGCACCTACAACTCTGTCCGCTCCCAGATCGCTGAAGGCGTATGCAGACAACTTCATCCTGACTGGAACATCAATTCGGCAGGAGTTGCCAGAGGAAACATCTCTCCTTATGTCGTCCGGTGTCTCGAAGAATCAGGCTGTGACTGTTCGAACATGCAGGCAAAACATCTCACCGAACTGCCGGACCAAACGTATGACGTAATCATCGTCCTCTGCGAAAATGCATGGGGAGCAAGAGATCATTTTCCCAAAACAAAAAAATTACTTTTTCATCCGATCCGATCTCCCGAACCATGGATTGGTGAAGATGAACTCTCCGACTACCGCAGAACACGAGACGAACTTCGTCAGTGGATGCTGGATGAACTTTCAGCTGTTCTGTGAGGCGCGGCACACAAATCATCATAAAGAGTATAATCCTATAACACACATTATAGTACCGTGAAGTGGGCAATTCTCGGCGGAGGCTTAACCGGTGTCACCCTCGCCCGTCTCCTTGCGGAACGCGGCGATGACGTAACCGTTCTTGAAAAAGAAACAAAGATTGGCGGACTCTGCCAATCAGAAACACGCAACGGATTTACCTTTGATTCCGGCGGATCACATATCATATTCTCCAAGGACACCGAAGTCCTTGGATTCATGCAGGATGTCCTCGAAGACAACCGGGACACCCGCAACCGAAATACCAAAATCTATTACAAACACCAGTACATCAAATACCCGTTTGAAAACGGCCTTGCCGACCTGCCCAAAGAAGACCTCTACTTCTGCATCAGCGAGTACATCAAAAATCTCATCGCGAATGAGAAGGGAGAAATCCCGGTCCCGGAAAACTTCCGCGACTGGATCTATGCAAACTTCGGCAAAGGAATCGCCGAGTGTTACCTTGTTCCCTACAATGAAAAGATCTGGAACTACCCGACCGAAAAAATGTCCAAACACTGGATGGACGGCAGAGTTCCCCGCCCGCCGGTTGACGACATCATCAAATCCGCGATCGGCATCGAAACCGAAGGATACACTCATCAGGCGGTATTCTCCTACCCAATAGACGGCGGCATTGAATCCCTGGTCACCGCAATTGCTGCTCCAATCAAAAACAATATCATCACCAACTTTGAAGCAACAACCGTCAAAAAGACTGCGAACGGCTGGGAGATTAGCAACGGCAAACAGACCATCACTGCAGACCGGTTCATCTCCACTGTTCCTTTACAGATTCTTCTTCCGATGCTTGAAGGCGTTCCGGACAATGTCCGCACAGCCTGTGATGCTCTCCGCTACAACTCCATCGCCTGCATCAGCGTAGGATTCAAAGGAACTGCCCCAGACATCTCATGGATGTACGTCCCCGAAGATGAATGGGGAATGTTCAACCGCCTCTCCTTCCCTTCCAACTTCTCGCATCACGTGGCTCCTGAAGGCTGTGCCGCAGTTTTGGCAGAGATCACCTACAACGAAGGTGACGACATTTCAAAGATGACGGATGCAGAGCTCGTCTCCCACACGGTTGACGGTCTCGTTCGAATGGGCATCGTTCCAAACAAAGCCGATGTCGTTCACGCCGCAGTTGATCACTTCAAGTTCGCCTACGTTGTCTACGACCTCGACTATCTGCAAAATATCAAAATCGTTCGAAATTATCTGGAAGGAACTGCCGGAGTTGATCTCGTCGGCAGGTTCTCCCAGTTTGAATATCTGAATATGGACGGCTGCATCCGCAGCGTCCTGGACTTCGTGAAACGGCAATGAAGGTCAACATCTACGTTGAAGACTACTGGGTGTTCAAGTACATCGGCTGTTCCACCCTCGCCCGCATGCTTTACCAAGGCATCGCTGCAGTTCCGGGAGTTGAGGCCTACTATAATAGTTCCAGTCCTTCGATGGATGTCACGCACTACCACTCGTTCGGGCCAGGCGTTCATCTCAACCGGATGCGTAACAAAGGCATCAGTATTCTGACCGCCCACTCAACGCCTCGTCTGAATACCGGCAACGTTGCCGGAGCTTCCTACATCAATCGCCTTTACCCGCCGATCTATCGGAAGTTCGACCACATCGTAACGATTACGCCGCCGAGTACCCGCGAGGTTCAGGACATGCTTCCCGATATGCCGATAACGATGATCCCAAACGGCGTTGACCTGACCAGTTTCGCTCCGTCAGATCAGAAACGCCGTGAGTTCCGTGAGTTCCTCGGAATTTCGGATGACCGGCCGGTTGTTCTGACTGTTGCCCAGCAGACTCCTCGAAAAGGAATCTATGATTTTCTGACCATCGCCGACACGATGCCTGAGTACACGTTTGTGTGGGTTGGCGGTTATCCGTACGGGTTGCTGTCGAGCGACCGCAAGATGATTGAGGAACGAAAGGCGAAGGCCGGCTCGAATGTTATCTTCACCGGTTTTGTTCCTGATATTACGGCGGTCTATTGTGGAGCTGACCTGCTGTTCATGCCTTCGTACGGCGAGATTATGTCGATCGTTGCTCTGGAGGGCCTTGCAAGCGGTCTCCCGGTTATCTCCCGCGATCTGCCAGAGTTCCGCGAGGTGTTCTCCGGCATCTGCGGATTTTTCTCGAACAATGAGGAGGCTGAGTTCCTCATCAGAGATGAGGAACTCTGGCGACGGTCGGCAACAACGTCGCGGGCATCGGTTGAGCAGTTTGATATTCATCGCATTGCAAAGATGCATGTGGATTTGTATGAGAGGCTTTTGGCATGATTTCTGTTATAGTTCCAACGTTTAATGAGGAGGAGGGCGTGGAGGCATGCCTTCAGAGTCTGTGTGATCAGACGCTTCCGCGAGATCAATACGAGATCATCGTGGTGGACGGTAATTCGAAGGATAAGACCCGCGAGATTGCGGAGAAGTACGCGGATCTGGTGTTTATTCAGACGAGTAAGAAGGTTGGCGGCGCACGAAATGATGGTGCGATGGCTGCGAAGTACGATATTCTTGCGACAACTGATGCGGACTGTTTCCTTCCCCGCGACTGGCTGGAGAAAGTTCTTGCGGATTTCAAAAAATATCCTGATGCGTCGACGATTTACGGTATTGTGTATCCGCTTGAGCCGGGAATTAAGCATAAGCTGTCTCTTCTCGGATACAATATTGTGTCAAGACTCGGTTACTGGACGGGAACTATTTATATGACGCTCGGCTGTAATACTGCGTTCCGGAAGGATCTGTTTATGGAGGCCGGGATGTATATTACGGCTGATGCGGGTGATGATTTTGAGATTGCCCGCCGGATGAAACAGTATGGAAAGGTGAAACTTGATACGAATCTGAAGGTCGGGTTTTCGATGCGGAGATATATTGAGTTTGGGGCGATGAAATCGATTTACCAGTGGCTGTATATTGTGACTCATGGGGGAACTTCGGAGAAGTACCAGTACGCCGGGAAGGAGTACGGGAAGAAATAATTTTTTTGTTTATTTTTCCATAATTATTTTTTCAGTTCTTTTTATCTTCCCTCAGGTTCATTTACTTTTATCACCCGCAATTTGAATGGAGATGATCGTGCCGGAAAATATTTTTCCCGATTCTGATGCTGTCTACCGCGACGTTCGCGGCTCAGTGATTTCAGCACAGCGAAGAGTCTACTCAGCGGTAAATGTTTCGATGGTTCTCGCGTATCATGAGATTGGCGAAAAAATATTTCTGGCTGTGGGCGACCGGGCCGAATACGGAGCATCGCTGATTGCATATCTTGCGAAACGGCTGACAGAGGAGTTTGGAGATTCATTTTCCGAGAGAAATCTTCGACTCATGCGGCAGTTTTATATACTGTTTCAAATTCGGAACGCACTGCGTTCCGAATTGAGTTGGACGCACTATCGCCTGCTGATGCGTGTTCCAAGCGAGAAAGCACGTTTGTTCTATCTGCATGAATGTGCTGAGGCTGGATGGAGTACGCGTCAGCTGGAGCGTCAGATCTCAACACTCTATTATGAGAGATTGCTTGCAAGCAGAGATGCCGAAGGAGTCGCAGAGGAAATTTTCCGTACGGAACCAAAACCAGAGTACGAGAAAATCATCAAGGATCCGTACGTGTTGGAGTTTCTCGATCTGAAAGGAAGATCAGAATGGTATGAAAAAGATCTCGAACAGGCACTGATCGACTCACTGCAGGATTTTTTGCTGGAACTCGGCCGGGGATTTTCATTTGTTGCCAGACAGAAACGAATCACTTTTGATGACCGGCATTTTTACATCGATCTGGTGTTTTACAACTATATTCTGAAATGTTTTGTCTTGGTGGATCTGAAACTTGGCGATCTGACGCATCAGGACCTCGGCCAGATGCAGATGTATGTGAACTACTACACGCGTGAGCTGATGAATGAGGGAGATACTTCCCCGATTGGAATCGTTTTGTGTGCAGACAAATCTGATGCTGTCGTAAAGTACACGCTGCCCGAAGGAGAATCGCAGGTGTTTGCATCAAAATATATGTTGTGTCTCCCGAAGGAGGAGGAGTTTGCGAAGCTGCTTTCGGAATGGGTCGTGCGGGAAGAAGAGGTCAGATACGAGAGGCGGTGAACTCACCGCACGAATTTGTGTAGGGCTTCGCCCAAGAGACTTCTCTTCAGATCAATTGCTTTTTCCTGGCACATCTCATGACAGCAGTAGCAGCGAATACAGTTTCGCAAGTTTATTACCGCCTTACCTTCCCGCAGTTCGACTGCTTTCTTCGGACAGATTCTTACACACTGTCTGCAGCCGATGCATTTCTCTTTCACAATATGCGGAGCAGGTGCGTAGACTTTGCCCATCTGAAACAGGCGTGACAAAATCATCCTGCGAAACCAGGTATTCTTCTGCGGCACAAAATAGGTGGGCGGCAGGGCGAAGTCAGTGATTGGCACGACTTCATCTCCCACCTCTTCCACAGAATTCAGATCCAAAAGACCGCGTCTTTGTGCAGCCGCCGTTGTTCCAATCCGTTCCGGCTCCATACCAATCAACCGCTGCGCCGAAACATCAAGAGCATAGATCGAAGATGAGGCAAACACGTACCCGCAATGTTTTGGCTCGCCTCCCATAGGACCGTTTCCTTCCATCCCGACAACCGCGTCCATCACCACAAAATCCGGTCTGATGAGTTCGTTCAAGTCCACCAGCATCTCAGAAAAACCATCAGACTTCGGAAACCTTGAGTGAAACACCGCTTTATCATGCCCGGGAACAACACCGAACGTATTTTTTACCGCCCCGGAAAATCCGGTGAACATATGGGTCTTCAGCTTACAGACCGAGATTATCACATCCGCTTCAGTTGCAGCACGAATGATCGAAAATCGTTTCATCACCTTTCCTTCCGGAAAGGAAATCTCGGAGAACTCAGTGTCCAGCGATGGCTCAATCCCGAGGTCTGCTGCTGCGGCCGTGATGCCGGATCGTTCGTAAACTCTTCGCAGAGTTCTCGGCGTGTAGACAATACCTGCCCCAGGACTGTCGGCGATGATGGGTATTCCTCCTGCATCAAGGACCATCTTGCAGACCGCATACACAATCTCAGGATGCGTCGTTGCCGAAGAGTCGGGTCCTGCATCAGACAAAAGATTTGGTTTTATGAGAACTTTTTTTCCTGCAACTATCGGCAGACCGCAGGCCGCGGCCACCGCCTTTGCAACGGCTGCTGCAACAACGTCCCTCTCATAGGAATCACATCGCGCTGCACCAACTGCGGTCATGACTCTATCTCTCCCTTCTTCTGATCACGAACAATCGCCGACAAAATTATTGCCAGCACCGCAAGACCAAGACCCACGAGAATCGTGAAATGAAATCCGTTCATAAATGTTGTCGGATCCAGATTCGTAAACGCCACCACCGTTCCGGACGGCGACGTTGCGAAGGTAAAGATTGTTGCATACAATGCGGTTCCAATCACACTGCCGAGGTAAATGCAGACCGCCATCAGTGACGAGCCGGTTCCCCTCTCTCCTTCCGGAGCATTCTCCACAATCCGGCTTGCGGCAGGTCCGCCGGCAAGACCCCACAGAACTCCCATCAGTATCAGAGCACAGAGCAGCGGAACAACTCCCATCTCCGGCAGAATCATCACATAGATTAAATTGAACATCACCAGCACAACACATGCGGCGACCGCAAAACTCCGCCGTCCGGTTCTGTCCGACCATCTGCCGATTGGAATTCCAAGAACTGCCGTAAGTGCCGGAGGAATTAAGAGATACATGCCGCTTGCCGCCGTGTCAAAATGCATTCCTGTATGCAGATAGAACGGCAGGAGGTAGATGACTCCCATGTAGATAACATTGATGAGCATGAATGCCACAACGACCGCCGAAAATTTCCAGGCGGTAAACACTCTGATGTTGATCAGAGGCGATCTGCATCTCAGTTCCCGAACCACAAACAGTACGGCAAAGATCAGACAGAATGCGGCACAGAGAGTTATCTGTGGATTGGAGAGTCCCAGATGCGGAACTCTTTCGAGTGCATAGATGCCGAAGACCATCATGGCAAACAGCAGTACGGCACCGATCAGATCGAATGGTTTCTTTTCTGCCGGCACATCTTTGGGGATGACGCGAAGAGCGAAAGGAATTGCGGCGATACCGATTGGGATGTTGATCAAAAAGATCCAGTGCCAGGAGAGGTAATGCGTGAGGATTCCTCCAAGTGCCGGACCTGCTGCAAACCCGATTGAACTTGCCATGGTTAAAACTCCAAGAGCAAATCCGAGCATTCGTGCCGGCAGGCATTTGACGCAGAGCATTGGGGCGGCAGCTGCAATCATTGCAGCGCCTACGCCCTGAAACATGCGTGCCCCAAGCAGCCATGAGAGATCAGTTGAAAGACCGCAGACCGCAGAGCCTATGGTGAAGATAACAAATCCGCCGACGAAGACTTTGCGGATATGGCCGCGGTCGGCAAATTTTCCGAACACGAGAAGGAATCCCGCCATCATGAGGAGGTAGGTGATGATGACCCAGGAGATTGTTCCGGTGTCGGTTCCAAAATCCGCCGCTATCACCGGCAGGACGACGTTGACGATGGATCCGTCAAGTCCGTCCATAATAACACCTATGGCAACGGCTGCGAGAAGGAGTTTTTGATAGAGGGGATTTTCAATGACATTCACAACTATTCACCGATTTTTTTATTACTGCGATACGCGTCGCGATATAGTTTTTCCTACGAGTTGTCAGTCGGTTTTGGCGATCTGGCGGATACGGTCAATGCCGTGAATTTCCCGGATGACGTCTGCGACTTCCGGTGGGACGCATTCATCCCAGTTTTCACCTGCGATCATGCGGGCACGAATTGATGTTCCGGAAAGCATTTCTCTCTGATACATGGGAGGTGAGGTGACGGTTATTCCTGCTTCACGGAAGAGCTGGATGACGAGCGGGTTTGAGGTGTAGACGGTGTCAAAGGGCGGCGTCATGGATTTGACATGAGAAACCCAGAGGGCATTTCGCTTGACGTCCTCCAGAGGAATGATGTAGATGGGGATGTCGATATTTTTGAGGGCACGGCTGATCATGAGGACGCGTTCGCCTGCGGTGAAGGGGTGACGGAGGTCATGACTGATCTCTGCACTGCCGATTCCGATGATGAGTTCGTCGACTTCGTTTGCAATGCTGTCGATGACGGCATTGTGGCCGTTGTGATAGGGCTGAAATCTTCCAACGTAGAGGCCTCGTTTCATTTTTTTCCTCCGATGAGTGCTGCGGTTCTGGCAGCTACCGCGCCTGCGGTAAATCCTGCGTCGATGTTGACGACGGTTATTGCGGCGCAGGACTGGAGCATGGAGGCGAGAGCTGCTTCGCCGTGGCCCATGTAGCCGTAGCCGGTGCTGACCGGTACGCCGATGACCGGTTTGTTGACAAGGCCTGCAACGACTGAAGGAAGAGTTCCTTCGCGTCCGGCGCAGACGATGTAGATGTCGGCTTCTTTGAGCCGTTCGAGTGCAGGGAAGAGCCGGTGAATTCCTGCAACGCCTACGTCGTAGGCTGTGAGTACAGCGGTCCCCATTTCTTCGGCGATGGTTCTGGCTTCTTCGGCGACGCGGATGTCTGAGGTTCCGGCGGTTACTATGGCAACGGTGCCGCCTACGGATTTCGGGACAGTGCCGTCCGAGAGAATGAGGATGCGGCAGATTTCGCGATAGTCTGCGGTGATGCCTGAAGGCAAGGCGGCAAGTACTGCTGCGGTTTGTTCGGGGGTGATGCGGCTTGCGATAACGCGTCCTGCAGCACGGACGTAACTATGCATGATTTTGATGAGGGAATCTGTGTCCTTTCCTTCGGCGAGGACGACTTCAGGGATGCCGCAGCGATCGGTTCTGGCCAGGTCGAGGTTTGCGACTTCGTCCACCGGAAGACCTGCGATGAGCTGTTCGGCGGTTGCTGGGGAGAGGGTGCCGTTCCGTACCTGTATGAGTATTTCAGGGAGGGTATGATGTTCCGGCATGGTTGTACTATAGTAGGGCGGCAGGAGATATTAGGGTGATGGGCTATACGGTCTGGGCATTTGCATTGATCTTTTCAATGGTTTGCCGAATGCCATTCCAGAGACCCTGGTCCCCTGAGAAAAGATCTACGACAGTTCCTTTGTCAGTAAACGGTGTTCCCTGAAGGACTGACATATCTGTCATCATGCCGTTTTTGACGATGTACTCGACAATCCGGTTGAGGAAATATATCTGCTGCTGATTGAGACGGGCATCCTGCAAGTAGATGGAAAATGCTTCTTTCGCTGCGTTCATGTCAAGGCCGACGATCTCCCGCACAAACACTCCGAGGGGCTTACTTCCATATTCTGCTTTGTACTGTTCATGACTTCCCACTTCTTTCCAGAGAATATTTTCAAGAACAGTAATGTCATTGCTATCTAATGGAACGTTTGTTCTTAGTTTCGAAATGACCGGAACATTCTGATGTTCACGCAGATATGCTATCGCCTTTTCTTTATAGGTTCTCAGGTAATCCTCGGTCAGATCAGATACATGCCATTCTGTCTCCAGGATTTTATCACTGAAGTTTGTGTCATAGATTGTTTTGGATCCTGCCGGAAGGTACTTCATGAGGTCGCGGAGTTTGTTCCGGATGTGTTCAAGTTCACTGATGCCGGCATTTTTGACATAGTCTGTATGGAGAATTTTTCCAATCAATTCTTTTTGTGCAAGAATCTCAGGAATAGTTGAGATGTCGGCAATTGCTCTGACTTTTTTCAGAAGATCTTTTCTGGCTTTTGGATAGGGTTTGCTTACCAGCCATGCGAGTTCAAGACCATACAAAAGAGCGTCGAATCGTACGGCTGATGCTTCATCGTTACTGGGAAGGATGAGGGGTGCAATCTCCTCAGAAATTTTGAGCGTGTCTTCGTAGGTCAAAACCTGCCAAGCCGTTTCTTCCCGATATCGATCAATGTATCGCAGATGCTGACGGACGGCGAAGTTATCCCGGTTAAGTTCTTTGACCTTTGTCAGAAGATCAGAGATGAGATCACGCCGGAAGCTGCGGAGAGATTCTGTCTGGTACTCGTACTCCTGAAGTTTGTAGGCCATCTCAGTCTGAAGACTGAAGATACATTCCTGCACTGTCATGATCGTGTCGGTTTCGCGACCGTGATCATTGACGCGGAAAAATTCGAAGTTGCCGCAAAAGTCAAAGATGTAAAATTTGTCTTTGTCGGAACCATCGATAAGGCCAGGGCAGAGTCGTGTGCCGCGTCCGATCATCTGCCAGAACTTTGCTTTGCTGAGAACTTTTTTGAAGAAGACAAGGTTAACGACCTCAGGGATGTCAATGCCGGTATCCAGCATGTCAACGGAGATTGCGATTTGCGGGTATTTTTCGGAATTTGAAAATTCGTCGATGAGGCTTTGGGCATAGTTGGTGTAGTTGTCAATGACACGGACGTAACCTGGCGGATAATTTGGGTATTCTCTGCCAAAGATCTCGTAGATCTTTTCGGCATGGGCATGATTTTTCGCGAAAAGAATTGTTTTTCCAATTTTACTTCCATAGCCGATTTTTATGCCGTGGGTAAAGAGTGTTGCAAGTACTTCTTTGATGGTGTCGGCATTAAAGATCCATTCGTTGAGTGCGGAACTGTCGATTGCCTGAGGAATTTCTCCGTTTTCATCGAGGAAGAGTTTTTCGTACTCTTCTTTTTCTTCTTCGGTGAGTTCATCGTAGATGATTCCGTCGGTAAGAAATTTGAGTTTTGTTTCGATGGAGACAAAGTCAACGAGGTAACCGTCGGCAACTGCCTGAGCGAGATCATAGCCATAGGTGGGGATGCCGGATTCGAGGCGGAAGGTTTCGTAGGTATTTTTGTCGATCTCGTCTTTTGGGGTTGCGGTAAGACCGATTAGATGAGCATCGAAGTAGGTGAAGATGTCTTTGTATTTGTTGTAGATGCTGCGATGGGCTTCGTCGATGATGATGAGATCGAAGTGGCCGCAGGTGAAGAGTTTTCCTCCATCTTCATCCCGAACATCGTCGATGGCGTTCATCATGGTCTGATAGGTGGAGAATACTGCTCTGGCGGTTGCAACATTTTTTTCTTCGCAGAGGTTGGCTGCGGCAAGGTCGGGGAGGAGGTTGGCGAAGGATCGTTTTGCCTGTGTGACAAGGCTGGTTCTGTCTGCTAAGAAGAGGATGTTTTTGATCCAACCGGAACGGAGAAGGAGGGCAACTAAGGCGATGACTGTTCTCGTTTTTCCGCTACCGGTCGCCATGACGAGGAGGGCATGTCTGCGGTTTTGTTTGCCGAATGTTTCGGTAACTGCAGTGATTGCTTCTTTTTGATAGTATCGTCCGGCAATGTTTTCGTTGATGATGATGTGTTCAAGAGAGGTTTTCTGGGTATGTTTGTTGTGTTCTTTCTGGAGGTCGAACTTGGCGTAGATGCCGGAGACCGGACGTTCCGGGTAGTGAACGTCGTCCCAGATTTTGGTGTCAAAGCCGTTGGTGAGGAAGATGATTGGTCTGATGCCGAATTTTTGTTCAAGGAGGTCGGCGTAGAGTTTTGCCTGCTGACGTCCGATCGCTGGGTCTTTGCAGGTTTTTTTGGCTTCAATTACTGCGAGGGGTTTGCCGTCGTCTCCAAAGAGGACATAGTCGGCATAGCCGAGGCCTGCTTTGTTGGGCATTCCGGCGAGTTCGTACTCTTCGAGCCAGTCGCGGCCGCGTGTCCATCCTGCATCCATGAGGAGGGTGTCGATGTAGAGTTTTCGGGTTTTGTATTCTGAGAGGTTGAGGGGTTTTGGAGATGATATTTTTTGTCCGGCAGGGATTTCGTCTGAGATGTAGCTGGCAGCGAGATGATCGAGGAAAACATTGAGGTTTTGGCAGGCGAGGTCTGTTTGTTCAGGTTCCGGACTGGTGGTGCTGTGAGCTGCGGCGTTTCCCAGAATTCGGATGTAGTTTATGCGTTTGTGGAGGTCAGGTCCGAGAAGGCTTCGGAGTTCGGGACTGTTGAGATAAGCGGCGAGATTGTCCTGATAGGGAGGGATGAGTGTTTTATCGTGGGCATACAGCCACTTAAGAGAGAGTTCGAGTGCTCTGCGGCAGGTGATGATTGCGGCAGCTGTGTCTATTGAACAGAGTTTTTCGGCGGCCTGAGCTGTCTGAAGGATGTCTTGGTATTTCGGGGGTTGATTATCAGATGCTGGCGGCATGTGTTTTGGATGTTTTTGGTATTTGTTGTGAGAGAGGTTAAAGGCTTTGGGTGAATGGGTCGGGTATTTTTTTGTGAGTTGGAGAATTACTAAGAATTACTAATTTGTGACAATTAGTAATTCGGATTTAGTAATTTGAATCCACCGAGTTTCCACTGATTTATCAAGAGAGTGATATTTATATGGATACGAGACGAGATATAGATCATTATCAGGGATGATGTCTTATGGATAGTACTACATTATCAGGGTCTTCCCTTCACAAAGTCTGTTCGCGAAAGGAGATAGTAAGGTATGAGGTACGGCATGCGAGAAAAGGTGCTGTGTCCGAAAAGGAAGCCATTTCTCGTATGTCCCCCGAGAGCCAGATGATCCATGCTTCGATGAAGTGGAGTGAAATAGGTTTTATTCCCTCGTTCAAGAACACGGATGCAGTTTTGCTGAAGGCGTCCCGTAGGACGTACGAGTTCTGCAAGCAGAGCCGATGAAAATTCTTTTTCTTTTTGCCGGTCCGAACGGGTCGGGAAAATCAACTGCGATTACCCAGACGCTTGATGCGTATCCAGAATGTGTGTATATTAACGCAGATTACTGTGCCAGATCCGATCCTCATATTTTGGAGATGCCTGATGGTGTGGAGCGTTCCATCAAGGCCTGGGAGGAGACAGAAAGGCAATTTTCTGAGATGCTTTCATCTGATGTCTGTTTTGCCTGGGAAACAGTGTTTTCCCATCATAGCAGATTGGCATTTATGGAGCATGTGAAGACTGCCGGATACCGTATTCGATTGACATATGTGATGACGAAAAATCCAGACATTAATGTTGCGAGAGTGAGAAGACGGGTTCTGGATGGTGGTCATGATGTACCGGAGGAAAAGATCAGAAAGAGATACGAGCGTTCGGTTGGTTTTCTGCCAGCAATGATTCTTGTTGCTGATGAGGCGCTGGTATATGACAATTCATATGACGACTGTGAACCGCTTCTGGTATTTCAGAAGGGGTTGGACGATATTGGAAGCCCGGATTGTTCGATGATGAATCGGGAGTTGATGGATGAAGAGGTGTATCGTTGGGTTCTTGATCGGGTGATTGGGCCGCTTGAGATGAAAGGAATTTATTGTCAAAGGGAATAGTTTTGCAGTTTGAAAATACCAGACATCATTTTTGGAATATTGCGTGTGCCACTCCCAATTTCGGTGTCCTGCGTTAACTAATTAAGGAATCATGTTCTATGTAGTGATTGAAGTGGAAAATATCCCCTCTTTCCATTGAAAGAATCGAATATGCCATTTCATTACCTAAAATATGGAGGTGATAATTTATGTTTCCAAATGATGTTGTGAGTCGTGCGTGGACACGAACAAACGGTCGGTGTGAGAAATGCGGAAAGCTTCTCACACGAGGTAACCGCGGACGTTCTGGACGTGGATGCTGGGAAGCCCATCACAGCAATCCTGCTCGCAAGGGTGGTACAGACAGCCTGCGAAATTGCCGGATTCTATGTTGGGAATGTCATTCCAAGACATTCTAATGTTGAGATATCGATAGATAAACACCTGTATTGTACTCAATCAGGCAATTGGGGCAGATCCCCCTGCCTCGATTTTTATAGTTTTTAGAGTATCGTCGCCCGTATCCTATGTTCCAAAAGTTCACGTAGATCGTTCGCATCCTTCCAGAGAATCAGATTGTCATGCGCAATGTCGAAGTGAAGCTGGTTTTTCCGCTCCCCGGTTGCATCCGTCTCTTCGAACCAGTCTTTCCGGCATGTTTTGATAACAGTCCTGCCCAGTCCTTTGGCATAACCTGCTTCGTAGTAGACGCCGAGATTGTTGTACGTGAAGTCGGCGATGATGAACCGGGATGTTTTGATTCCGCTGATGATTTTGTCAGTGATGTCGTCATTGTGTTCCTCTTCGTTGACGGTAAACGCGGTAAAGCCGCATGCTTCACAGGCAGGTTTGATGGCAGCGTCACGAATGACGAGATGGTCGTCGGGGGAGAACTGCATGGCGACAAACACTTTAGTGGAGTTTGTGTTGGTGGCGAGGAGGGATTCTGCGTATTGGAGGCCTTTGATAGTTATAATATATGCAGATGCCTCCGGCGAGAACTGATCTCTTTTTAGATATCCAAGTTCACATAAGGCGTCGATCATGAGTCTAATCTCTATTTCACTCTTTGCATATCCTACTGCTGGTGGAAAAACATCAGTACTGAGCATAACCGATTCAAAATCTTTCCCTGATCGGTACATGGTCAGGATAATTTTGTCCAACTTTTGCATGGAGGTTTTCGGAATTAATGAAGATGCGAGTATTTTATTGATGGTTTCAGGAGTTAGAAGAAGGCCATCGCCACCAAGTTTTATTGATTTTCTTCGATCTTCTTTTGTTTCAAAGAGATAACCAACAAGGAGGTGTTTATTTTGGATAGCTTCCAAATATTTTTGATCTAAGGAAGGGAGAGCGTAGGGGCCGCATGAGGGGCAGGTGATATAGTCTGTAAACCCTCTGTTATTACAATCAGCATAATTGCCGCAGATTGGGCAAATAATTTTTTCGTTAGATTCTTCACTCACTTAAATCACCCAAAATATTCCTGCATGAGAGATTTTTTCAAAATTTTCAACTGAGTAAGCCCGTTATGGATTTCAAATTTTGATTTGTCTATTTGTGAGACAAATCCGGCAAACTGTTCCTGAAGGTTTATTGGAGGCAATATAACTCTATATTCTCGCATCGCTTTCAATCCGACGTTCTTAATTGTACTTTTTGTAGATGCTGATTCAAGAAATTCCTTAAACGCATCACTCATCATAATTTCATAAATAAACACTTTGATGACAGTATTTTTCAAATTACAGTAACACACACTTTTGCCGAGAACAACTTCTTCATTATTATAATAGGCTACTCTACCAAGTGTGCCATTAATTGAAATCAATATCGCATTTTGATATATTGGAATATATAATCTATTGTACTCATTTTTTTCTACAAATTTCGTAGATTCAGTTATCACAATTTTACCATCCATTAGGTTATTTCCGTTAATAAATGGATAGTTTCCATTTTCATTGTACGTTGGTGTTCCATGCAAACCATCTCCGATACCATCACATAATTCATTTAGGGTCAGAGTATCCCATTGCATGAAATTTCTCACCGGATCTCCAAACATCTCCCCAAACCTCGCCTTCACCAGCATATCCAGCTGTGTGATCTGCGCCTTCCGCAGAGCTATCAGCGAATTTACATGATCTAAGGCCGCCGCGATACGCTGCTGCTCAGGAAGCGGAGGGAGGGGGATAAGTATATTCTCAACAACTTTTTTAGAAATTTCTTTGAAAGTCGCTCCATTCCCAAGAGAATTCAAATAATGTGTATTCTTCTTTAAAAAATAGAAGAGATAACGATTGTAAATTTTTGGAGAACATATCAGATTTTTAAAACCCTGATTGCAATACATGTCATCTCCTGCAATAGCAACTTTCCCAATTGGGGCTCGTGAGGTCAGTAAAACTGTTCCTTTCGGGATGAGTTGTAAACTGGCACTTAACTTTCCAGCCTCTGTTAAGTGTCGATCTGTGTCATGAATGTAATTGCTATCTATCTTAATCTCAGCAGGAGTTACCCATTTTACTGTACCGTTCCAATATTCAGAAACATGGGTTTTGGGTGTTGAACCAGAAACAATCTGGCACACATCCCCCAGTCGCACCATTGGCCATTTTTCCTTTTTCCCTCCCGTCAGATTCATCCTCTCCACTTTCTCAACTCCTTTCATGCTATCACCTCCCTCCATTTCACTCATCGTATTCCACCTCTCTGATGCGGCAAATCATATCCTGGCAATGGTGACATTTACGGTGACATCGACATGTCCCCAAACACCTACTCATGCAAATCACCTTCCAAAACGACCTCCCAATGCCCGGTCTTCTTCGACCCCACTCTCCTGATAACTCCCTTCTCCTTCAGCTGTGAAAGAATACGTTCGACCTGTCTGTCCGTAATCCCTGCATTTTGCGAAATATTTTTTGCTGTAGCCAACGGATTCTTCAAAATTTCCTCAAGCACCTGCCTCTCATTTATTCCGACATTTATTCCGACATTTATTCCGACATTTGTTCCGACATTTATTCTGGCATCATCCACAGAACCCGCCTCCGCCTCCCTCGCAAACGGCAGTACCACACGCACAAAATTCTCTGAAATTACAAACACCTCCTTTCCATACGCCTCTAAAATTCTTGGCACCCCTGAACCCAGATGTTCCACAATATTCAGATCACGAAACACCCGCATCAACTCCTTATTCCGTGGAGAAGACAAACCCGAAAAGAAATCCTCCTCAGTAACCCCGAACGGCAGACCCCCCATCGACGTAATCTCCACATGATCCGAAAAAAACTCAACCTTCGGTGGCGACGAATTCACATAATCATTATGCAAAAGCGCATTCAACACCGCCTCACGAAGAGCTGCCGGTTCAAGCAGCTTCCGCTCAACCCGCCTCTTCGGAGTAATCATTGCAAACGTCGTATTCTCCACAAGCAGCCGATCACTCAGACGATCAAACGCCTTCACCAGACAACAATACCCATACTCCTCATTCCCTGTCAAAACAACCCTGGATGCATCCGCATACTTCCCCATCTTAATCGAAACATCATTCTCATCCGCAAGCAAAAACGCCGCATAATTGTACTCACCCTCCGGCGTCATCAATCCCAGACTTCGCAAAAACTGTGCATTCAGCACATGACCCTTCTCCTCATAATAAATCTTCAACTGCCGAAACGTCAAATCCTGACGTGGAGAAGGAACCATCGCCAGACTATTTCGCACCCTCCGCGAAAACATCAGCTCAATCGAAACCTCCGGCAACGATTCAGCAGAACTCCCCCGCCTCACAAAACATCCGCGTGGAGACATCCCATACCTCTTCACATAATACGGCTTCTCCCAACCACTCGCAACAGAAACCTCCACCACAACACATCCCTCCTCCTCAAACAGAGAAATATCGCAAAACTCCAGACACGCAGGAGAAATATTATTTTTCAACCGATCCTTAACCCTCAACAAAACATCATCAGGATCCGAAACACCAACCACAACACCTGAATCCTCCACTCCAATCAAAATCTTTCCTCCAGTTTTGGAATTCAGAAACGCCACTACCCCACGCTCAAATGACTCCGTAAGCTCCCTCTTTAACTCCAACACATCCGACTCGAGCAAAACCATTCAGATCATCCTCTCCAGCTCATCAATCCCCTTCATAATCTCCCCCTCAATCCTCCGAATCTCTGCCAAAATCTCACTCGTTGGCGGAAACTCCTCAGCCTCATACACAACCTCCCGGTACTTATTCACCGACAGATCATAGCCGTTGCCAACAATCTCCTCCTTTGGCACAAAAAAACTCTTCTCCGTTCTCGCACGTCCCTCTTCTCCAGGCAAATCATGGAACCTTGACACAATATCAGAAATATCATTCTCTCTTACCGGAGATCTCTTATCATCCAGAGAAAAACCATCAGCCTCCATATCATACATCCACACCTTATCCGTCCCCCCGTGTCCGGTCTTCGTAAAGATCACAATCGCAGTTGAAACCCCTGCATATGGCTTGAACACTCCTGACGGCATCGAAATTATCGCCTCCAGCCGGTTGTTCTCCACTAACTCCTTCCGCACCGCCTTATGTGCCGAAGACGACCCGAACAAAACACCATCCGGCACAATCGCCGCACACCGTCCGCCAACCTTCAGCATCCGCAAAAACAAAACCAGAAACAACAGCTCCGTCTTCTTCGTCTTCGCAACCCGCAAAAGATCACTCGACACAATATCAAAATCCAGACTACCCTTAAATGGAGGATTCGTCAGAATCAAAGAAAACTTTCCCGCATCCGTATTCTGATCCGACAAACTATCTCGGTACTCAATATGCGGACTTCGAACACCATGCGTCATCATATTCATCGCCCCGATCCGCAGCATCGTCCGATCCATATCATACCCAAAAAACATCCCAGAATGATAATGGTTCAGTTGATCCTTATCATAAAAGATCTCCTCAAGATACCGTTCACGCAAATACTCTCCAGCAGAAACCAAAAATCCCGCTGTCCCGCATGCCGGATCGCAGATAACCTCCCCCGGCTTTGGTGCCATCAGCTCCACCATCATCCGGATAACATGCCTCGGCGTACGAAACTGTCCGTTCGTCCCCGACGTTGAAATCTTTGAAAGCAGATACTCATACACATCCCCCTTCGTATCATCCATCTCCCCCTGCTTCATCAAACCATAAATCCCATCCAGAGCATCCACAATCTGCGTTAACTTCGCCGGAGTCGGCACCTTAAAAATCGCATCTCCCATATACTGCGAGTACGCACTATCACGATTCGAATCAAGAGATTTGATAAACGGAAAAACGCCGGACTGCATCACCTCATACATTCTTGCTGCCGGAAAATCCCGAAACACCGACCACTTCAAAATCTTCGCATCACAAAGCTCCTCTGAAATTCTCACCTTTCGATCAAAAATACTCGAGTACGGCAACCCCAGCATCACACTCTCCTTCGATCTCTCATTATCCATATCATCCAGATCGTGAACAAACATCAGATACGTAATCTGCTCAATCACATCCAGAGGATTTGTCAGACCTCCTGTCCAGAAAACTTCCCACAACCCATCAATCTTATTCCGCAAAACCCCGGTGATCATTACCACAATATAGGCAATTCTCCCATATAAACAGACCAGCCTTTCTCACAACTCCCCCCTCTATTTATCCCCCCACAACAAACAGTACACTCACACACAAACCGATTATCCATGCAGCTTGACATCACCCCGAAAACCCTCACCTACCGCCTCTCAGAAACGGCAGTTACCGAACTTGGCTCCCTCACCGCAAAAACCCTGAAGGAAGGACAGATCGATCAGGAAGATGCCAGAAACTTACAGATAGCAGTTGAAAAAGTTCTTCTCAAATGGCTCTCTGTTTTGGGCGAAGGAAGCGAGTGTACGTTCCGCAGCGGCAGAAGACTCGGTCGCCAGTACATCACCCTCGCAGTTCCGGGTCCTAAAGTGAATCCGTTCTGCGGCGAAGAGGACTGCGTCTTAACCGGCGGCAACTCGGTCCAGACCCTTCTTGCAAATATCGGCCTCGTTCCGTCCTACCATTACGTCAACGGCGAAAACCAGATCGCCCTGATGCCGAAACGGAAAAAGATCAACCCGATCGTTTACCTGATCTGCTCCGTGATTGCAGGACTCATCGCAGGTCTTGCCTGCCGGTCTCTTCCGTCCGATGTTTCGCATGCCATCGCTGAAGGTCTGGTCACTCCTTTGTTTGACACCTTCATCGGCATTCTGATTGCAATCGCTCTTCCGATGATGTTTCTCTCCCTCCTCTGGGGCATCTACAGTATCGGCGACACGGCGACTCTGGGAAACATCGGCAACAAAGTCATCGGCCGCTACTTCGGAAGAATTTATTTTACACTCGTCGTCTGTACGTTCATCTGCCTGTTCTTCTTCCCGTTCAGTGCCTCGGGAGGAACGCAAGGGATCGGCGAGTTTCAGGCAATTTTTGCGATGCTGCTCTCCATCGTCCCATCCAACATCATTGCACCGTTCGCGGAAGGAAACACGCTGCAAATCATCTTCCTTGCGGTGGTATTCGGTCTTGCGATGCTTATCTTAAATAAAAAAATTCCAACGCTGGTTCAGATGGTCGGGCAGGCAAGCACGCTGATTCAGCTGGTGATGGAGTGGATCACTTCGCTTCTGCCGGTGATTATTTTTGTGAGTATTCTGCATCTGATGCTGACCGATATTGAGAATCTCGGCGATCTCTGGAAACTGTTTGCCGTGATTCTTCTCTGCGTTGCGGTGAATCTTGTTCTGATGGGCGGCGGCGTTGTTCTCGGCAGAAAAATTTCTCCGGTGCTTCTTGCAAAGAAACTGTTTCCTTCGTTCCTGATTGCTTTAACAACGGCTTCTTCTGCGGCAACGTTTTCAACAAATATGGAGACCTGTGAGAAGAGGCTCGGCATCTCAACGAGACTGGTGAACTTTGGTGTGCCGCTTGGAACTGCGTTTTCAAGGCCCGGGCATGCGGCAATCTTTTTCTGCGTGTGCATGTTTATGGCAAGTTATTACGCTGTTCCGATAACGTTGTCATGGGTTTTTATGGCGATTCTGACCTGCGGTCTTCTGGCTCTTGCGGTTCCGCCGGTGCCGGGAGGAGGTATTGCGTGTTACTCGATTCTTTTCCTGCAGTTAGGGATTCCTGTTGAGGCACTGGGTATTGCAGTGGTACTGGAGATTCTGCTGGATTTTTTGAGTACGGCGCTGAATATGGTGGCGGTTCCAATCGATATGGTGCAGGTGGCAGCAAAGCTGGATATGCTGGATGAGGAG
The DNA here is from genome assembly GCF_032714495.1 of Methanorbis rubei. Taxonomy (NCBI): domain Archaea; kingdom Methanobacteriati; phylum Methanobacteriota; class Methanomicrobia; order Methanomicrobiales; family Methanocorpusculaceae; genus Methanorbis; species Methanorbis rubei. The sequence goes on along the minus strand of NZ_JAWDKB010000003.1, from coordinate 159,478 downwards.
AAGCTTAAGGCTGCGTGAGAAGATCTTCTGCGAAATCCTTCATTTTCCACACGAGCGGGAGCGGAAGTTCAAGCAGACTGCCATTTTCCTTTCTCAGTATTCTGAGGTTTTCCAGACTTATTTTTGTTGAGAGATGAGGCTCATAGAGTTCCCGGTATCTGGCAAGGCTTTTTGATCTGGTGTTTTCTGCTGATTTTACTTCGATGGGGATTATTTCGGTTTTGATCTGGAGTACGAAATCGACTTCGGCACGGTTGCCGGATTTCCAGAAAAATATCGGGCCGATATCCTGTGCGGCGAGTTCGGCGAGTACATAATTTTCCGTCAAAGCTCCCCGCATATGGGAGGTCTCAGGGTTTGCGGCGAGCAATGCTTCTGCCGGAAATCCACTCATGGTTCTGAGAAGACCGATGTCTGCGAGGTAGAGTTTGAAGTGGGTGGCATCAGCGTAGGCGGAAAGCGGAATGTCTGGCCGGTCAATTTTTTCTATTTTGTGAACGAGTCCGGCGTCGATCAGCCACTGAAGGGCGTCTTCGAGATCTTTTGCCCGGGCTCCGGATTTGACATGTCCGAAGACAAATTTGCCGGTGTCTTTGGCAAGTTGTCCGGGAATTGCGTCCCAGATGAGGCTGAGTTTGGGGACGTCTTTGAGTGGAGCGTGTTTGGCGAAGTCGAGGGTGTAGCTTTGCAGGATCTGTTTATGTGTTTCTTCGACGCGGGATGCATCATGTGTTGCAAGCCAGATGGAGACGGCTTCTGGCATTCCGCCGGTGATGAGGTAATCACGGTAGAGTGTTTTGAGTTCCGGCAGAATGCTTTTTGGAATCTGATCTTCTACATGAAGGTCGGCGAGGTGTGAACAGAGGAGGTCTTTGCCGTTTGCGAGCAGAAATTCCGGGAAGTTCATGGGATGGAGGGTGAGGATGGTGACTTTGCCGACCGGAAAGGAGAGCGGTTTTGCAAGGGCGATGCCAAGCAGGGATCCTGCACAGGCTATGTGCTGTTCCGGCAGATCTTCGGCGAAGTATTTGAGGGAGGTGAGGGCATTTGGACAGAACTGTATTTCGTCGAAGATGAGGAGGGTGGTGCCTAGAGTTATCGGGCGTCCGCGTAAGAGGCCGAGTTCGGTGAGGATTCGATTCGTGCTAAGGTCTGATGCGAAGACGTTGTGGAGGGGATTGTTTCCTTCGAAGTTGAAGTAGGCGGTGTCGGTGAAGTGTTCTTTGCCGAACTGTTTGAGAAGCCAGGTCTTTCCGCATTGCCTGACGCCTTTTATGAGAAGTGGTTTTCTTGCCGGATCGTTTTTCCATGCAAGGAGTTTTTTGAATATGTGCCGCTTCATGTATGCTCACCACACTTTTTCATATGTATTTTGCAGTGGTGTGCTGCAAAAGTGATATGTATTATGTGGTTGCTTGAGGGGTATTAAGGTAGTGGTGGTTCACTGGTGGATGATCAGTCCATGGTTATTTTTAGTTTCTCAGAAATCTGTTACTAAGATATGATCTTACTTTATCATCTATCAAATCAATCATAAATACGTGGCAGATACCGAAAACGGACTTTACAACATTGCATATAAAAAATTAAAGCAGACGATATATTATGATACAGATCTCATTTTGAAAAAGAAATTTGCAGAGTTCGAAAGTGAAGAACTAGATTGTCTTTTTTCTGATGATAAATTTCATCTGCAGGGCATTTTTAACACATTGGAATCGAAAAAAACCCTGTCTGAAGAACAACGGTCATACATTGATCAGTGGATTGACCAGATTGATTTTTATGTACTACCCAAATCGGTGTCTCCATTTTCATCCAAGGAAGAGATGAAAAAACGCGAAAAAAAGGAGGAAACTGAGGTTTCTAATGTTGTTTCATCTGAAACATACTATTGGCATGGAGTAAATTACCATAGTAATATTCCAATACCACTAATGTTACTGGACGTACTCTGGATAATGAAAGTCGGAGTATATCTCGATGAAAAACTCAGTGACCATTGTTTTGGAAATAGAGTTCATGAAATTCTCCATGAGAGAAAAGAACGTGATGCAAGCGGTCATCTCATGAAGATGTATGCCAAGCAGTATACTGCATGGAGAAACAATGCCATGAAATGTGCTGTTGAGGCTGTCGAAAAGGATGATATTGTAGATATACTGACTTTGGATTTTACACAATTTTTCTATCACATCGAGGGTGATTTTGGGGAGATCAGAGAGTTTTTGCAAGAGTTAAAAAACAGTCCGAAATTTAAGGGAAATTATCGTGTTGCATCCATATTAACTGATATTTTGGAGAAAATTCATGAAAAATATTATGATAAAATAAGTATCTACACGGATGTAACCCATGTCACGATTAAAGAACATGGTCTGAGACATGTTCTTCCTATTGGCATGTACTCATCAGGAATTCTTGCGAACTGGCATTTAAAATGGTTTGATAAAAAAGTCCTGGAATGCATTCGACCACGTTATTATGGGAGATATGTGGATGACTGCATTTTTGTTCTGGCAGAACCGAGATGTGGTGGAGATGCGGCTTCATCTGTTTCCAATGATTGCTCAAAACGAAATATTTTAGAGAAATTATTTGTGGATGCTGGAATTTTATCTGATTTTAGTGGAGGGTCTGTCCAGTGCGATTTGAAATGGAGACGACTTCCTGATTTAGAAAATGGTAAAGATATCGTTTATCGACTCTGTGACCTCAGATTTGAAATTCCCAGAATTACTGTGCAGAATGACAAGGTTATGCTCTATCATGTCGATCCTGATCATTCTACTGCAATACTGCGGCTATTCCTGAAAAAAATTCAGGAAAATGCCAGTGTCTTCCAGTATCTTCCTAAAGAGTCGGTCTTAGAAAGTCAGGATACCGGGATGCATCAACTGGTGTTTGCTGATGGATCCACCCATAAACTAAGAAATCTGAAGAAATTGATGGTGGACAATTCGAAGTTTTCCATTACTCTCTCAAAACAGTTGTCCCATATTTCTCTTTGTAGTAAACCTATTCCAAAGATTGATGAGTTTACCAAAAACATGTTCCGAGACCTTCGCGGAAACAATTATCTTACCTATACCCGCGTATGGGAAAAGGTGTTTTGTTTACTCCTTTTCTCAAAAAAGGAGGAGCAGATCCAGGAAGCCTGTAAGATGTACGATGAGTTACTCGGGCAGATTTCCCGTTTGGAATGTGCATATGATTTTGGCAACAAAAAATCTCGTTCAAAAAATGAAAACAATCTGTTTGGTGAGTTAAAGAAACGCTTGTTATCAACATTAATACAATATCTCAAACTCTCGGTTGCAATTCCCTTATCTCTATTTTCAGAAAAGGATAGAAAAGAACGAGCAGGGCGTTTTTCTGATATTTCGGAGCTATATTCTCCGAAAAATATCAATTCAATTGACATCAATGGGCTTAATGCATTGGCAGATAGATTCCGTTCTACCAATTTGTTTCCCCAGCAGTATGTGATTTATCCTCTTCTGAACTATCTGAAGGAGTATGATGGTGATCTTCTTGATATTGACGTGTTCAACACTGATCTGCTAAAGAATCCTGAACTTGACGCTGGTAAATTAGATCTCTCTCCAAGATTCATTCATTTATATGAGTATCAGTTGTTCTATGCGTTATCCTCTCTCAAAACAGAGCATAATTTAACTGATTGTCCTGCTGGTAACCCGAATGCCTTCGATTGCGAAGAGTTGAAATGCTGTTATATGCAGAAAGCAAATCATGAATTTCTACTTAAAACATTTAAGGGTTGGGCGGATTCGTCTTTTTCCAATGTAAAGATCAGTTCTTTGCCATCTGTACAGTTTACTGATATGAAGGTTGTACATCCCACAAAAATTACCATTACATCAGATGATTCACGGGATCCAAAGATGAAGGGTAAGATTCGCATTGGTCTTGCCAATCTTCGTATTTCCGAAGAACGATATGAAAAGTGTCATGCTCCTCAGGAATTGGCTCCTGATATCTCTCTAGAACGCTGGCTGGAGATATCACGCGTGTTAAATGCGGCAGTTGATGATAAGTGCGATCTCGTTATTTTTCCGGAATGTGCAATTCCCCACTACTGGCTCCCAAAGTTAGCACAGTGGTCAAAACAGCATCAAATTGGTTTGATATTTGGTTTAGAGTACGTGTTTGATTGTCAGGCCCCTCACTCTTTGTCTCTCGATAAAACGAATGAGAACCGGTGTATTGCCTTTAATCTGACTGCAGCACTGCTACCATTCCAAGTGAAAAATTTGTATAAATCCTGTTGTGTATCCCTAAGAGTGAAGAATCATTATGCTCCGGGGGAGATATTCCAGTTAGAAAATTATGGTTATTCTCTTCCGAATCTGAATTCTCATGTATATCATCTCTATAAGTGGAGAAAAGCTCAGTTTACAGTGTACAACTGTTTTGAGCTTGCAGATATTCAGCATCGGGCATTGTTCCGTTCAGAACTTGATTACCTTATTGCCTGTTCGTTCAATAAGGATATCCACTATTTTATGGACATTCTGGACTCTGTCGTGAGGGATGTTCATTGTTACGTGGTGTATTCGAACACGTCAGAGTTTGGATGTTCGCGTATTCTTCGGCCAACAAAACATGAACTGAAAAATATGATGCAGGTTGGCGGTGGGGTGAATTGTACGCTTCTTGCCGGCGATCTGGATATTGAAGCTTTGGCAAAGTTCCAGTCTCATGGGTATGATAAAACAGATGATTCTTTTAAGGCGCTGCCTCCAGGTTTCAACTCCGCAAAAGTGGTCATGCGCCATAAACATAACTAGAGAATATCAGAACAATCCATGTCTTGCAATTTAACTCAAATTGCGGTCTATTTCCGGGTCGAATTGATCGTAATTAAATTGTTTGTTACAATAAACAGGATAAATAGATATTCTTAATTATTCTTTTTCCAGGCATCGTTTTCTTATTTCCGGGAGAGTATGATAGATTTCGTCATCAATCGTTTGGCCCCAGTATTCCAAACCAGATATTTCCCAACCAAACAATTCATATTCAGTATATACGCCGATTAGATTCAGGTATTCATGCAGATTGTTCTGTTCCTGTTGCATTGCGTTGAAGACTGCATGTACTGCATATGCATCGGTCAGAGCTGAGTGCGTGTTCTGTACATTTTGAAGTTCATAATATTTTATGGCATCAGACAATTTGTTTGGGTAGGATTTTCGATCTCGAAATACAGTCAGTGTGTCAATTATTCCCCATCCCTCCGGTAAGGAATGTCCGTTTCGTTTTAGAAATTCCTGAAGAAAACAGAGATCAAATTGAGCATTATGGGCAATAAATAGTACTCGATTCATCTTTTGGATCATGGCAACAAAAGAAGCAGCTGCTTCTTGTTCAGTCACTCCTTCTCTCTGCAAAAAATCTCGCGTAATTCCCGTGAGTTCGATGGTTTTCTGAGATAGGGGAAGGGCAACTGGAAGTTGGATATATGTATTGAGTTTTGTTTGTATTCCCTGTTCATCTACTGAGATTGCGGCTAACTCAATTATTCTGTCATTTTTTGGGTCTAACCCAGATGTTTCCGTGTCAAGTGCGATTATGTGAGTAAATTTATCCCATAAAGGTGATGAAATCATGGTTGTTACGTGTATGTATTGTTTAGAGAAGGATTAAAGTTGCGTGTATTCGTCTATTCTTGATCGTGTTCTACCCTGGACACTTTTCATCTATCGATTTCCAGTTCTGCTCATATGATGTAGAGGATTTTTCTTTCTATTCTCAAAAGAATATGAAAACGCATATCCCTACACCATCCTCCGAAACCGCACCCCCATCCTCTCCCCTATCCTCCGTACCTCAATCACCCCGAGAGCCTCCATACACCTCATATCAGAACACCCCTCACTCCTCCTCGACGATCGGGGAAACACCACATACCGCTCCGCATACGCACTCAGAAAATCCGGACACTCCCAAAACATCCTGCCGGTGAACCGTACATACTCAAAAAAACAGCGTGAACCAAGCAGCTGGCTTGCAACCCCGTGCAGGGACGCATACTTCATCGACCCCTTCAGTTCGATGAAGACAACCCATCTCTCCTTCTCTCCGGCGCAGATAAGAATGTAGTCCGAACGTTTCGCCTCACCCCTGCTGCTTTGAAAACATCTGCCGGTACATGGAACAGCATCGGATTTTACCGCGATCGTATGCGGAAGCAGGCCGGTAATCGTAACACAGGTGTTTGGATTGTCCGGATCGGTGAGTTTTATACGGGGCTTACCGTCGGTACCGGTGTCCGGTTCAAGGATCATCTCAGGAACGAGCATCTCCCGAAGAATCCTGAGGTCTTCTTCGGGAGTGCCCATTGATTTCGACATTTTACAGAAAAGATATCCTTTCCTCTATCCGGCATTCTGTTTTACATATCGGAGATCAATGGAAAGAACATCCAGATCTGACATTCCGATGATTGAAGGATTGAGGATGGTCTTCAGTGTATGTTTTCCGTCCGAAAGGGAGTACGGCATGACAAAAACCGAATTTTTTGCAGTGTAAGTTTGTTCATCCGTTTTTTCCCAAGTGAAGTCAAAACCGGTTTTCTGTACAGATACCAAAGGAGAACTGAGTTCATACACCACATTACCGGACTGATCATCATAAAAAACGAGGGTTGATTGGAGAGTAAAAATTCCGGCAAAAGAGGTGGAGCCAAACCATGTTCCTATCACCGGTTCTGGAGTGTTTTTCTGTTCCAAAAAATCGAAGGTTGTATGATTTTCCGCACCCCAAGGCACAAGGAAGAGGGTGAGGAGAACACCGCAACAAAGTCCGAGAAGGATACATGTTGCGGCAACAGCAACGCTTTTTCCATCAATCTGCATAGTAATGTATAACCCTTTTAGATGATCTGATGGTAAGTATCTTTTCGCTTGGTGTCCATGTAGAACGGCAGATAAACAAGACCGAACTCTTTGAATTCAAAGGTGTAGTCTATCCACTGCAATGTTCCTGAGACGTCGAACTCATTTTTGAGAAAAATGAACTCGGCATGCTGGAATGCAGTATTCTCATCGATAAAGACGGGAAGTTTTTCAAAATCATCCCGATAACTGTCCTCCAGGTTGGAAGAGCCAGGAGGAGTGTTGAGAGAGTAGTGTTTGCTGAGTTCATCCACGTCGTCGTCCGGGAGTTGTGCGGCACAGACGTACATCGCACAATCGCCGCTTAGGAGTTTCTGTCCGGAAAACAGTCTCCAAAGTCCGCCTCCCTGAATCTTCCGATCACGTACATTGATGAATACGTTAAATCCCCAGAATGGAAGAAATATCAGTCTTCCCTTCTTGGGATCAAGCCCACTGGGTTTTACCAGCTGGGTTGGGACAGAGTACACGTCATGTGTATCGCGGGAGACGCCTACATAATGGTTGTTGGGACACTCCAGTACCACACCAAAACCTGTTTCCCCTGTTATCTCATGTCCGCATTCCGGGCAGGAAAGTGCTTTTAGTGCCATTTATCTCACCTCATTGGATGTTTTTGATTCGGTTTTCTGATTGCCGGTGGTGATCTCTGATCCGTACTGAAGAATGTGCAGACTCTTCTTGTGAAGGCTGCGACCAATAAGGATTAGAATAGCTGCCACTACCGCTGTTAGGATAAATCCAAGGAGAAGTTCGCTATCGGAGGTAAGAAGGAATAATAAATAGTCATCCAATAGCGAATACCACCATATCATCGTAATCAGCTCAGATGCGAGAATACCAATTCCTGTGCCGATCAGTGTACTTCCAATCCCAAAGCGAATACTGAAGTTTGTGGCCTGTTGTCCTTTATCCCCTGGTTTTGTACCAGCATCAACATTTCCGGTATGACCATTAAGGACAACCGAGTACTCACGTCCATGATATTTGTAACGGACAATAACATACGGGAGGTATATCAGTTTGAAGGTCTTCAGTTTGGGAAATATTCTGAGAAACGTTACGTTGCTTATCCCTGAACCTGCATCATCTTGTGCGGTATCGATGACTGCGTCTGTACTGGCCTTCTTTGCATCAGATTCGGATATGGTTACCGGTACAAGGGAAATTTGTTCCTGAATCTCAAACAACGGAACTACAGGGACCGATGTGTCATAGGTTTGAACTCCGTATTCAGAACCATCACAGGCGATGTCGTCCCATGTATAGTTTTTTTTGTACATACGCTTAAGAAACTCGTATCTCTGGTTTCCTTTATTGTCTTTGTACACATTGTATCCGCAGACAACTGTCCGTGTTTCTGTCTTGGTTTTCCAAAATGGAAGATACATGGTTTTGACACTGGCAAGTTCCGCTGAGGTTGTCAGATCTCGTGCTCCTCCTTCTTTGAACCATTGGTTTACTCTGTCCCATGCATCCTTTTCCAGAATTTTTGCTTTGGCAACATACTTTTCTAATCCATAAAAATTCGTAGAAACATAGGCTTTGTGACAGCTTTCGCAATACACAACAGGCTCTTTTTCGTTCAGTACCAGTTTCGAACCGCAGTTTGTACAGAAATAACCTTCAACGTTGCTGTTCATATCAGTCGATGCTGATCGGACTACATCGGTATTCATGCTTCAGCCTCCGTGTTTTCCTCATAGGAACGATTTTTTTCCAGTTCATCAAGAAGAACCGAACCATCCCGATGGGAGAAGTAGGTCACGCCAATGATGGATCCTAAGAATATAATCAAGGATACAATGTTCTGCAGTGCAAACCATGGATTCACATCCAGAATGTATGACATATTCAGCCAACCATTCACATAACTAAAGACTGTACTCTGGAATAAACCTATAATTCCAGCGACAATTCCGCATAATATCCCTATATAGAGATATTTTTTAGTACACTCACGGTAAATGTCGTCCGTGGCTTTAGGAAAGGCATCTGTATAAACTGTACCGGTCACTCCGTTGATAAGCAGGGAATAGGACATGCCGTCGTATTTGTACTGAAGGTGATATACCGGTACAAATATCACAGCCTGTTCTTTGGGTTTGCCCATGTACTCGGTTAGCAGAACATTCATGTCTCTATCCGGCATAATGGCCTGTGCATCCAGAATTCCTCCTTCGTAGAAGAGCAGTTCCCCGGGAGGGATTGTATCAATGTGGAGATCCTGATTTACTGAATTGTTCTCACTGAGAGAAAAAATGGATACCTGTTCCATTCCATTCAGAATACGAACAATCTTTCCGACGGGAAGATAATACTTGTTCCATTGTTTGTCGGTACATTTTACCAGAAGATCATGGATTTTATCCGATGATGCAGCCCATTTTTTGAACACATCATTTGCACGCTGATCGTTGATCGTAAAGGGCATGGTGTACAGATACAGGGTATCTGCTTTGTTCAGACTGGTGATCGTTCCACAGTACGGACAGGTAAACTGATCTGCTGCATGGGTAAATTCGAAGGTTTTTCTGCACTTGGGACAATCTATTTGCATGTTTTTATCTCCGTTTATTGCTCAAAGGAACATCTTTTCGCTTAGTATCCACCGTTGATTTTAACAGCTGTGTGATATGCGTCATATATGTTCCAGATCCACCAGATAAAATAAACAATAAACAAGAGTCCGAGGGTTATCACAGACAGGAAGGCGAGAATAACAGTCAGAATAAAATATCCAATCCCTTTGAGTATCTGTCCGTTGTACACCTGACCGAGTCCCGGAATAAAAAATGATAATATGAGGGCCAGAAACGGACTTTTGTGACGATATCCACCTGACGAGCTGCTTCCGGATGAACCTCCGGAGAATGAATCTGATTTAATAATTGGCATTGTATTTTACCTCCTTAGGCTAATTTTTCCCCGCAGTACGGGCAGAACGCCACATTTGCAGGAACTTCCTTACTGCAGGAAGAACATGTTCGAACAGTTGATGTACCACATGTCGGGCAGAATTTTGCTCCGAAAAGTAGGTTTCCGCCGCATTTGCCGCACTTTTCCGTAGGTTGCCCCATAGGGAAACCCGACTGCATCTGCTGTTGCTGCTGCATCTGGTTCATCATGGACATTGCCATCATGGTTCCCATTGCATCAATTCCCCCGCTTCCGCTGTTGCCTGTTGAGGCTCCTGCGGCCATTCCCTCCAGAACTTTGTTCTGATTGAGCATCTGCTGCATCTGAATACCACCGGTATTGGCTTTGGCATACTGGTTGCTGCCGCGTGATGCAAAGGAACCGGCGGTAACGTTGGCACGGTTCATCTCCTCGTACTCTTTGTCAGGTTTGGCTTCGAAGTTGTTGATGTCAACAATGTGGATTCCATACCGTTCCATACAGGATTTGTCTGATGCTGCGGAGAATGCGTTTGCCAGTTTGATACTTTCCCGTTTGATGGAAAAGACTGACATTACCCGTTTTCCGTTTTCATCCACTCGTTCCAGTTCCGTCGCAAGAACCGTGCCGATCTGTAGTTCGGTGTCTTTGTTCAGCCGTTCCACTATTTCTCTTTTGGAGATGTCCGCATTGAAACCAAATGCATCAAATAAGAGCTGTAGCGAGATCTCCTCAGAATTTACCTTGAACGAGTATGAGTAGTGTACATGAATATTGACAAAGGCGTCATCATCATCGATCGTCGGATCTCTGATCTGGGCTGAACCGCCGTACTTGTCCATAAATCGCTGGGTATTGACCCAGTACACATCAATCTGACTGACTGCTCCGGTGATTGCTTTGATAATGTTCCGGTCGATGCTTCCCTTGAAATCGACCACATCAACCACAACAAAACCGACTGTAGACTCCAGAACCTCAGGCTCGTCACCCATCTCCAGAACGAACGTGCCAAACCCACAGCCCTCAGTCCTGACGTTGTCCGAACCATCCGCCGGCTCTATGCCGCAGGCGGGGTAACTCAGGAACGACTCGCGGTTCAGTTCGGTATCTCCCGTCATTCCGTCTCCCGCATCACCCGCCGGGCAACCTACGCCGAGGTGGAGACTGATGACTGAGTGGACCTATCATCTCACCGGCTACTGTTGTCCGCTCTGCGGCACCGCGTTTACGTTCTCTGACTGGACGGATGGTCCGTCCCCTGACCATCCCCCGATTCTCCTCTGTCCGGACTGCGGCGGTCCGACGCTCCGCGCCGGAGCTGAGGAACGTACTGCAATCACCGAATATCTTGCCCGAAAAAAACAGGTTCGACAGATCATCGCTGAACGCACCGCAGAAACCATCAGCCTGAGGGATGGAGTATGACAAAAGTTCCCATCAATCCTGGTATTCTTTTCGCGGAAAAGATCGGAATTTTTTATCCTGAGCCATGCGATCCTTTTGAAAATGCAATCTGGGCGGCAGAGTTTGCCGAGGTGTTTCGGCAGCTTGCCGAAAGGTTTGAGGAACAGCATGCAGCAGTAATCGATCGGATCTGTATCGAAGGTCTGACCTCTGTTCACTACACGATCGAAACGCCGTATACGTTCACCCGCATGGTTGACACCGGTAAACTCAGGCGAGATCTTCCGGAAGTGTTTGAAAAAATTGTTTTCATCCGGTCCTGCGATGCGGAGAAGATTCTCGGACGAAGGCATCTGTATGATCTTGCGAAAGCTGCGTCTCCGGATCGGGTTATTGCGTTTGAACAGGTGAATCTTGGGGATCTCCGGCAGGTTCTTGCTGAAGGCGAGATTCCTGCGTATATCAGTGTCGTGAAAAAACCGCAGCTGCCGATGATTGTTCCTCTGGGGGAAACCCGGTGAGATGGTATCTGTATCCTGATCTTGCCAGTCGGGAGAGGCTTCTCCGGCTGGTTGTTGAGGAGAAACTGACCGTTAGAGAGATTGCTGAGAGGCTTGGATGCGGCAAGACATCTGTTGTTTCTGCTCTGCGCAATCATCGGATTGCCCGACCTTATGTGGCGGATGTTCCTGAGGAGGTGAGGCGAAAACTTCGGATGTTTTGATTCTAAATTAGAAGCTAAGACAAAATTTAGCTTTATTATTTTTCATTGTCTATAGTTATCTGAGTGATGCGGCACGATACAAATACGCCCGCATTCTCATGGATACGATAGAATATGCCACTCGATTTCACCCAGACTTCTGTTGTGAAGGCTGCAAGACGCAGTTTCACTGTACCGATCACTACTGCTTCTGCATTTGATGCGAATATTGCTGCGCTGAAGGCGACCGATAATCCGCTGGGCGCAACTGCCTACCAGACCGCCGGCGAGACTATCGACGGCGTCAGTGTTGCGAATGAGTATTACAAGGCAACTATTGCTTACCTTTCTCCCCTCGGCGAGGTAATCGGTAGTATTGTTGTTGATGCTCCGACCCGTGCTGTTTACGATGCGGTTGTTGCCCACATTCTTGCAGATACTGCCCTCACTGCAAAGTTCGGCGAGAGCGCAGTTGCTGACCGCGACAATACTAAGGATTCCTGGAATGTTCGTCTTAAGATTCATGATCCGACCGGTGAGATTTATTTCCTCAGTTTCACCAGAAAGGATCTGAAGATCAGTTCTTATGAGAGCGATGCGATTCTCGCTAAGGTTGATGCGTGGGCGGATACACAAAACAGCCTCAACTAACCGCCCCGCTTCAATCCTAATGTGGGGGGTTTACCGCCGGAGGCGGTAAACCCCCACAGGATTAAACCGGCTCGGCATCTCTCGCTTCGCTCGGTTAATCACGGTTGATTGGAAATATTTGAAAAATACTAAAAAGGAGAAACATCATGGACACCATTACTACTATCCTCATTATCGGCATTGCCGCACAGGGCATTACCGGCGCCGTCCTCATTCTCGCCGGCCCTATTTACGCATGGAACGACCGGTGGCTTGACCGGACTCATCGGGCAACTGCTGGGGAAGATCGGGAGTAAACAACTCCCGGTACTATTTTTCGTAAGATCTCTTTTCCCGTTCCACTACTGCCTTCGAGCGTAGCGAGTCATGCCGAGCTGGTTTGATTCTGCGGAACTGCCCCGCCCGATTCCGGGCGGATGCAGTTTCGCATTAGAATCAAAGCAGGGCGGGCGACTGCTGGGGAAGATCGGGAGTAAACAACTCCCGGTACTATTTTTCGTAAGATCTCTTTTCCCGTTCCACTACTGCCTTCGAGCGTAGCGAGTCATGCCGAGCCGGTTTGATTCTGCGGAACTGCCCCGCCCGATTCCGGGCGGATGCTGTTTCGCATTAGAATCAAAGCGGGGCGGGTGACTGCTGGGGAAGATCGGGAGTAAACAACTCCCGGAACTATTTTTCGTAAAATTCATTTTTCTCGTTCAACCGCGATTAACCGAGCATGACGCGGGAGCGGCATGCGACTGATGCCGAGCCGGTTTGATTCTGTGGGGGTTCGCCGCCGCAGGTGGTGAACCTAATCGGTGACACGACTGCACATGCTGGACGGCGCCAGTCGGGCGCCGCCTGAGGTGGCTGGATAATTTCAATTCGTTCTGTATTAATACTTTCAACAATGGCGGCGCCCGACTGGCGCCGTCCAGCGTTTGCCGGAGCGGTTGCGATAGCAACGAGCCCGCCGGAATCCGGCGGGATGAGAGCGACGATTAGCAAACGCGATTTGCGGAGCGAGCATCAGCGAGCGAGATTTGCGTGGATTTGCGGTTTCCTTTTCTCATCATGCCCATTCGCCACTTATCCACTTACTTTTTTCCGAAAAAAATCGACTAAATCTTTTCTCATCATGCCCATTCGCCACTTATCCACTTACTTTTTTCCGAAAAAAATCGACTAAATCTTTTCTCATCATGCCCATTCGCCACTTATCCATTTACTTTTTTTCCGAAAAAAACGAACTAAATCTTTTCTGTGATACCACAACCCCACAAAACACATTTTTTCAAACCAGATCCATCAGCTCCCCGTACCCCTCCTCCTCCATTCTCTCATACGGCACGAACCTCAATGACGACCCGTTTATGCAAAACCTCACTCCTGAAGGAGACTCCTCATCACCTCCAAACACATGCCCCAGATGCGAATCTCCTGTCCTGCTCCGCACCTCAGTCCGGCGCATCCCATGCGACCGGTCCTCGGAAAACACCATCGTGTTTCGATCAACCGGCTCTGAAAACGCCGGCCACCCGCAGGAACTCTGATACTTATCTCTCGAGGAAAACAACGGCTCGCCGGTAACCGCGTCCACATACAATCCCCGCCGCACCTCAGTCGTCAGCGGATGCGAATGCGGCAGATCGGTTGCCCCTTCCTGGGTCACGGAAAACTCCTGAGACGAAAGCCGGCGCGAAATCTCCGCATCACTTGGCCGCGGGTACTGCTGTGGATCCACCCGCATCGATCCTGCATAGGAAAACAACTCTCTTGGAATATGACAGTACCCGCCTTCGTGCTTCTCCAGATACCGCTGATGAAACTCTTCTGCCGGATAAAAATTCAGCAGCGGCAAAATCTCCACATAAAACGCAGAATGCCTCCGCCGTTCAACATCTGTCGCACGCCTGACAACAACTGCCGACTCCTCATCACTATAATAGATGCCTGAACGGTACTGCGTTCCCCGGTCATTTCCCTGACCGCCTGAATCTGTCGGATCAATCGCCCGGAAAAACAGAAACACCAGTGCCGGCAGGCTCACTCTGGCAGGGTTGTAGACAACCTTCACCGTCTCGGAAAATCCTGTTCTCCCTGAACACACCTCCTCATACGATGGAGCAGGCCCGCTTCTGCCGTTCGCATACCCGGATACCGCATCAACAACTCCTTGGACTGAACGCATCAGCTCCTCAACACCCCAGAAACATCCGCCTGCAAAATAAATTTCCCTGAATGCTTCGCTTCCCTCATCCATCTGCTGCATAGCAAACTCTACGCGAACGCAGACAATAAAAGATCGGATAGAGACAAATCAGTCCTTCTTACCTGAAGCAACTCTTCGTCTCTTACTGGAATCACTCTCGCCGAGAAAATTATCCGGTGTCGCAACACTGTGTCCAAGCTCCCGTTCCGTCTCCGTCCTGGCAACACCTGCAACCCTTCCGCCGCGGCGTGCAACCTCGCGACTCTTCGGAAAACTCTCCGGCTGCTCCTTTTGCGAGATTTCCGTCGTCACCCGCTCGCCAAGCATCGTAAAAATCAACTCCAGATCCGTCATATGATCCCGAAGATTCTCATTCTTTTTCGCAAGCCCCTTCAATGATCGGTATTCTGCCGGTGTCATCCCAAACGTTGCCTTTGAAATTTCTGCCGTGAGAATAGCAAACTCCCTGTCCGACGAAATACCTCTCTCCTGCCACTCATCAGTAAGATTCTGACGTATCGCCATTCCCCGAAGACGTTTATCAATCCAGTCTTTTGGATAACCCTTCTCCTCATACAGAACCTTCATCCGTTCCTGGGCAAGTTCAGGATTTTCAATCTCCTGCAACCGCTCATACCCGACCTGTGCCAGCCAGAGCTTCAGCGGCTCAGCTTTCGGTGAAGGAATCGACTGAACCAGACGGAAAATATGCCGGGCATTTCCCGCAAGAATTTTTCGCATCTTTCCGCTCTCGGTGACCATAGCTACCTTGGGACAATTTGTCCCAAGGTAGCTTTTTAGTTCAGGATCCCGTTTTTTCAATTTCCGCAGATAATCGGTGGGATCTGCTGAATTCGTCAGCACCTCAACAATATCCACCAGAGAAAAGTACCAGAGTTCCTCCTCCTCATTCCATGTTGACCGGATCGTCTTCTCCTGAAACAACTTAATAGAAGAGCCAGGCCTCATTTCAGATCAGAACTCCGGAACTCATTATCCAGAATATAGGAAACACAACCACATAAAACATCCCGCACAAATCGGTTTTTCCCATAAATTCGTTTATGGGTAAACACTGTTCGGTGTTGTTCGTTGCTCCGCCCACGGAAAAGCAAAACACACGGAAATCTCACAGAAAAAAAAACATCACGGAGCAGACGTGAACACCACGGAATTGGAAAATACTTAACTTCCGTGATGTTCTCGTCTACTCCGTGATGTTTTTTCCGTGCCTATTCCGTGCTTTCCGCTTTTCCGTGGGCGACTCCGAAATAATAGTACAACGCCCGAACAAACCCCCAGCATTAAGACAACTCACACCAAATAATTATCATTTATGCCCTTCGTTGATCCGATAACCTACATCGTCGCCTTCGGTGCGATTGTCGTCTCCTTCCTCTGGCTTAGAGACACCCGCATCTTTGTCAGGACCGGAATTGAAGGATACCGCAAGGCCGCCTACCAGGGAGTACTCTTCACCGGACTCGGCTGGTTTGCCGCAGCCCTTGCAGGATTCTCCGACAACACCTT
The DNA here is from genome assembly GCF_032714495.1 of Methanorbis rubei. Lineage (NCBI taxonomy): Archaea > Methanobacteriati > Methanobacteriota > Methanomicrobia > Methanomicrobiales > Methanocorpusculaceae > Methanorbis > Methanorbis rubei. The sequence continues at coordinate 143,175 of NZ_JAWDKB010000003.1, read as the reverse complement.
CCTCTACCTCGCCTGCGGATTCATATTGCTTGCAATGTACCTGCAGTCCAGAATCACCCGAGGCAACGTATGGAAAGGAGACGAATCAGCATGGCAGAGATTTACCGGAGCCGCCCCCCGACGCGTTCCTGAGAGGAAATAAAAATGCTGCAGAAACCACGCGGAACGCGGGACTTCCTTCCCGCAGAAATGGCACAGCGGAGAAGTATCGAACGCCGCATGAGAGACGTCGCCGCCTCATTCGGCTACGGCGAAGTCGTCACCCCCATGTTTGAAGAGCAGGAACTCTTCACCGTCAAATCAGGCGAAGGAATCATCGGAGAAATGTACGCCTTCGAAGACAAAGGCGGCAGAAAAATAGCACTCCGCCCAGAAATCACAGCAGCAGTTGTCCGGGCCTACGTCAACGAAGCCCAGGTCGCACCAAAACCACTTCGCTGGTTCTACTTCGCCGAATGCTTCCGGTACGAACGTCCGCAGAAAGGACGCTACCGGCAGTTCTGGCAGTTCGGCTGCGAACTCATCGGTGCCGACTCTGCGGCAGCCGATGCAGAAGTCATCGCCCTTGCGTCTGATCTCCTGAGCTGTTCCGGCGTTCGGTTCGTCTTAAAGATCGGCCACCTCTCCCCGATGAAACACATGCTTGCGGGCCTTGACGCAGTTGAACAGAAGAAAGTCATGGCAGCTCTTGACAAGCGTGACATGGAACTTCTGGAAAACACGCTTGCCTCAATCGGCCATGCGGATCTCTATGACCCGCTTGTCCGGCTCATCACCGCCGAAACCCTTGACGAAGTCTTCGCCGTCACCGGAGACATTCCCGAAAAAGCACGAATCGAAGAGACCTTCAGCTACCTCAAAGCCCAGAACATTCCGTTCGTCCAGAACTTCGGAATCGCCCGCGGTCTTGACTACTATACCGGCATGGTCTTTGAAGCCTTCGCCGACAATCTCGGTGCCGAAAATCAGATCCTCGGCGGCGGAGTTTACCGGCTTGCTCATCTGTTCGGCGGCAAAGATGTCCCGAGCTGCGGGTTTGCCATCGGCTTTGACCGCGTGATGGTCTCGCTCGGCGAGATCGTTCCGACCGCCGCTCCGGTCGTTGCCGTCATCGCGACCGCGGAAACGCGGGGGCCGGCGTACGCCGCCGCCGCCGCGTTCCGCTCAGCAGGCATCACCGCAGTGATGGACTTAATGGACCGGAGCTTTGGCGCCCAGCTTTCTTCCGCACTCAAATCCGGTGCATCATATGCGGTCCTTATCGGCGCAAACGAAGCAGCCGCAGGCACGGTCACGCTGAAAAATCTTGCCGCCGCAAGCCAGAAAGAGATGCCTCTTGCGGACGCTGTCGCTGAGGTAATCAATGGCACTTGCTGACGAACTCGCCAAGAAACAACGAAGCATCAGTGTCGCCGAGTTCTTTGAAAAGAACAAACACATGCTTGGGTTTGATTCCCCGACACGGGGAATCATCACCACCATTAAAGAAGCAATCGACAACTCGCTTGACGCCTGCGAAGAGGCCGAGGTTCTGCCTGACATTCTCGTCTCGGTACGAAAAGTCGGCGGCGATGTTTACCGCGTGGTGGTCGAAGACAATGGTCCGGGCATTGTGCCGGATAAGATGCCGGCGGTTTTTGCAAAACTTCTCTATGGTTCACGGTTCCATCAGGTCCGCCAGACCCGCGGTCAGCAGGGTATCGGCATTTCTGCGGCAGTTCTGTATGCACAGCTGACGACCGGAAAACCGACGCTTGTCATCTCCCGAACCGATGCAAAATCTCCGGCGCATAAGATGACGCTTGTCATCAAGACCGAGACCAACGAACCTGAAGTTCTCTCGCATGAAGAGATCGACTGGGTGCTTCCGCATGGAACCCGCATCGAGCTCGAGTTCAAAAGTTCCATGGCTGCGAAGAAGAAGATGCTGGAGTATCTCAAGTACACTTCAATCGTCAACCCGCATGCCCGGTTCCGTGTCGAGATCGATGACGAGTCGTTCACGTTTGACCGTGTTTCGCACGATGTTCCGCCGTGTCCGGTTGCCATCAAGCCGCATCCGTACGGCATTGAGCTTGGCGTGTTAAAACGCATGACCGCGGCGTCCGAGCTGCCGCTTAAAGAGTTCCTGATTGAAAGTTTTTCCAAAGTCGGCGAAAAAACCGCTCTTGAGATCTGTGCGGTTGCAAAGCTGGACTCGAAAGTTTCGGCAAACAAACTGTCGCTCGAACAGCTGAATCCTCTGCTTGAAGCAATGCAGACCGTAAAAATTCCGGCTCCTTCTGCACTGCAGTGTCTCTCCCCAATCACTGAGGAGCTGATCGTGAAGGGAATGGAAAAAGAGTTCCAGCTCGACTTCATCAAAGCACGAACGCGTCCAAGCAGTGTGTTTGGCGGCAACTCCTTCATCGTGGAAGCTGCGATCGGTTACGGCGGAAAACTGCCGGTTGAAGGCAGTGCGATGCTTCTTCGGTTCGCCAACCGCGTGCCTCTGCTGTATCAGCAGGGAGCGTGTGCGATTACTTCTGCCGTTTCCGGCGTGAACTGGAAGGCTTACGGGGTTTCCCAACAGGGTCTCCCGATGGGTCCGGTTCTGATTCTCGTGCATGTCGCGGCAACGAATGTGCCGTTCACGAGCGAGTCCAAGGATGCGGTCGCTTCGGTTCCCGAGGTTGAGAAGGAAGTTACACTTGCGTTGCAGGAGCTTGGCCGCGATCTGAAGATGTTTCTGTCGCGCCGCGACAAAAGCAAGGAACAGGAGGATCGTGCCCGGGCAATCTGTTCGGTGATTCCGTTGATTGCCCAGAAGGTTGGCGAGATTGTGGAGCTTCCGACTCCTGACACTTCGCTGATCGAAGGACGTATCATGCGGCGTGTTGTGCTGAAGAAGGGATCTTCAGCTGGAAAAATTCTGATCAGGGTTGACAACTATACAACCAAAGATCAGGAGATGACGTTGTATGATATTTCCTGCGATGCCGCGGGAGATGCAACCGTTCCTCCGGATTTTGTGACCGAGATGGACGGCGAGTACACGAAGATCTGGAAACGTCTGCTGCACTCTGGAGATAACTTTGAGGTGACCTATACGGGTACCGGCGGCGGTATTGTGGATCTGCAGGGAATTGCTGAGAATCTGAAAGTGGTGGTGGATCTGGATGTCTGAACCAAATGCGCGTGATGTCGCGACAAAGAAACGGCTGATGGAAATTGCCCAGGTCTGGTATGACCAGATGGGGGCCGGAGATGTGCCGTCGATTACTCTGCCGACGAGGACGAAGTATAATCTTGCGTTCGATGATTCGTCCGAGGTGTGGACCTACGGCTCAAAAGAGAGTACCAGAAACGCGGGAACGGCAAAGTCTGCTATTCATATGCTGAAGATGGCGTATGTGATGGGGTTCATCAAGATGCAGCTTGCGGAAAACCGTTCTTCAACACTCAGAGAGATGTATTACATCTCGGAAGGCTGGAAGCAGGCGAAGTTCAATGCCCAGAACGAGAGTAATTATCTTATTGAGGATCTGGAGATCATTACGAACCTTCAGCGCGAGTTTTTCCATATGCGTCCTGAGGAGGACGGGGCTTCGATTTTTGGGCCGATCCGGGTTCGGGAAAATACCCGCCGCGGGATGAAGGAGATTCACTGTCAGGATGACGTAGGCGAGGCAGGCTATCATATTCCGAATAATGTGGATAATGTGGAGCTGGTGGATCATGATGCCTCGTGCGTTATCGCGATTGAGACTGGTGGTATGTTTTCGCGTCTGCAGGAGAACGGGTTTGATGAGGAATACAACACGATTCTTCTGCATTTAAGCGGCCAGCCGTCGCGTGCGACGCGGCGGATGCTGAAGCGGATGAATGAGGAGATGAACATCCCGGTGGTTGTTTTCACTGACGGGGATCCCTGGTCGTATCGTATTTATGCGTCTGTGGCTTATGGCTCGATTAAGGCGGCTCATATGTCTGAGCTTCTGGCAACTCCTGCGGCGAAGTTTGTCGGGGTGAAGCCTTCTGATATTCGGGATTATAATCTTCCTGCTGATAAGCTGAGTGAACAGGATGTTGCGGCGCTTCGGGCTGAACTTTCTGATCCGCGGTTTGATAATGATTTCTGGCGAAAGGAGATCAATCTTCAGCTTGAGATGGGGCTGAAGTCTGAACAGCAGGCGTTCGCGAGTCATGGTCTCGATTTCGTGACGAAGGAGTATCTGCCGAATATGTTGTCTGAGATGGGCGTGCTGAAGAGGTAATTTTTTTTGAATTTTTGCGTTGTTTCGCAATTCAAAAAATTCTCCGCCGCGCCCATCCTATTCTTAAAAAAATTTCTGGAAAAATCCATGAATCTTGCTGCCTCCTGCCTCTTCGGCTCTGTTGAGCGGCACCATATTGATATATTTACAGTGTGAATCTCTCTGCACATGTTTGGCTCCGACAAACCATTTGTCCCGGGAAAATGGACGCTCATTGTTCTGCTGCTTGCAGCAATGCCGGCCCTTCTTGGGACCGCAGCGGTGGCTCCGGCACTTCCCTTGATCAGTGCCGCGTTTCCCGATGTGTCGGAGACAATGATCTCATTCATCATCACGCTTCCTCCTCTTGCAACCGCTCTGTCGGGTTTTCTTGTCGGTGCCATCTCTGACAAGTACGGGCGCAAAAAAGTTCTTCTGGTGAGTCTTGCCCTGTTCGGATTTGCAGGAGTTTCCGGATTTTTCCTTGACTCGGTTACGGCAATTATCTTCTGGCGGATGTGGCTTGGCATTGGACTCGCAGGTCTCATGCCGACAGTGACAACGCTTCTGACCGAGTACTATGACGGGCCTACCCGTGCACGCTACTTAGGATACATGTCTGCTGCGATGGGAGTAGGTGGCCTTGTGATGCAGACCGGCAGCGGAATTCTTGCAGAGATCTCCTGGCGTGAACCGTTCCTGATTTATCTGTTCGGCATTCTGGTGATCCCTCTGGTATTCTTTTTCATCAAGGAACCAAAGCGTGAGGAAGAGACCGAGTCAGAGTATGATGATAGCTTACATATCAGAGTCAGCAGGCCGACGAAACTCGATATCAAGCCGGTGCTGATAGTGTATGTGACGCTGTTTCTTTCGCTGATCATGATGTATCTGGTTTCGTCGAAAATTGCGTATCTCCTGATGCAGACTGCGGATGTTTCGACAACGGTCTGCGGTCTGGTCCTTGGTCTCTGTGCTCTCTTCAGTGCGGTTTCGAGTTACTCGTTCTGGCGGTTTGCAAGAAGGTTCACTTCTCTTCAGATGTTTTCGCTGATGTTTCTGATGGAGGGGCTGGGTTTGTTCGTGATCGGAACTGCGGTCAGTGTGCCAGTCATTGCCCTTGGTGCAGCGATTGTTGGTTTCGGTCTTGGTCTTGGAACACCGACCGGAGCGATGTGGCTGTCTTCGATTACGCCGCAAAAATATCTGGGCAAGATCATGGGAGGACAGATTGTCGCGGTCTACTTTGGTGTGTTCGCGTCGTCGTTTGTCGGAGCCGAACTTCTTGCGCTGACCGGAACCTATCAGGGTCTCTTCCTTACGATTGGTGTTGTTGGTGTGGTGATTGGTGTTGTCTACTGGATTGCCGCGGGATTTTTCCGCGGCAGGCGGTCGGGTGTTTGAAAAAATATTTTGAAATTTTTTTTGAAAATTTTTTTGATTTTATTTTTGCAATAGAAAATGCGGTGAAAAAATTATTTTGCAAAATGATCTGGATGATGCCGCGTTGTGATTTTTTAGAGCACGAACCACACTAAAAAACACGAATGATTTAACTCACGAAATAGTGCGAAAAACACGAAATAGGAGTTTCTATGCGGAAATTATTGATTAGTTTCAGCAAAGACACTTCCAGATCTTATGAGAGATTTTGTGACTGATTCTGAACTTAATAGCAGGTTTCGTGTTTTTCGAAATATTTCGTGAGTTAAACCATTCGTGTTTTTTCATGCGGTTCGTGTTTCAAAAAAAGCATCGCGTAAGTTTTATTCACAAAAAAATAGCTGTTCCTTTCAGAACAGCGGAAGTTTCTTACTCTGGCTGAACACCGCAAACGCGAGGTACACCGCGATCAGTACCGGAATCAGAGCAACAACTCCCTGAATAACCGGAGAGAGTGACACGGCAAACACACCGATCAGTGCATACGACACGGCAGTTACCAGAATCATGACCGCAGGAATGATTCTCGACTCGGTCTTCATCAGAGTGATGATGCTGACCACTGCCATCATGGCAGCGATCAGGTAGAATGCCTCACTGACAACAAATGTCTGTCCTGCGACCGTCACATCTGCAATCTGACTGCCGAGGAAGAAGAAAACTCCCATCATGAAAAACATTGCCGGGGTGTACTTCATTCTGCCGAGTGTCCAGAGGAGGACCGCGACGAGACAGAGCATAATTCCGCCCATCATTTTTATTGCGGCGACATTTCCAAGTGGCGTTCCAACCCCTGCGGTGAAGTAATAGACGACGTCCACTGCAAGAAGCAGCCCGAAGATAAGATAGCCAAGCACTGCTCCGCTCACTTTGAAGTCAGTCTGTCCGTCAGATTTCAGCAAAGTGCTGCCCGGCAGGCTGACCCGCTCGGCAGATACGGCAAGAGCATAGTAGAGTGCAAGAAGACCGCTGACTACCAGAGTCGCAATGTCTATTGGTTCAGCTCCTGTTCCGACTCCTGCCTCGACAAGCGAGATGCCGAGGAGAAGTGACAACAGGAACAGCAGATACTTCTTTTTCTCTGTGCTGGTTAAGATGACCACCGCAAGAATCAGGAAGAAGATGCCGGCAATCAGAACTCCGTTTTCAGGAAAGATTTTTTCCGGCCTGAAATGCATGATGCCGAGATTCAGTCCAAACATCAGTAGTGTGATAGCGGTGAGATCGCGTTTTCGCATTGCAAGCAGAAGCACTCCGATCACTATCAGTGAGAGGGCAACTGTTGCATTGAGTACTTCCGGACGGGCGAGAACCAGTCCAATGGAGATCGCAAGATACAACATGTACGTTGCGATGAGGAGAAATCCTGCAGCTGACAGGTAGTTTCTGATCTCGGTTTTTTCAGATTCACTCATAATACATGAAAATTTACCTGTTTCTATATATAAATATCCTGAATCCTGATATTGAATTATTGTGTCTCTGTTTTTTGCGAAAAACATGCCGCCACTGATACATTTTTCTTTGTTTTCCGCTAACTGTTGAACAAAGGTCCTTCATCATGCCCAATCATCTTTCTGATCAGAAATCTCCGTATCTTTTGCAGCATGCCACCAATCCGGTCGACTGGTATCCATGGGGGCCGGAGGCTTTTGCGAAAGCAAAGGCCGAAGGGAAACCAATTTTTCTGAGCATCGGCTACTCGACCTGCCACTGGTGTCATGTGATGGAGAGTGAGTCGTTTGAGGATCCCGAGGTTGCTGCGGTTTTGAACGAGGAATTTGTTTCGATCAAGGTGGATCGTGAGGAGCGGCCTGATATTGATGCAGTATATATGAATGTGTGCCAGGCGATGACGGGTTCTGGCGGCTGGCCGCTGACGATTCTGATGACTGCTGATCAGAAGCCGTTTTTTGCCGGAACTTATCTGCCGAAGCATGCGAAGTTCGGGAAGCCCGGACTTCTGGAGTTTCTGCCTGAGGTGCTCGGGCTGTGGAAAAAGGACCGCGATCAGATTCTTTCTGCGGCTGATGAGGTTGCAGCGTTTGCTGCAAAGGCGGCCGCCGGTCGCCCGGGAGCTGTGAGTAAGAGTCTTCTGCGGTCTGCGGTTGGGCAGTTCCGGCAGAGTTTTGATTCCGGAAACGGGGGTTTTGGTCCGGCTCCGAAGTTTCCGATGCCGCATAATCTGTTGTTTCTGATGCGGTATTTTGAGGTTGAGCATGATGCGTTTGCGAGGTCGATGGCTGAGAAGACGTTGACGCAGATGGCCCGCGGCGGGATTTGTGATCAGGTTGGCGGAGGATTTTCGCGGTACTCGACGGATGGTTCCTGGCTTGTTCCGCATTTTGAGAAGATGTTGTATGATAATGCTCTTCTTGCGTATTCGTACGCGGAGATGTTTCGTCTGACGAAGAGTTCTTTTTTCAAGAATGTTGGGATTGAAATTTTTTCGTATGTTCTGCGGGAGCTTCAGAGTCCTGAAGGCGGATTTTTCTGCGGGCAGGACGCGGATAGTGAGGGGGTTGAGGGGAGGTTCTATCTGTTTTCCCGCTCAGAGGTTCTGGATGTTCTGGGTCCTGATGACGGATCTGAGTTCTGCGATTGGTTTGGGATTTTGGAGCACGGGATGGTTGAGGGGAAGAGTGTGCCAAATCTTTTGGGGAATGCGGAGTTTGCGAAGCAAACTCCGCATATGGCTGTCCTGCGGAAAAAAATGTACGATTATCGGAGAGACCGTTCGAAACTGTTGACTGATGATAAGGTGCTGACTTCGTGGAATGCTCTGATGATTTCTGCGTTTGCGAAAGGTTACCGGGTTTTTGGAAACGAGGAGTATCTTGCGGCAGCCGTTCGCTGCCGGGAGTTTGTTGATCAATATCTACGGGATGCTGACGGACGTCTGTTTGTCCGGTACCGGGATGGTGAGGCCGCAGTTGCCGGACAGCTTTCGGATTATGCGTTTTATTCCTGGTCGCTTCTTGAGTTGTATGCGGCGAATTTTGATGCTTCGTGTCTTTTGGATGCTGTTTTTCTGGCGGAAAAAATGGTTGAGCTGTTTTCTGATGAGGAAAACGGCGGTCTGTTTTTGTATGCGTTCGATGCTGAGCAGTTGATCGGGCGGCCGAAGGAGGTGTATGATGGCGCAATGCCTTCGGGAAATTCTGCGGCGGCTCTGGTGTTTGTGCGGCTTTTCCGTCTGACTGGTGATGTACGATGGCAGGAGATTGCGGAGCAGCAGCTTTCGTTTGCTGCGGGAGTTGCGGAGCGGTATCCTGCCGGGTACTGTCTTTTGCTTCTTGCGATGCTTGAGAGGTTGTACCCTGCGGGCGAGGTTGTGTGTTGTTCTGCTGGTGATGGGATTTTATGGGATGTTTTGGAATTTTCTGAAGCGTCGCATGCTGCTGTTCTGGTGAAGAGTGCGTCTTCTGCTGATGCTCTTGCGGGGGTCGCGCCATTTACTGCTGCGTATCCTATTCCTGAGAGTGGAATGATGCTGTACTTCTGTCGTGATGGGATGTGTTCTGCTCCGGTCGGGAGTGTAGAAAAGTTGAGGGAGTTGATCGCGGGGCGGTGAGGTTACTGGTGGATATTTTTTCTGAGATGACAATGATGATGTGGTTATCATCTTGATGCCTGATGAAAATGATTTCCGTTATTTGGGATTTTTCTGTCTTTGGTCTCGCTTGGAGTAACCACAGAAAACACTGAACACACGGAATTCCACGGAAAAAAACACGGAGAACGCCTGCGGCGCCGGAAAACACGGAAAACCTAAGGAAGTTGGTGTCTCAAAGCGGGGACCTATACACATACCCGTACTCTTAGTCTTTCCGTGTTTTCCGTAAGCGAAGCGGTATTCTGTGTTTTTTTCCGTGGAATTCCGTGTGTTCAGTGTTTTCCGTGGTTACCCCAAGCGAGGCCAGACATCAAAAATTCCAAAAACGGAAATTATTTTTTTCAGATTTTATGGGTAAAGATGATGTAGCCGATACATGCGACTACAAATCAGGATGTTTCCAACCCCTTATTTCAAAAATAATTCAGTTTCCGGTGAGTTACCTTTTGTGTAGTAGGTATTTTTCTATTGTGGTTTTCAGTAAATATTTTCTCAAGAGAACAGTACTGATTTTTCCGGCTACATCGACTACACTTTTTCGCAAAATTCATTCTCTCAGATTTATTTTCCATTCAAGGAATAATTCATCCGATTTCCCTGTAACCGCATACCGACTACCGTTTTATCCTGCCCGTGCGGCTGCTTCTATCTGAAGGAATTTCCTGTATGTTTTTTCTGCGTCCACGGACAAACGGTAGCGGTTCTGACCTCTGTCAGTTTCAACCACCAGCAGTTCAGCGGCATTCAGTCTTTTGAGATGCCAGTGCGCTGCACTTTCGCTGACATTCAGGCGTTCTGCGAGATCCTGTTTGGTTGCTTTCGGATTGTTGAACAGCTCTATGAATACCGGTCTCTCGCTTTCGCTGGAAAGTACAGCAAGCACCAGCTTCTCAATATCGGTGTAGGATTTTTCCCTGGAAAAATAATGCGGGTTTTTGCAGTATGTGAACTCTTGGATCTGACTCTTCATCCGTGTTGTTCTGAGATGATGACGGAGACTGCTGCGGGGAATATTTGTTCCGTTGACGATTTGTTGTATGGACCGGCCGGGATTTTCGGTGATGTAGGTGAGAATTTTTTCCGGACGTTCGCTATCCTGATGATCTTTTTTCCTGGTTTCACGATGGAAGAGGATGATGAATGCAAGACCGAGGCAAGAGATGAAGAAGGTGATGAGTTGTCCTGTAATGGGTGGGATGTATCCCATAGGAAACACAATGAGTCTTCTGAGAATCTCCTTTGGAGGCATCTGCCACAGTTCGATGGTTTTAATCTCTGTTCCATCATAAATGGGAACAATCTCTTCTTCAACCACTTCAAAAACAATTCCTTGGGAGTCCAAGGACGTTTTGGAATTGTTCGGATCATGATTAATTCCGCGAATCTCCCCTCCCTCTGCGAAAAATAGAACAACTGCTGCACTGAAGAGAATCAGTATTACAAGCACCATAATTCCAATTCTGTGCAGCAGATCGCTTTTCATACTTAGTAACTATTAATAATCAAAGTGTATGGTTGCGTGCCTGATACGCGTGCACCGATCACATCACATCCCCATATGCGATTGACAGTACTTGAAGTCAGGGATGTTTTGAGAGATATTTTTCCATCGAATTTTCCATCCATATCATCGTGTATCAGACTGGTACCACCATTTGGTATGGTTATGTAGAGATCCAGATCATTTTCTGATGCTCGATTCCATGTGAGTGAAATTTCGAGTGTCTGACCATTTGGTATGTGGGTGTAGGAATTTGTCACTCCCTGCCTGACCTCACCATAAATTGGTGCTGCCCTGCCTAAGTTCTGAGACTGTTCATCAATCAGAATTTCAAACTCTACCTGAGCATCTGTGTTCGCTGCGGTTGCCGGTGCGATACATGCCAGCAGGATAACTGCTGCAATCAATATTCCTTTAAGATATCTCATGCGAAAATATTTTTCTTTCATTTGTTATAAATAGTTTGACCAAATTGTTGTGGGTTGCAATTATTTTGATGTTGGTTGTGTTGTCGTGTGGTGTGATTCAGCAACCCACAACACTTTGGTCAATTTATTTATCTAATATGACGCGGATAATCTCTTTCAACCTAGGCTTACCTGATACTGTATCAGAACTAATCATGCCGCACACATTTCCGGAATTGAGTATTCCATTTCAGAGATCTGTGCGACATGAGGAGACTTATTATGAAAGAAACAAAAAAAATATGTCGTATTGGCAAAATCTCAGTATTCCTACTGCTTGCCGTACTTCTGACCTGTGCGGTGATTGTTCCCGCAGTAGCTGATGACGGCTCCGCCGTGTTTACTCAACAGGAAATTCAGGGAATGATGACCGCAGGTTCGGTCTTCTCCACTGTGTTTGATGATGCACTGTACAACTCTCTGGATGACGATGCCAAAGCAAACTACATGGCAACTGTGCTCTCAAGCATGTCCAGCCCTTCCGGCAACAGATATGCGATGATGAACAGTATTTCCGGATTAGAGTCCGCGAATGTGAATCAGCAGATGCAGACGCAGTATCAGATGCGAACCAACAGTATCTTGCAGCAGTATGATCTTTCGACGTACTCTGAACCTCTGATTGAACGTGATTCGATCTATTATGATGCCAATGCGAAGACGTTTACCTTTACCTACAGCAATGGTGTTCTCGCGATGGTAAAACTTGTCAGAGACGAATGTTGTGATGGATTAAATCAGGATATCTTACTTACAGAAATGCAGGAAAGCTTGTCTTCTGATGAATTAAATTCAGACAAATCACTGCTGCGGGCAGTACCTGGAGATAAAGCTTTATTGATTTATGATTTGGATGCGACAGGGCAACATGTCGCAAGTTTCGACCCTTTAATCAGTTATCTTTCGACAAATAATCCATCAATTTCAAGTACTGTCGAACGAAATCCAACCGTCCCTCAGTACAGAACGCTGTTGTCAGGAACATCGATGTCAGGCGGTTACCGTGTAATCGTTATTGTATCTCACGGAGGTGTTTACTCTCTTAACCTCCTTACCAACCACCCAAGTGTTGTTCTTTGTGAAACTACGACATCTACAAAATTGAGTATGTACTCCAGTGATTTGCTGCAAAATCGGGTAGGGGTTGTCTATCAATCTAATGAACCAGATAAATTTGCCCTTTTACCAAGCTTCTTTGAGTATTATTATAGCGGCAATAAACTTGGTGGCGCGTATGTGCATTTAGGCATATGCAAAGGATTTGGAGACGGGTGGTTCGCCGACAACACACTTGCATCCAAATTTACTGCATCCGGAGCAAGTGTAGTTACAGGATATGTCAAGGAAGTTCATTACACGTACGAATTTGGCATGAATAAAATTATCATTCAAAACCTTGCTAATGGAAATTCGTTGCAATCATCAGTAAATGCTGCAAAAAGCAGTCAGGGAAATACAGGGCCGAATGGAGAGTACATTGTAGTATATGGTAATGGAGGGTGGACACTCTAATCATAATTAATTTATACCCTCAAATTTATTTTATTGTAGTAATGAAAAGTCAGCTAACTGAGAGTTAATGAATCAAAATGTCCCGCAATGAAACCCTCAAACTCATCGCATTTTATGCAGTCCTCATCTCTATTGTGTGCCTCGTAGTAATTTTTCTCATTCAGGATGTGAATGAACGAAGTGTGCACCCTGACCCCTCATTGTCCCCGCTGGGAATTCCGGAAAAAAACGGTCTTTCCATCGTATCTCACGGAGTAGAAATCACCACAGAGAATGAAACCGCATTGATCGAACTAATCGAACAGTTCGTTCAAGAGAATTATGATAATTGGTATGCCATGGGTTATATAAATAAACGGGATGCCGCTCAGCACGGTGTTGCAATAGAGATTCATTACAATCCTGCTCGTGAACTCATCTGTCCTCCGCTGTATGAAGAATTCCGGCCAAACGCCACCGTTATGATTGATCGGATTTACGTAACCATTCCAGACATGCCGAATAAGCGAAATCAGCTGTATTATTATGTCTCTCCTATTCGGGATGGCGATTTGGATCATACCATCATTCTGCCGGTTGAGAAGGCGAACGAAATTCTGGTACTGATCGGAGAGGATCCCATTCCTCCATGGATCCAGATCAAGGATAAACTTCTGTCTTGAGGGACATCAGTTCTTACTTTTTTTCTGTGAACTTTTTACGAAACGCACCTATCACGGATTGGTCAATGTACTTATATACTCTCACTCCAATACACTACATTACCTGAGATTTCATCTCATTCTCGGTGAAAATTCCATGAAAAAAACTACTCTAATTGTTACCATCCTCGTCTGTGTCTTCGTACTGATGATCTACTGAGGGGGGGTGTATCTTTTCACCAGCGGGGATAGATGGCTTATAGTAACAGAAGCAGGTACTGCAACTCATCCTCCCAGTGATCTTTTAGTAGTGGTAAATCTCAGTGACGAAGATTTCTCGCAATATCCTGCATTACATGCTCTGATGCTCGACCCATCCCGCAGCCTTACTGTTTCTGATAACCGCATACTGAAACTGAAAATCTATCTTAATGGTGCCAGTGACGGAATTACCCCTCTCAGCGTCCATGATGCCGATGAAATTATGGAAAAATACGGCAGAACAAAAGTAAATCGCTGTATCTATTATAATGAAACATATTATCGGCTGATAAATCTTTATTCATAAATACTGATCATCTTTCGTGAGCACCACTTCACGTGAGTCCTGTCAAAAATAAAAATACTTCACTTATAGATATTTTTTCGGTGACCGATGTTGATGATAGTAACTATCACCTGTTCACGATCTATGGAGAGAACTATTCGATAATCACCGACCCTGAGTTTACGCAATCCGTCCATGTCGACCAGAGGTTCGGTATATCGCCAAGGATCCATAAGAATACTCTTGATTTTATCCCGGATCCGAAATGCAGTAGATATCTCAAGACTGTCCAAATATTTTACTGCTTGGGATGTATAAATGAGACGATATACGAATCTCATTCGATTTTAGCCTGAAGCATTGCGTCAACTTCTTCAGAGGTATAGTAATTCCCCGCTTCAACATCTGCCAATGCTGCAAGGATCTCCTGCCGTTCCTCTTCAGTGACATAGTTGTCTGCATCCATAAAGTAATCAAGGACTCGTGAGATGACATCCTCATAGCTCGTCCCCTCGTCCTCTCTGAGTTTGTCCAGTTTCCGCACAATTTCTGGGGGAAGAGTAATGGTGACCGCCTCAGTCATGATGATCTTATCTATGGATTGCTGAAATCAAATACATTGTGGCAGGTATCCAGCATCTCAGATGAAGTATCTCCGCTGCTATGATTTTCATTATATTCTGGACATGATTGGCAGCATAAACTCCATTTTCATCCTATCACACTTTGGCCAATTTACTTATATACTTTCAATCCCTTGATTAACAGAAACAGATATTTTTCATAAATATCACACCGGTTGAAAAATGCAGGAAAAACATAAGACCACACTCATCATCGCAGCAGTCGCAATTGCTGTAGTCCTCATCCTCTATGGATGTTTCACATTCGTCTCTAATGATGAAGGATTCATGATACACTCGTTTCCGACTCCGGGAGATGTTACCATCAAACAGATAACTGACGAAGACCTCGCCCGTCATCCTGCCCTCAAGCATTCTCTGGAAACCCTGGACCCTATCTTTGTCACAACCAATCCCTTTGCACTCATACGGTTCGGAGATCAGTGT
This sequence comes from Methanorbis rubei, assembly GCF_032714495.1. NCBI lineage: Archaea > Methanobacteriati > Methanobacteriota > Methanomicrobia > Methanomicrobiales > Methanocorpusculaceae > Methanorbis > Methanorbis rubei. The sequence goes on along the minus strand of NZ_JAWDKB010000003.1, from coordinate 128,143 downwards.
GTGAATAAATCCGAATCGATTATGATTCAGAATGAGTTCGGCGTAATGTATTGGGAAGACGGAGCATCGAAACCATCATACCGCCGTCTTCTCTGGAACGACACATACTATGAACTGCAAGGATATATCACGTGAATTGTCGATGAAAAGAATCAGAGAAAACATTACAGCGAAGGTATCATGAAAAAAATATTCATTGGTATCATTGGCGTGATCGTTGTGGCACTCGCTGTTCTCGCCGCAGGTATCACATTAGTCTATGTGAGTGAAGGATTTGTGACACAGTCGTTTCCGGTTCCGGGAAATAATGTTACCATCAAAGAGATAACTGACGAGGATCTCGCCCGCCATCCTGCCCTCAAACATTCTCTGGAAACCCTGGACCCTATCTTCATCACAACCAATCCCTTTGCATTCATACGGTACAAAGACCAGTGTGTGAATAAATCCGAATCGATTATGATCTGGGATGAGTTCGGTGTACTGTATCCGGAAGACGGAGCATCGAAACTCTCATACCGCCGTCTTCTCTGGAACGACACGTACTATGAACTGCACCAGTTTGCCGCATGACCAGCTGCAAAATACAAACTTTCTTTCTTCTCCTATCACGGTTTGGCCAGTCTACACACGTAACTGACGAGAAAGAACAATTCATACGATGATTTACATGAATCGAAAAATCAGTTACCTCCTCCTCCTCACAGGAATCGTTTGCCTCCTCTTCACTGCGGGATGCGTACAGCTTAACGATGCAGCCCTCCTCATGGAGTTTACCGATCACGGAGACATCCAGACAAAAGATATCGCCTCTTGCGTAGTAGCCGAAGCACACCTGCTTGGTGTGAACTTTTCTGAAAGCGAGATAACCTCGCGGGCCGCAGGGGTTGCGGAGAAATATTCAAAATCCTACAACAAAGAAAGCGGCTGGTATGTGATCGACTGGAACGCATTCCATCTCTCCATCGGGCGGGCATATGATCTGACCGATGAAGAAATTCGTCGGTATATTCCTGCCTCAACCAGACCAAACGTCTATGGCTATCATAATCTTCCAGTCCCCGAAGGAATTTACAACGATGTCCTCGAGCCGGAACATAAAGTGATGGCATGATGTTTCTTTCCATTATTTCCCGAAAATTTTGTTTGCGACTCACCTGAATTGTCGATGAAAAAATCAGAGAAAACATTACAACTAAGGCATTATGAAAAAAATATTCATGGTTATCATTGGCGTGATCATTGTGGCACTCGCCATTCTCTCCGCAGGTTTTACCTTTTCTTATGCTGATGAAGGATTTGGCGTTCGTCAGCTCAGTTACACTCCCGGAAATACCTCCATGATTGTATCTGTTACTGATGACGATCTTGCCCGCCATCCTGCCCTGAAAACAGCTCTGGAAACATCCGGGACGATTGTTGTTACGGAAAATCCATTCGTCTGTTTCCGAGTCAGCGAACAATGTATAAATAAGTCAGAGGCAATGCTCATCGAAAAAGAGTTTAGTGAGTATTATCGGGATAGTGATTCAGGTACGATGAAATCCCGCTATCTCCAATGGAATGAAAATTATTATCGGGTTTATCATTTCTATGTTTGAGTGATGGATAATGGGGGAGAAAAAAAGGGAGAGTCAGGGACTTAAGCTCTGGAACATGATGGCGAAACGGGTGACAAGGGCCGCGAGGAGGACATAGCCAAGGACGATATGGACTAGAACGAATGCCATAGGAATGTAGTCCAGATTGCTAGTCGCAACATCAGTGATGCTGAAGACGATCAGATTGGATTGAATAAAAGCTGCGGCGGGGTCCACGATGGTTGTGTTGTTGAACATCAGTTCCTGAAACATTGGTTCTGCTCCTTGTCTGATGGTTGGGAGAAGTGGCACTACCCAGAGATAAAGTGCGGTGAAGAGCAGGTTTAAACCGACGAATGCACCTAATATGCGGGTTGTTTTGCTGCCGTAATCTGAAAGCCACCAGAATACCTTAACTGGAATATTGACGAATGGTCTTATTACCCGATCAAATTTGTATATCCATTTGTGTCCATCAAATTCACTTTGATAGTTAACTGTTATGTTTACCCCATTTTCATTGAAAGAGATTACTGCTGGTTTGGTATCTTTCTCTGATTTATCAGTATTTATGTCTTGAGGGAGTTTTTTTAGATGGATAGATTCAATGTAGATTATTATCTTGATTAGAAACCAGTAAATATGTGGATATTCATACCATTCCTCCCACTGTTTCTTTCTGATATTACGCTCCAAACGAGTGCGTAATTTGGGATCTATTCTAGCGACTGAAAGTCCAACCCCAGTAAAATCTGTGTCATCATCAACTATCTCATTCGGATCTCCGATGATCAAGGTTTCACTGTCGACAAAGGCATGGGTGAATATAGCTCCTTGTAAATATGTACCCACCAATTCTGCCCCTTCGAGATGTGCATATGAGAAATCTGCTCTCTCCGCGTGTGCCTTAGAAAGATCAACACTCTGTAATTCTGCATATGTCAAGTTAGTTTTCTTGAGAGAAGCACTATGTAATTTGGCATTTTTTAAATTTGCACAATTTAAATTTGCATCATCTAAGATGGATCTTTCAAGGGAAGCTCCCTCTAGATCAGCATCCCACATTTTTGCTTCAGTGAGATCCACCTCATTAAGTCCTGTTTTGCGGAGTTGCGCACACACTAGATCTGAATTTTGCATATGGGCACCCACCAACTCAGCATTGCATAGATTTGCCTCTCCAAATTTTGCTCCTCCCAGATGAGCATAATGGAGCTGTACTTTTTGAAGATCTTCTTCTTCGAAGTTCCCTTCTTCTAAATATGCCCCTATATCCAGTTTTTTGGAGCCCATATTTATCATATATTCACGATACCAACCATTCCACCCTTCAATATCTCCACCAGTAATGTGCCCTTTCAGTTTCTCGTAATGTTCCTGATTAGGCTTTCTTCTCTCTTCCCCTTTGTCCTTCATAAGTACTATCTGAAAGAAAACGATACTCTGACATAAATAAATATTGAATAAACTTTAGGTTTCTCTCTCTCTCTCTCTCTCTCTTTCTCCGAATTATTTCTCGCCATATCAGAAAATTTCCAACTTTCATATATACTCCTCAGAACAATAATTCAATAATTACCATCCACCCAAACATCGAAGAGTATTTCTGATCACCCAACCCATTTCATCAAAAGGACTACTGCATGAACACCAAAAAAAGCACCAGCACCGATTCAGCCCGCCTCGCTGTACTGGAACTCTCCCTCATCTACTTCATCCCGCTTCTCGCACTTGTCCTTCACTACATCGCCACGGCATTTTTTAAAATCCCGGGTATTGTTCTCGAGTACTCAGTCCTCTTTGGCTCGCTGCTCTTCAGCGTCCCTGCCTTCATTGTAGTAACACTCTTTCTCGTTCTTCCTGCTGACGGCGCAGTCCGATATGTCCGTGCCGCAAAGCCTGCGAAAAAATACATCCTTGCCGCAGTCTCCTCAATCGCCCTCGCGATCTATTTCGTACTGGGGAGCATTGCAGGCTACGGTTTCATCCTTCCCAATCTCTCAGGCATCGTATCAACAATAGTCTACGCGTTTCTTCCGTTTGTCCTCCTCCTCTTCATTCCTGTCTGGTTCACGATTCCTATCACAAAATCCTCCAGGCTTCCCAGATTTTTTGGCGTAATCTCTCCTCTCATCCTTCTTGCTGCTTTAATGTGTGGTCTTTTGGGTTTCGCGAACTTCTATTCCGGAGCTGGTGTCGGGTTTATGCTTCGGTGTCTTGGAGCAGTTGTTTGTACTGTCGCCGGAGTTTTTCTTATGATCCTTGCAGCCAACCATCCGGAAATTCCGGATGCAGAATAATTTTTTCAATGAAAATTACGCGACGAAATTTTTTGAAACGTGAATAATATTTTGCCAGAAAATATCGAATTGATTTTTTTGAAACTTCGACACGTGGCTACTCAAAGTAAAATCATCTACAGAAAAATTCCATGCATGAAATGAATAAAATCGGATTTGATATTATCTAATAATTTCTGCCCCATGGTTCTGGGCTTTAGTGGTGATGACGATACCGTCATCGCCGAGATACTCCTGAGTTGCTGTAACGATATCCTGATTGGACCGGTCGTAGACAGTGAACACGGTTGGTCCAAAGGAACTGAGACCGACCCCATAGGCTCCGGCATCCCGCATGGCGTTCATGAGGCCTGTGATCTCCGGCGGTTGAAGGGTGAGTTCGACTTTGTTGAAGCCGGTTGTCTGGATCTGATCAAGGACAAAACCGAAGGACTCGATGTCTTTTTCGAGCAGGAAGGGGATGAGGTTCATGAAGACGAGATGGGATACCTGTTCGACATCGTGCCTCGGGAGCGGGCAGTGGGTCTGGAAGATGTCGAGCTCTTCTTTGCCGCTGAAGCATGCCCCGCTGCCTGGTATTGCGAGGAGGACGCCCCAGTCTTCGGGAAATTCGTAGCGGCCGAGAAGGATGGGGGGTTTGGCGTCAGAGGCGGACGAGGGCATGAAGGTTTTCTTTTCTTTACAGCTGTGCCCCCCGTCGGCGATGAATCCTCCGTGGTCGAAGGCATGAACACCAATGCCTGAGGTTCCGCCGCGTCCGATGATAGTTGCAAGTTCTACGCTGGAGACGTTTTGTCCGATATGTTCGGTGATGAGTTTTCCGGCGGCCAAGGACATCTGGGTGCCGGAGCCAAGGCCTGAGTGAGCAGGATAGAGTTGATGAACGGTGAAGTGATAGCCTTCTTCGAGCGAGAAGTGGGAGATGATTTTTTCTGCGGCAGCGGTGACTTTTCCAATGCAGGCTGGCATCTCAAGACACTCGGGAATATTTTTGGCGAACTCGATGGTGGTGGCGTCAGATGGTTCTGCTTCGAGGATGAACTGCGGGCTTTCAAGAGTGAGTCCGATTCCTCCGTCGATTCGTGCGTAGGAGCCGTTCAGATCGATTAAGGCGATGTGCAGTCTGGATGGGGTTTTGATGAGCATGAGTTGTCTGCCTTTTGTCTGTGTTTGGTGGTTGGGGAGAGGTAATGAAGGTTGCGGGAAGTTTCCTGCATGGAGATTCGTGACAGATGCGTTTTTTATTGAATGCAGGTTCTGAGCCAAAATTAATCTGATTTTAGGTATAAACATCCCGCAGCACAATCCATATATAATATCCACCACCACATAACAATTGCAAAAGTCGGAAGTGAAATGCTGCAAAAGTCGGAAGTGAAATGCTGCAAAAGTCGGAAATAATTACTATCCAAAAAACTTATGACGCCAAAATATATTCCTCGAATTACTGATATCACTCTTAAAGAGGCTCTATCCACCTCCGGAGCAGTGCTTATCGAAGGGCCAAAATGGTGCGGAAAAACATGGACCGCAAACCATGCAGCAGCAAGTGTACTCTACTTGCAGGACCCTGACAAAACATCCTCATATCTTCAGATAGCTGACACCAAACCATCACTCCTTCTTGCGGGCGAAACCCCGCGTCTCATTGATGAATGGCAGATGGCACCAGTTCTCTGGGATGCAGTTCGTTTTTCAGTTGATCAACGGCAAAAAACCGGCCAGTTTATTTTGACCGGTTCTGCATCCCCACAGGACAATCTGGTTCAGCACACCGGAACTGGCAGAATATCTCGGATCTTCATGCGTCCGATGAGCCTGTTTGAATCTGGGGAATCAGATGGATCTGTCTCCCTCTCCTCCCTCTTTGCTGGAAATACAAACATTTCCGGCATATCCTCCCTTGATATCAGACAGCTTGCCTTCACCATTGCCCGCGGAGGTTGGCCTGCCTCGGTAACAGGTTCGGAAAAAACCGCATTGAAACGAGCTGTTGATTACACGGAAGCAGTAATCAACTATGACATTTCAAATGTTGACGGTGTGGAAAAAAATCCGATGCGTGTGCGGGCATTGCTGCGTTCACTCGCCCGAAATACAGGAACAATGGCGACAATAACAACCATAAAAAGTGATATGGCCACAGATGAAGAAAGCATCTCCGAAAAAACCATATCAGGATATATCAATGCTCTCAAACGTATTTTTGTGATTGAAGAACAACCTGCGTGGAGTCCTGCACTTCGATCGAAAACAGCCATCCGTACATCGTCGAAACGGCATTTTGTGGATCCTTCCATTGCAGCAGCGGTTCTAAGGGCAACCCCAAAACGACTTCTGGAAGATTTCAATACCTTTGGAATTTTGTTTGAATCATTGTGCATACGGGATCTCCGCATTTATGCATCAGCAATTGATGGAGAGGTGTTTCATTATCATGACAGAAATGATCTGGAAGCGGATGCCATCATCCAGCTGCGGGATGGCAGATGGGGTGCGGTTGAGGTAAAACTCGGATCACGTTCGATCGATGAAGCTGCAAAAAATCTCCAAAAGCTGCAAAGTAAAATCAATGCAGAGAAAATGTATGAGCCATCATTTTTGCTTGTACTTACAGATGGCGAGTTCGCCTATCGTCGTGATGATGGTGTATATGTAGTTCCAATTGGATGTCTGAAAGATTGAATAAGTAGACATCCCTTTTATTTTATCTGGACTGACAAAAAAACAAAAAAAAACAATGGACCGGGCGGAAATTGAATCCGCGGCCTCGTCAATGCCAATGACGCGATCTACCACTGATCTACCGGCCCAACCTAAATTGTGCTCTAATAAATTAGACCAGCGCGAATAAATAGATATTGCTTTCTTCCCGAAACCAAGAGCCATCAATTTATCGTATCAGCCGAAAAAAGATTACAGAGAAATGTTAGGAATCATCGGAGGAACCGCACTCCTTGCAGCAAAACTTCCGCCTCTGGAAAAGAAAACGGTCGCAACACCGTTTGGAAAAACCGAAGTACTCGCAGGCTCCTTCGTCTTCGTTCCAAGACATCAGAACAACACACCGCCGCACAACCTCAACCACAAAGCGCACCTTGCAGCCTGCAAAATACTCGGTGTTGATCGGCTTATCCTGATCGGCTCTACCGGCAGCATGAAAGAAACCATTCGCCCGGGCTCGATCGTCATCCCGGACGACTACTTCTGCCCCTGGGACATCCCAACCCTGCACAACAACAGCATCCATCACGTCCCCCCGTCCATGGACGCATGCCTTCGGCAGGCACTCGACAAAATCGTTCCCGATGCAGTTTCTGGGACCTACTTCCAGGCGCACGGCCCAAGATTTGAAACCCGTGCAGAAATTGCCTGCTATGCCTCGCACACCGACATAGTCGGCATGACCATTGCCAGCGAACTCACCCTCGCAAACGAACTCGGCATTCCGGTTGCCGCTCTCTGCACAGTTGACAACTACGCAAACGGCATTGGAGGCGCTGACGCGCCCGAGTACGACGAAATCGTCGCCGTCGCAAAACAGAACGGCGACCGAATCAGCAAAATCATCACCAACATTGTGGAGAAACTCGCATGACACAAACAGACACCGAAATCTTTGGAACCAAAACCCAGATCCTCATCAGAAACATCCGCCTTGACGGCAAACCGGCCGAGATCTATCTTGACGGAACCGGAAACATCGCAAGCGTCGGAGAAAAAATCAAAGATCATGACGCAGAGTTCATCATCGATGGAAACGGCGCAACCGCCCTTCCCGGCATGGTCAACATGCATGCCCACTCCCCGATGAGTCTCCTTCGCGGCTACTCGGATGACATGCCGCTCTTTGAGTGGCTGTCCACCAAAATCTGGCCGACCGAAGCCCACTTAACAGAATCAGACGTCTACTGGGGAGCAAAACTCGCCTGCCTTGAGATGATCCGAACAGGCACCACCACCTTCAACGACATGTACTTCATGATGAACAATGTCGCTGACGCTGTCGATGAAGCTGGCATTCGGGCATGCTTATCCTACTGCATGATCGACGGAGGAGATCATGAAAAGTTCGAGAAGGAGTGCTCGGTCATGGAAAAAACCGTCGCCACCCTCAAGGCTCGGGCCAACCCCCGCATCATCCCAGGCGTCTCCCCGCACGCAGTCTACACCGTTTCAGAAGAAGGACTCCGCTGGTGCGCTGAGTTCTCAGAACGGGAAAACATCCCGCTCCACATTCATGTGGACGAAACCGATGAAAATCCTGACTGTATCAAAGCTCACGGCATGCGGGTTGCCCAGTGGCTTGACCACTGCGGTGTTCTTTCAAATCGCTGCATCGCCGCCCACTGCTGCTGGCTTAATGCGGATGACATCGCCCTTTTCGCGGACCGCGGAGTCACCGTAGTTCACAATCCGGTCAGCAACATGAAACTCTCGATCGGTCGTGCCCTGCCGTACCCGGAGCTGAAAGCCGCAGGCGTCAACGTGGCTCTTGGAACGGACGGAGCCTCATCGAACAATGATCTCGACATGTTCGGCGAGATGAAGACCGCAGCAATTCTTCAGAAGTTCTCCTGGAATGACCCAACCATCATGCCGGCAGGAGAAGCTCTCACGATTGCGTCCCGAAACGGAGCAAAAGCCCTCGGCATAAATGCCGGAGTGATTGCTCCAGGATTCCTCGCAGACATCATCCTTGTCGGAAAGACGGTCACCACAACTCCTGCGTTCAACACTTCTTCGAATGCGGTCTACGCAACTTCCGGGCTTGCGGTTGATACAACGATTTGCGACGGAGTTGTCCTCATGCATGAAGGAGTTATTCCGGAGGCTGACGAGATTCTCAGAAGATCTGAGGAAGTTGCCTTCGACCTGGTCAGACGGGCAACCGCCTGATCTTTTTTTTTGATATATTATTATTGCCCATTACGTCCTGCCTCCCACGGAAAAACGGAACACACTGAGTTTCACAGAAAAACATCACGGAGCAGACGTGAACATCACGGAACTCCATTTAAAGTGGAATTTCCGTGTGGTCCGGCGAAGCAGTAAGCAGGCCGAAGGAATGCGTTCCGCTTTTCCGTGGGAGGCAGAAATTAATAGCCTGCCGAAGCGGTAATATAATTATCCAATACGGCAAACAGATTGTAGATTTCCCATTTTGCGAAATCTCTGGGGGCAACGTCTTGAAATATCATCTCTGGCATACCATCGTCTATAAAACAGCCAGACTCTGTGTAATCCCGATCGTCCGATTTGGTCTCTCCTACCGATACGAGAAGTGTGTGCAAAAAAGCAGCACTGCACTGATTTTCTGCAATCACACTACACTCTGGGATCATCTGCTGATTGGCGCTGCATGTCCGAAACACATGTACTTTGTTGCCGGAGAACATCTGTTTCGCAAACGCTGGCTCAGGATTTTGGCAAATGCTACGGTGAAACCGATCATCAGAAGGAAGGGTGTTCCGGCAACCGAGGTTGTGGAAACGATCAAGACGACGCTTGCCGAGGGAGCAAATGTATGGCTGTCGCCTGAAGGCGTCAGATCGATCAACGGCGAGACTGCATTCATCTCGCCGGCAACTGGGAAGCTGGTAAAGGAGAGCGGGGCTGGGCTCGTGACCTACCGGATTCACGGCGGTTATCTCCGCAGTCCGAGATGGGCTGCGGTGAAACGCAAAGGCCCGATGTACGGCGAGATGGTTGCCGAGTACACCAAAGAACAGATTGCTGAGATGAGTGTTGACGATCTGAACACAGCGATTCGCCGCGACCTGTATGTGAATGCGTTCAATGATCAAAAGGTCCGCCCCGGAGTCTACCGAGGCGAACGGCTGGCTGAGGATCTTGAGACGGTTCTTTACGTCTGTCCACACTGCCGCGAGATTGCAAAGCTTCGGAGTAAAGATGATCTTTTTTCCTGCGACTGCGGGTTTGCTGTCCGGTACAATGAGTATGGTTTGTTTGAGAACGCATCCGAGTATGCTATGCCGTTCGACAACATCGCCGACTGGGACAAGTGGCAGCGTGGATATTTACAGGAGTTGATTCCGACATTTTTGCAGACAACGCCAGCGACACCGATCGTTTCAGATGCGGACCAGAGGCTGTATAAAATTAAGGACGGCGAGGCTGAACATCTTGCAACCGGACGGTTTGCACTGTTTACAGACAGGTTTGAGTTCGGCGAAGGGGATGATGCACGGGTGTTTTTGTTTGAGGACATCGCAGGTTTTGCATTTTCCTTACAGATGAAGATCTTATTTTCCTGCAAAAATGGAACCTACTATGAGGTGCAGTCAGACTACCCGCGTTCTGCGATAAAATATATGGTACTGTACCGGTATCTGACCGGCAAACCCTGTTATTAAAAAAAATTATTTTTGGGAGAAGATTATTTTGAGGAGATCGGTCGATTGAACCGACCCGTACTCACCCTTCGCAGCAACCTCTTTCTCCGTGTACACCGACACGGAATCCTTCCCGCCAAGACCAAGCACCGCGAACGGCACCGCATCTCTCGTATGCGTCTTCTTCGCAATAGGCGTCGGATGATCCGGCATCAGCATCACACAGCCGTCGAAGTTGTCAAGAATGTAACCGACCGCCTCATCCAGCCGTTCGATTGCCTTGATCTTCTCCTCAACAGAACCAAGATGCCCTGCCTCGTCCGGTGCCTCAACGTGCATGTAGACGAAGTCTACATCGCCCTTCAGCGTTGCAACCGCAGCCTTTGCCTTGCCCATGTAATCCGTATCAAGATATCCTGTTGCGCCAGGAACTCTCACAATCTCCATGCCTGCGCAGCGGGCAATACCGAACAGCAGATCAACAGCGGAAATGACCGCACCTTTCTTACCGAACATCTCAGAGAATGCCGGCATCGCAGGTTTTGCTCCTCCGCTCCAGGGCCAGATCATGTTTGCCGGATTCTTTCCTGCGGCAACGCGTGCCTTGTTGATCGGATGGTTCGCGAACACATCATAGGAAATCACCATATAGCGGTGCAACACGTCCGCATCCTCACCAACCGGAAGATAAGGATCGATCACCTCAGCAACGATATCGTGCGGTGCTTTCGTAACAGAACCTTTGCCGCTCGGCAGCATCAGAACATTTCTGTAGGAGACTCCCGGATACAACTTCACATCAAAATCCTTCAGCCGCTCGGAGAGCGATGCGAACAGCTCCTTTCCTTCCGTACTGCTGATGTGGCCTGCCGAGAAGTCCTTCATCTTTCCCTTCTCGATTGTGACAAAGTTGCAGCGGTAGGCAAGATCGTTCGGACCGAATGGAACGCCCATGCTTATTGCTTCAAGAGCGCCGCGGCTTGTGTAATATTTTGCCGGATCATAGCCAAGGATCGACATGTTGGCAACGTCAGAGCCTGGCTCCTGCGAGTCAGGAACCGTACTCATCATGCCGCACTTCCCGTCTCTTGCGATGCGGTCCATGTTCGGTTTATGGGCGACCTCAAGCGGAGTCTTGCCTCCAAGCTCCGGAATCGGTTCGTCCGCCATACCGTCCCCAAGAATCAGAAGATATTTCATATTTTTGTCTGAATAGTATGGACCTCTCACGCTGATAAAATGAGTTGTCGAAGACTTCTTTGTTCAGAAAGTTTGAAACGCCCTGAATTTTACTTGGAGCAACCACGGAGCACACAGAAATATCACGGAGCTCCACTGAATGCACGGAGAACGCCTGCGGCGCCGGAATGCACGGAAATATTATTGAGACTTTGTATCAAGCCTCTGAATGAAAAGATGATATATTCTTAGATTTTCCGTGCATTCCGGTGCCGCAGGCGTCCTCCGTGCATTCTGTGGTTATTCCAAGAAAAACTGTGTCGAAGACTTCCACGCAACAAAATTCTCCTGCGGAAATGTAATTAGGGAAACGGGTCAATGAATAGCACAAACAATTTGGAACTCCCATGCATACCATCACACGACACATAACCGATCTCCTCCGCGGGGTTGCGATGGCAGTTGCTGACAGCGTGCCAGGCGTCTCCGGCGGAACGATTGCGTTCCTGCTCGGCTTTTATGAGAAATTCATCGGTTCGGCCAGTGACTTCCTTCTGGGAACGAACGAACAACGAAAAGCCGCGTTTCCCTTCCTCTTCAAACTCGGCGTCGGCTGGGTCGCAGGATTCTCGGTCTGTGTTCTGATTCTCTCAACTTTGTTTCACACGTATATCTATGAGATAAGTTCGGTGTTTATCGGTCTCACGCTGATTGCTGTGCCGATTGTGATCATGGAAGAGAAGAAGTACATGAAAGGCAAGTATCTGAATCTGATTTACACGGCGATTGGTATTGCGGTTGTGCCTCTTCTGATGATACTGAACCCTGCAACCGGAGGGAGCGGGGTTGATCTGACGCAGGCGTCCATTGGTCTTGCAATGTATCTTTTCATCGCGGCAATTATTGCGGTGTCTGCGCTTGTGCTTCCGGGAATTTCAGGCTCGACCCTTCTTCTTATCATGGGCCTCTACATTCCGCTGATCTCAGCGGTCAGTGCGGTGATGCATCTGAATTTTGCCTACGTTCCCATGCTGATTGCGTTCGGTCTTGGCATGATCGCAGGTCTTGCCATCAGCGCAAAGGTGATTATGTACTGTTTCGCCCGCTACCGATCGCAGACGATTTATCTCTGTCTCGGCCTTCTGGTCGGATCCTTATATGCGATTGTTCTTGGTGCAACAACGCTCTCTGAGCCGATGCCTGCGATGAGCTGGCAGACGTTCAATGTGGGCCTGTGTATTCTGGGCGCAGCAATTCTTGCGGCTCTTCAGATACTGAAGAAGCGTGCTGAGAAAAAAGCAGAACAGACTTAATAATTTTTTTTTGAAAATTTTTCGAGAGATTTTTTGGAGGAGGAGCTACGCGACAATGAATTTCATCGTTTGAGATTTTCTGTAGGTGGTCTCGCTTGGGGTAACCACGGAACACACGGAACACACGGAAAAAAACACAGAATACCGCTTCGCTTACGGAAAACACGGAAAATCTAATAGTATGGGTATGCGTATAGGTCACTGTTTTGAGATGCCAACTTCCTTAGGCTTTCCCGCGAAGCGGTAAGCAGGCCGAAGGCATGCGTTCCGTGTTTTCCGGCGCCGCAGGCGTTCTCCGTGTTTTTTTTTCTGTGGAATTCCGTGTGTTCAGTGTGTTCCGTGGTTGCTCCAAACAAAACCACATGCCACAGAATCACACCGCGTAACTCCTATTGAAAAAATTTCCGCAAAACAAAATAAAAAAATAATTTTTTTTCAAATCTGATCTCAAAAAAAAATTATTCATCCAGCGTCGCACGAATCGCACGGCGGACACTCTCTTCAGAAGTAATCCCCGGCATCCATCCGGTCGCCTTCAGCAGATCAACAGACAGCCGCATCATCGGAACATCACCGACCCATCCGCGGTCGCCGCCCGTGAACTTGAACGAAACATTTGCGAGGCCCATCTCCTCAACAATCAGCTCCGCAATCCGCCGCACACTCACCCAGTCCTCAGACCCGATATTAAACACATTAAAAGTTCCCGAGGAAACCGTCGGGGCATACACCATAGACGAAACACAATTCTCTACCGCAAGATAGGACTTACTCTGTCTGCCGTCACCGAGAATCTCCAGCTCCTTGGGATTCTGCTGAAGCTTCTGCACGAAATCATAAATCACCCCGTGCGTACTCCGTGAACCGATAATATTTGCAAACCGGTAAACCCACGCTTTCATCCCATACGTTGCCGCATACGCAGAGATCATCGCCTCGCACGCAAGCTTGCTTGCCCCATAGACCGAAATCGGCACCATGGGCGAATAATTCTCAGGCGTCGGAATAACATTCGCCTCGCCGTAAACCGTCGAAGTCGACGTGAACACAATCTCCTTCACATCATACTCCTTCATCGCCTCAAGCACGCGAACCGTCGCGGTCACATTATTATTGTACACCTCAAACGACTTTCTTGCTGAGCCACGCACGTCCGGGTCAGCCGCAATATGATACACGCGGTCAGCGCCCGTAAGAGCATCCTGCCAACCGTCTTCCAAAAGATCAGCATGGCGGAACTCCGTAAGAGCGCCAATATTTTCTTCAAGATTCATCATCCGGCCGGCAACCATCGAATCGATAACCGTAACCGTATCCCCGCGAGAAAGAAGAAGATCCACCAGATGCGAGCCGATAAAACCCGCTCCACCCGTAACAATACAGTGCATACAAAACTATTAGCACTCAGCAGAGATTAACTCCGCGCTTGTCCCGCAAACCAGCCGACCCCGTTGCCCACAAACGTGATGACCAAAAATGCCAGCGCATACCCGAGAGCCGAGACATTATAGTAGAGAAACACCGTCGGCAGAAACAATAGGGTCACCAGAAGAGGGAACACCAGATGAAACGCAGAGAAAAATCCGTAGAGAAATCCCAAAACAAAACAGATCAACGGCAGTAAAATTAACAGCAGCACAATAAAGTAGCCGGTGTCTTCCCCAAGAAGAGGAAGACCGTAAAAGGCAATCCCGCAGACAAATAGATACGGAAGCATCTGTCTGACTGCGGAAACAATTCCCATTGTTCACACTCTCGTGACAACAAGTCCGGTGTTGTCAACTTTTGTCTCGACCGCTATCTCAAGACCGAGCTGGGATACGATCGACTGCATATCGGCTGCGGTTTTTTCCGTGACCACGCAGATCGAAGGACCGACCGAACTCATTGCCACGAACTCGAGACCTGCGTTCCGCAGAGCATTCATGTGGCTGTAGAGAACGAAGGTGTGGTACTGGACTTCGGCACGTTTGGAACCGCGGAATTCGATCTCCCACATGATGTCGCCCATCTTTTTCAGATTGCTGCGTGCGAGTGAAGGGATCATATCCATCATCAGCATGTAGGCTTTGAGTTCGCGGTCGCGGTAGTCAAGGGTTCTCGCACGGTTCATGAGAAGCGTGAACTCTTCATGGCCGGCGTTCTCATCCTCTGCATGAATTCTTGGGATGAGGACGAAGACATTCTTGTCTTCGGCAAACGGGTGATTGTAGACACGGGTCAACCGGTCGCCGACGAAGGTCATGCCGCCGAAGATGCTGGCGGCTGAGCCGACGCCTGTTTCAAAACCGAACGCGACTTTGCCCTCTTCTTCGGTCTCTTCCACATAGTTGTGGCCGATGACCATCCGGACATCCTCGAGGCTTAAGGGGCAGCCGACCGCTTCGTTCATGGCGCTGACAACGGCTGTGGCGATTGTGCAGGTCGAGCCGAGGCCTACGTGCTCGCGGCCCTGGTCTGTGGTTTTGATTGCAAAGCCGCCGGTGTAACCGGTAACTGCTTTGAATGCTGCGACAAGGTGTTCGATGAGAAGTCTGCGGGGCGAGTCGATGATGACATCTTGGTCCGTGCAGGAGACGGTTGCTTCCGAGTAGATCTGGAGAGCAAATCCGAGTCCGCCGCCGCCGGGGGTTCCGGGGCTGAACCGGTTCATGTCAAGAACGGAGAGGTGGATGCGTGCTGGGGCACGGGCTATTATGGTGTCTCCTGTCAGGTATGGTTCTTTTGCAACGGTTACGTTACCGGTATGCAGGCATTCGCCCGGATAAAAAGAACTGAACTCATACTCAACGAGATCGAGATCTCCACCCCGAATCTTCATGATGGTCATAGTTTTCCGGATGTTATGTAGCGGTTGAAAAAATATAATGATTTGGGTTTTAGGGTTTTGCATTACTATTTTTGGGCCGCCCACGGAACGCATGTCTGCGACCTGCAATTCGTAGTTATTCCAAGCGAGACACCATCTCGAAGAGTCCCAGACTTTGGAACCAAACCGTTTTGAAAAAAATTGAAAAAAAAATATTTTTATTCTCTTCATCGAATTTTGGCGATGTCACTCTTCACTAAAAATCTGCCCTTCGAAGAGGAAGATGTTGCAGGAACTCTCCCGCCATGCTGACTGAGGAAGGCCGGCCTTGATGCAGGTCTGGCTGAGAAACTCTGCCGGTGTCCAGCCGTACTCGGTTGCAACCTGCGGCAATAGAAGCCCGCTTCTGCTGCCTGCCTTTGCAATCAGTCCGTGACGTCCGACCTCCACATGTTCAGGACGCTCTGTTGGACTGCAGATCAAAGCTTCGGGTGGCGTCAACACTGTCACCTCGATACTGATATTCTCAAGTTCCGAAGGCGAGACCGGCCGGAACCTTGGGTCCCGGACGGCTGCTGAAACCGCCGCATCCTCCAGAGCTTCGGAGAGCGGCATCACAGGATAGGGAATACCAATGCATCCGCGGAGATCGCCAAACTCACTCAACGTTACAAACACTCCGCGTTTTGCCGAGAATGCCGGGCGGTACTCTATCTCTTCCACCGGTTTTCGTTTCACGACCGCCTCGACAAGTGTTCTTGCCCGGGCAAGCGCGAACTCTCCGTCCTCGTCAGTTAGCAGGTTCATGATACTCATATTGTTTGGATGGGTTATCAATTCGCGTTCTCAGCATTGTGTCTTTATTCATGAATCCCCCACGGACCTGATGAATGAGCAAATCTTTCTACCGGTCGAAGTACGGACTCTTCCCTGTAACCGACAGCGGAATTCCGTAGGCAATGGTTGAGTGTGGAAGATGGCCGAGAACAAGAGCCGCACTGCCGGCAGAGAACATGATGCGGTTATCAACGTTGAGGATTGATGCGGTTTTTACCGCAGAGCCTACTGCTATGCCGAGGTCTGAAGATCTGATGGCACAGACCGGACCTTTGAAGAGGGTGTCGGTTGGTGCGATGCTGACGGCAGATTTCATTTCTGCACAGGTCGCATGACCGCATGCTCCACAGTTGAGACCAAGTGTGGAAAATCCGTCTGCACCGATAACGAGACAGACTTCGCTGTTCCGGATGTTTCCTGCGTCGCGGAAGAAAAATTTCATGCCGGTTGTTTCTGCAATCGCTTCCATTTCGATGGCAAGGGCTGCAAGCTGATCGCCCAGGAGAATTTTTATCTCGATGACGTCAGAGCCTTTCCCCTTGGGTGCCGTCCGTGCAGATATTGCCATGAGTTCTGCAGCGGTCATGAGTGCTGAAGAAAATTCCATGATACTGTGTATTGCGGTAACCGGTTATCTTTGTTCTGATGTCGCTCAAAAACCCATATAGCATCATTTGGTTTATTCCAGGTGCTGGCGAAGTACTTCGATTGAAAAAGAGAAGGAAAGTGGAAATATTACTCCCCACCCGATGCGAGAGGGAAGTAGTTCTGGTATGCTTTTCTGCGTTCGTCAAGGTCGGTGTGGATGTATATTTCAGTGGTCTGAATCGAGTTGTGACCGAGATTTTCCTGGACGACACGAAGATTGTGGGATCGTTTGTAGAGTTCGCTGGCGTAGCTATGTCGGATTTTATGCGGCGTTATGCCTGCGGGAGCGTGGAGGTTGAAGATGTGTTGAACGGTGCGGGGAGAGATTGCAGCCCCGCGGTTGCCAAGAAAGATCGGGCCTTCGATTTTTTCGTCCAGATGATCTCTGATCATTGCAAGGGTGTCAGGGTCGCAGAAGACGATTCTGATCTTTCCGCCTTTACCTCTGACACGAATGGTTTGCTCATTGAAGTTGATGTGTTCGGCTCGGAGGCCGCAAAGTTCGGAGACACGCATGCCGGTTGCGTAGATGGTTCTGATTAAGAGTGCGTCGCGGGGATTTTCAAGGGAGGCGATGAAGTTCATGACCTCTTTGTGTCTGAGATATTTGAGTTCGCGATCTTTGATTTTCGGCCGTTCGACACGGTCCATGGGGTTTGCGTCGACGATGTTCTGGGCGATTAAGTGTCGGTAGAAGGAGCTGATGGCCGAGTCGTACTGGTGCAGGCTTGCGGGGCTTAAGTGGCGTTCGTTGCGGATGATGGTGAAGAAGTCGCTGATTTCGTAGGCGTCAGCGTCAACATCAGCGCCCATGCCGTAGTCGGCGAGTGCTGCACCGTTTTCAGGAATTGCTCCGTCATGTTCAAGGAGGTAGGTTTTGTAGCGTGCGAAGAGTTTGAGGACGCGGCCGTAGGCTTCTATAGTATTCTCAGAGTAGTTTTTGGTTTCGATGCTGCTGAGGTAGCGAGGTATCCAGATGCTGAAGGTTCGTTTGGGCGGGGCCATGGTGCACTCGTTCAGATATTGGAGCTGTATGCAGATAATGTTTGCGCATAATGTCTATTATGCGCAATATTTTGAGGGTTTTTTGAGGTTTGAAATTACGGCAAATAGAGCTTTAAATAAGAAATAGATCGTTTTTATTGGGTTTTGTGGTTTTTGTTTCCGAGAGGATTTCGATGTTCGGAAAATATTCTGATGAGATTTGGTTGAGATGAAAAATGGGGGTTTTGAGGCCGAGGTGATCAGATATGATGAATCACCTTGGCGTGGGATCAAAACCGGCTTGAATAGCGTCTGTGAAGGTCGGATTTTTCCGGCATCGGGTAAAAATTCGTACAGGTTTCTTCGATGATGGATGTTGTGATGCTGATGAAAAAAAAATCCTGAGGGAGAAAATTTCTGTTGTGATATTGGGCGTGGCGAGGATCGTTAGGTTGTGTTGATTGGAGGATGGGAGAGGAGTGCGGTGGTAATGAAATGAGGTATTCAGTAAAAAAATTTTCAGGCATGTTGCATTGCGAATTTCGCAAGCGAGGACTCAACCCCAAGGATGCAAGTGGTTGAAACATCTGTTAGCAGAGTGAAAATCTGAAACAGTGACAGTGTGAATAAAAAAAATCGAAAATGGGAATATTTCATCCTGACGATCCCACGAAAAGATTTAGTCCGTTTTTTTCGGAAAAAAAGTAAGTGAGTAGGTGGCGAGTGGGCATGATGAGGAAAGAAAACCGCAAATCCACGCAAATCTCGCTCGCTGATGCTCGCTCCACAAATCGCATTTGCATTTCGTCGCTCTCATCCCGTCGGATTCCGGCGGGCTCGTTGCTATCGCAAACACGACGGCAAATGCTGGGCGGCGCCCGACAGGCGCCGCCATGGGTTGAATGGATTGCATCCGAAGCGTAGAACAATCTGAAAGTTTTCGACACAGTGACACACCATGAATATTACCGATAAACGATAGGCGGCGCCCGACAGGCGCCGTACAGCATTTGCCGTCGCGTTTGCGATAGCAACGAGCCCGCCGGAATCCGGCGGGATGAGAGCGACGAAATGCAAATGCGATTTGTGGAGCGAGCATCAGCGAGCGAGATTTGCGTGGATTTGCGGTTTTCTTTCATCATCATGCCCACTCGCCACCTACCCACTTACTTTTTCTCAAGAAAAAAAATCGACTAAATCTTTTTTGTGGAATCACCATGATGAAACATCCCAGCATTCGTTCGTGAGAGTGTCTCTCTGTATTTTATCTGCAATATCGCGTCTCAAAAAAAATCCCAAAAAAACCCCAACAAAAAAACATCATCCACCAGACTAACCTCACCCGCACATGAAATAAACCATATGATGCTATACAACATTTTCTCACAAAAACAACTCCCAAACCCTCAATACCAATCAACTCCCAATACACTCACAATGGACTCTGACCAGTACCCGACCATCCCAGGCGAAGACGACCGGACAGAAGAGATCAACAAATATCAGAAATTCAAAAAAGTTGACGGAGCAACCTATCGCAAAGTCAACGTCTTCCTCCGCAAACGCACCTACATCACCGCACGCGAATGGGCAATCGCTAGACTCTGCTCTGACTTCAAAACACCCTACGGCGCAGAAATGACCTTCATCGGCCAGCACCTCCCCGAACTCGTACCCTTCATGGAAGAAACCTACAGCCCGCAGGCAGTCAACCAGGCAAGAAACGCATTCAAACGAAAGGTACGAAAATCCGGAGCAACCTTCTTCTATGGAGCCATGTGCGGATTTTTCACCCTCGACGAACTTGACGACATCCTGTTTGAGTCCAGCGAGATCGCCAGATTCCTGCTTGAGATCGAAGGAACCTCACTCTCCATCGACGACGAACTCGACATCGAAGACAAAATCACCGAGATCATGCGAAAACTCGGCGAGTCTGCAAACGTCCTCCTCAACAGCCGCAAAGGAACAACTGTCGACGAAGACGATGATGACGACGACGATGAAGAATAACCCACTCTCTTTTCGACACGTATAATCTACACACCCGCCAATACTAATCCAAGGAAATTGGTATGGCACTTGCAAAACTCGAAAAACAGTACTTCGGCACCAACGGCGTCCGCGGCGTAACCGGCATCGACATGACGCCAACACTCGCACTCGAAATTGCAGAAGCATTTGGCACCATGCTTGGCCCAGGAAAAACCGTCGGTCTTGGCCGCGACACCCGCACATCAGGACCAGCACTCGCCGCAGCAGTTCGGGCAGGCCTTCTTACCTGCGGCTGCAATGTCATCGACTTTGACATCGTCCCAACGCCTTGCCTCCAGTACCTCGTCCTTGACCACCACCTCGATGGCGGCGTCATGATAACAGCATCCCACAACCCGCCAGAGTACAACGGCATCAAAATCGTCGAAGCTGACGGCACCGAGATGGGCGACGAACGAACCATCCAACTCGAACAGACCATGATTCACAAACAGTTTGTTGCCGCACCCTGGAACAAACTCGGCTCACTCTCGGCTGAACCTGACGCGCGTGAACTCTATATCAGTGCAATCGTTGCCCAGTTCCCAAAAGACTGCGGACGCGGCATCACCATCGCAGTCGATCCCGGAAACGGACCGGCGGGCGCAACAACTCCGGAAATTCTCCGAAGACTCGGCTGCACAGTTCACGTCATCAACGAACCCTTCGACGGAAACTTCCCGGGACGACTGCCCGAACCAACCGCCGAAGGACTCAAAGAACTCTCGGAACTTGTGGTCAAAACTGGAGCTGCGTTTGGCGTCTCCCATGACGGAGACGCGGATCGCGCCATATTCGTTGATGAACACGGCGTCTTCATGGACGGCAACATCACCTTCGGACTCGTCGCCTCCTACTTTTGCCGCAAAAATCCAGGAGGTGTTGTCGTCACTCCGGTCAGCACCTCAGGCGTCGTTGAAGCGGTCGCAGAAACCTGCGGATGCAGCACGAGTTACACGGTTGTCGGCAGCATTTACGCAGCCCGAACCATGCGTGCGCTCATCGAAGAAGGAAAGCCGGTCATCATTGGCGGCGAAGGAAACGGCGGGATCATCTACCCGAACCATCAGTTCTGTCGTGACGGCGCAATGACTGCGGCAACCATGCTCGACCTTGTTGCCGAACGAAAACAACCGCTCTCATCACTCATCGCAGAGCTGCCGGTCTTTACCATGTATCAGGAGAAGAGAAAGACCAAACGTGCCGCGGAAATAACCGAACACATGAAAAAATACTTTGCAAACTGCCCGATCGATGCCCGCGACGGCATCCGCATCAATCGTGGAGGTGCATGGGCATTGATTAGGCCGTCAGGAACTGAGCCGCTCGTTCGCGTCTACACCGAATCCAAAGACCCGTCAGAAGCAAAGCAGCTCATGGACGAAATACTCGGAGAGATCTCCGGTTATCTCGAATAACTTTTTTTTCAACAACAATACTACTAATACGAAAAAACGCAAAAGAGATAGCTATGAAGATTATGGGATGTTCTGGCAGAACAGTCAGACTCACCGCAGTACTTGCTCTCCTCTGCGTCGCGTTCTGTGTTTGTGCAGGATGCGTTGGCGTGGCAAACCCGACGCCGAATCAGGCTATGGTCCGGGAAAATCTCATTTTTATGGATCCTGACTATGTGGACGCCGAGTTTGTCTGGAATCTCCTCTTAAACCCGAATGCATATGATGCTGAGCTGATTGCGGCTGTTGACAAGTATATGCCTGCCGAAAATCCGGTGATTGAGTTAGGCGCAGGAGTCGGGGTTCTGTCTACGTACATGAATGATCGTCTGATACTGCCGATACATCAGGTCTCGGTCGAGCCAAATCCGTATCTGCAGTCATCCTTAAACGAGACGAAGGCGGTCAACACGGCAGGGTTTACGATTGTGCCAAAGGCGATCGCGTACGGCTCGCCAAACGTTACGTTTTCGGTAGGTTCGAATATTGTGAGGAACAGAATCACCGACAACTCGGTCTTTGTGGAGACGGTGACGGTTCCGACAACGACCGTGCAGCAGCTTGCATCGGATGCAAAGTTTTCGAGTAACATTACTTTGGTCATGAATATTGCCGGATACGAACATGATGTTGCCCAAAGAGAGCCGGATTTCCTGAAGAATAATGTTTCAACAATAATTTCTGCGGTCTACACGACAGGGAAAAATACTCCTGATACTTTTGCCGAGCGGATAAAGTATCTCGGCTTTGCGGAGAAGAGCAGAATTTATGATGAGACAACCGGTTACACGGTGATGGCGTTCCAGAAGCCATAATATTTTTTTTGAAACGCGAATCGCATGCCTGCGGCCTGCTCACCGCTTCGCGGAATAACGCGAATAGCGCGAATAAAAAAATCGCCAATGGCGATTTTTCAAAAAAAATAATTTGTGTTTTTTTGAATGGATGGGTCCAAAATAAATAATTTTAATTAATCTGTAAAAATCGCCATTGGCGATTTTTTTATTCGCGCTATTCGCGTTTCGAAAGATTTTATTCTGAATCGAAAACATTTTTCAAAAGAGCTTTTTCAAAACGTGGGGTCGGTGAGATTTGAACTCACGATCGACGGGTCTCTCCGACAAGCGAACATGAGGAGAACAGATTTTGCATCAGTGCTCCAACGGGTCATCATCTATCAATCAGTAGACCCGATAGTTCATCATACGCTAAGACCGCTGGAGCCCATCGCCATTCCGGACTAGGCCACGACCCCCATCGTTTGCGTAATTAATGTCTATGTCTACTCATTTAAGGATTGCGATTATTTCGACTTTCCCCATAAATTCGTTTATTGGCAAACACTGTCCGATATTGTTTGTTGCTCCGCCCACGGAAAAACGGAACACACGGAAATATCACAGAAAAACATCACGGAGCAGACGTGAACATCACGAAAATGAATTGTTTTCGTGTTCCGTGTTGTTCACATCTACTCCGTGACGTTTTTTTCCGTGAAGCTCCGTGTTTTCAGTTTTTCCGTGGGCGGAACTATGACAAATCACATTATCTCAAGAAAAGACGGCACCGAACCGATCAGCACCCGAAAAGTCCGCCCCCTCGCAATCCGCAAGCCGTGCGTAGACACCGCAGAGATCAGCATTACGAAAATCCGCATTTGTAAAAACCGCACGCTGGGCATAACAGCGGCGAAGATTTGCAGAGGTAAAGTCGGCTCCGGTAAAGTCGCCGCCTGAAAGATTTGCCAGAGAAATATCTGCTTCATGAAAAACCGCAAACGCTGCAAAAACTCCTGACAGGTTTGCAGAAGTGAGAACTGCGCCGGAAAAGTTCGCTTCATCAATCACAGCACCGCAGAGATCAGCTCCCGCAAGAGAAGCCCCCGCAAAAACCGCTGCGGTCAGATCAAAGTTCCTGAGGCATGCACCGGAAAGATCCATGCCGGTAAAGTCCTGACCAAGCAGGATCATGATCCCCTCATCAGACTCGCGAAGATATTTGGTGTACCAGCGATTCCACTCAGTGTAGTCACTACTTTCGACTGCCTGAAAGAAAAGCCGGTGGGCGTTCAAAGAAGACCTCCGCCGAAAATAACTGCGCAAAGAAACACAGCAGCAAGGATGATGAAGATGAGAAGGAAGAGAATGTCATGCTTTCCGTCGCGGGCATCTTCCGGGAGAGGAGGCGTCCGAACTTTTTCCTCATGCTGCTCAACGTAAGGGTTCTCCTGTTCAAGCTGTTCAAACTCCGCATGTTCCTCTTGCGTGAAGTCAGAATCAAGTTCAAGATCAACGGGAGTATCAGGATGAGGATGCTTCAAAGTACTGATTATGTACGAGCCCGCAGGTCTAAAAGATTTGGCAGAAGAAAAAATTTCGGGACGACCGAAACTTCCGAAACAGTTTCGGGAGAGGTATTTCGCGACCTAAGCATCAAGTATAGTATGGAGTTTTACACTCCATGCCATGTATGATAAATGAACAAATTCCCTCTCGAGGAGGATATTATGACCTGGATTCGCTAACTGTTGATAAACCAGCCACTATTCGGATATAACCTCATCCTGCACTCGCAGGTTACTACTAACGTCCATTCCCATACAATATCATCTCGGTGAAGGCTGAGAGCTACTCTCTTTTCTATGTCACAGAATTAAAGTCGTCCAAGAACCAATAAGTACCCGTATATTCTCAAGCCAGTAGCGGAGTGAACAAATTTGTACGAGATAGTGAAAGCACACCCCTTGTCCGAGGCGGTTTTTGAAATGTGGATTCGTGCTCCGCAGGTTGCACGAAATGCACAAGCAGGACAGTTTTGTATCATTCACCCCGACAAAGCAGGCGAACGCGTACCCCTGACCATCTCTGGGACCGACGGTGACTTAATCCGTCTTTCCTTCATGGCAGTTGGCACAACAACGAAACTGCTTGCATCCCTTTCAGCGGGCGACTGCCTGCGTGACGTGGTAGGTCCCCTTGGCATGCCAAGCGACATTGCAAAGGGCCCAGAGACCGTAGTTGTCGTCGGCGGCGGCGTTGGCGTTGCCTGTACACCGATCATTGCCCAGGCAGCAAAAGATGCCGGCAACCATGTTATCGGCATTATCGGTGCGAGAAACAAGAGTCTGTTAATTCTTGAGGACGAGATGCGGGCAATCTGCGATGAACTGTTCGTCACAACCGATGACGGATCCTACGGCATCAAAGGATTTGCAAGCGGACCTCTTCAGACGCTGTGCGAAAGCGGAAGAAAGATCGACAAGGTCTGGATTATCGGCCCAGGCATGATGATGAAGGTAACAAGCGGCGTTACCAAACCGTTCGGCATCAAGACCTATGTTTCGCTGAATCCGGTAATGGTGGACGGCACAGGAATGTGCGGATCCTGCCGGGTTACCGTTGGCGGCAAAATGAAGTTTGCCTGTGTTGACGGCCCTGAGTTTGACGCTCATCAGGTCGACTGGGACGATCTTCTGGCACGCCAGCGGATGTATGTGCCTGAAGAGAAGCAGTCGGTCGAGTATCACGACGCTCATCACGAGTGCAGATGCAGGAAGGTGGCGTAAATGGATCGAGATGCAGAGCTTCGCGTAACAGACTTCGCCGAGGTGGATCTCGGATTCACCGAGGCCGAGGTTATAGCTGAGGCCGCCCGGTGTATTCAGTGTAAGAAGCCGAAGTGTGTGAACGGATGTCCGGTAGGAATTGATATTCCAGCGTTTATTCATGCATGCGAGATGGGTGAGTTCCGCGAGGCTTCACGGATCATTAAGAAGGACAACATGCTGCCTGCCATCTGCGGCCGCGTCTGTCCGCAGGAGACCCAGTGCCAGGGCGAGTGCGTGCTCGGCAATAAGGATACGCCGATTTCGATCGGTCACCTCGAGCGTTTCGTCGCTGACTGGGAGCGGGAGAATGGTATTGAGACGCCTGTCCGGCTCCCGCCGACCGGTAAGCGTGTTGCGGTTGTGGGTTCAGGACCGGCCGGTCTTTCGGCAGCCGCGGAGCTTGCACGGTTCGGTCACTCGGTGACTTTGTTTGAGGCGCTGCACGAGGCGGGCGGAGTTTTGATGTATGGTATTCCAGCGTTTCGTCTGCCAAAGGATATCGTGCAGACCGAGATTGATCAGGTGAAAAAACTTGGTGCAGAGGTAAAGACGAATCATGTGGTAGGCCGGAGTGTGCCTGTTGAGGAGCTGCTCGGCTACGATGCGGTTTTCCTTGGAACGGGAGCCGGGCTGCCGTACTTCATGAATCTTCCGGGAGAAAATCTCTGCGGCGTTTACTCGGCAAATGAGTTTCTGACACGGGTGAATCTGATGGGTGCTGCAAGTTTCCCGGCAAATGATACGCCGGTGAAGTTTGGAAAGCGGGTTGTGGTGATTGGCGGCGGAAATGTTGCTATGGACGCAGCCCGTGTTGCCCGAAGGATGGGGGCGGCAGTGACGCTGATGTACCGCCGCGGAGAGGCTGATATGCCGGCGAGGCTGGATGAGGTCCGTCATGCGAAGGAGGAGGGCGTGGAGTTTTCCTGCTGTACGAATCCTGTTAGGTTTGTGGAAGGCGAGAACCGGTCGGTCAAAGGTGTTGAGGCGATCAGAATGGAACTCGGCAGTCCGGGAGATGATGGCCGCAGTTCGTTTGAGCCGATTGAGGGAAGCAACTTTGTGGTGGAGGCGGATGTGGTCATCGAGGCTATTGGTCAGGGACCAAATCCGCTGCTGCTGCGGATGCTGCCGGATCTTGCACGTAACCAGAATGGAAGTGTTGCGGTGAACTGTCTTGGCCAGACTTCGATTCCAACGGTCTACGCCGGAGGGGATGTTGCAACAGGGGCAGCAACGGTGATTCTTGCGATGGGGACGGCAAAGGATGCGGCCCGTGCGATTGATAAGATGCTGCGGAAAGTTCCGCAGTTCTGATAATTTTTTTTTTGGCGGTGGCTTTTGT
Organism: Methanorbis rubei; assembly: GCF_032714495.1. NCBI lineage: Archaea > Methanobacteriati > Methanobacteriota > Methanomicrobia > Methanomicrobiales > Methanocorpusculaceae > Methanorbis > Methanorbis rubei. Next base: position 101,697 of record NZ_JAWDKB010000003.1, on the reverse strand, counting down.
CGTAGCTCCGCCCACGGAAAACGAACGGAAATGTAATCTCACAAAAAGATTTAGTCGATTTTTTCTGGAAAAAAGTAATCGGGTAAGTGGTGAGCGTGGTTTCGCTTGAAAAAGGAACCGCAAATCCACGCAAATCTCGCTCGCTGATGCTCGCTCCGCAAATCGCGTTTGCTATTTCGTCGCTCTCATCCCGCCGGATTCCGGCGGGCTCGTTGCTATCGCAACCGCGACGGCAAACGCTGGACGGCGCCAGTCGGGCGCCGCCATAGGTTGAATGGATCGCATCCGAAGTGAGGACAATTTGAAAGTTTCAGACACAATGACACACCATGAATATTATCCGATAAACAACATGCGGCGCCCGACTGGCGCCGCCCAGCATTTGCAGTCGCGGTTGCGATAGCAACGAGCCCGCCGGAATCCGGCGGGATGAGAGCGACGGTTCGCAAATGCGATTTGTGGAGCCCGAAGGGCGAGATTTGCGTGGATTTGCGGTTTTCTTTTCTCATCATGCCCATTCGCCACTGACCCGCTTATTTTTTCCAGAAAAAATAGACTAAATCTTTTCGTGGTATCACACGGAGAAAACATCACGGAGCAGACGTGAACATCACGGAAATGAAGGGTTTTTTGATTTCAGTGATGGATATGTCGTCAACTGAATTCTTGCTGACGTCAGATGTCAGATGTCAGACTTCAGATGTCACATAGGTTGTAAGAAAAGATATAGCTGGAAAATTTTTGCTTCTCCTCTCTTCATCGAAGATGAGTGAGAGAGAATATTTCCTCTTGTGGTATAGTTATGACATTGAGTATATAAATACAATCACTTTGTCTCAATTTTTGGTAAGGGAATTTTTTCGGGGATGATCTTTTTTTCAAAAACATAGGTGACATCTGACATCTGACGTCTGACGTCTGACGTCAGTGAGAGGAGGAGAATGGCAAAGCGGGAAATAATCTCAGAACTCCAGAAAACCATTCACTACTCTTCTGCAGATGCTGCCAAAAGAAGAGTAACCTCCCATCTCTTATCAATATATAATCCAAATAATGATTATTTCAATAATCATTTTTGAAAAAAAGTGGAATGATTACTCTTCCATCTTCGGAAGAATTTTCTTGAAACACACAATCTCAAGCACACCGTTATGCAGATGCGTCTCGGTCAGCGCCGGATCGATTGGCGGCACCGGAATCACCGCCGTATACTCCCGCCGCTCGCCTGCATTCAGCTGCAGTTTTCCATCCTGATACGCGATGAAAAAATCATCCTGACAGTTATAGGGCAGTTCCGTCTGAATAATAACTGTCCCCTCATCCTCAAACACCTCGATTGGAATCGTCTTTGGCTGAGGATTAATCGGGGCAAGATGAATCGTGCCCCCGTTTAACACAAACTTCACTCCCATGACGGGCGGGAGCTTCTCCTCGCCGTCGCCCGAAACATGAGCAGTAATAATCTGATGAATAATATCCATCAGATCTTTGTAGGCATCATCCGGTGACTCTGGCATTCTCGTTCACATCCGAAAACCGGGGCTGGGGGGTGACCCCCACTAACCTCAGTTTTCCATCTTCTTAGTTATCTCTCTGATTGCGCTAAAGTCTTTCTGATGACTCATCAGCAGCCTGTCCAGCTTTGCAGTCTGATCCTTTGCAGCCGCATCCTCATCAGCCTTATACTCAGCCATCTTCAGCGCCGTTAACGCCTTATCAAGCGTTGCACGTTCCTCCTCATTGAACCGGTACGGCCAGGAGTCACGTTCCGCATTCCTGCGTCCTTCCTTATCCATCGACGGACGCACACGCTTCAGCGCCTCATCGAAGTGGCGTTTGTAGATCCTCACGCTGCCAATCGCAAGTGAGATCTCCTGCGCCTCTCTGCCTGCCATCGCCTTCACGAACTCGCGGATGGCAACCATCTTCGCCTCGCGAACCAGAGCCTCAATGTCTGCTCCGACAAACCCGTCCGTTGCGGCAACCAGATCGTCCACATTCAGATCCTCGGCAAGCATCTCCTTCACACCCTTGAGGTAGACCTCAAGAATCTGTTTTCTCCCTTCCTCATCCGGCGGCGGCACAAAGATGTGCTGCTCAAGCCTTCCGGGACGAAGCAGCGCCGGATCGATCATATCCGGACGGTTGGTCGCACCAATCACCACCACGTTTTTCAGCTCCTCAAGCCCGTCGAGCTCGGTCAGGAACTGGCTGACTACACTTTCGGTTACATGGGACGAGCCCTCGTAGCTTCCTCTGCGGGGAACGATCGAGTCAATCTCGTCAAAGAAGATGATCGACGGAGACGCAAGCCGTGCTTTGCGGAAAATTTCCCGCACGCCCTTCTCGGACTCGCCGACCCATTTCGACATCAGCTCAGGACCTTTTACCGCGATGAAGTTGCACTCGGACTCGTTCGCGACAGCCTTTGCCAGCAGGGTCTTGCCGGTACCGGGAGGCCCGAACATCAGGAATCCCTTCGGGGATTTTGTGGCAAACTGTTTGTAGACGTCCGCATACTTCAGCGGCCACTCAACTGCCTGCTGAAGCTCTTCCTTGACACCGTCAAGCCCGCCAACGTCAGACCAGTGAATGTCCGGCACTTCAACGAGAACCTCACGCATTGCGGAAGGCTGGACCATTTTCAACGCGGACTCAAAGTCTTCGGCGGTGACCTTCAGACCTTCGAGCTTCTCCTTGGAGATGGTCTCGTCAGGATTCATGCCAGGGAACTCGCGGCGTAATGCATGCATTGCGGCCTCTTTGACGACGAGGGCGAGATCCGCTCCCACAAATCCGTGGGTGGTGTTCGCGTACTTGATCAGGTCAACGTTCTCGGAAAGCGGAACGTTTCTTGAATGGATCTGAAGAATTTCTTTTCTTCCTTCTTTGTCAGGCACGCCGATTTCAATCTCGCGGTCGAAGCGTCCGCCGCGGCGGAGAGCCGGATCGATTGAGTCGGGAAGGTTGGTTGCAGCAATGACGATGACTTTGCCGCGGCTCTTTAAGCCGTCCATCAAAGACAGGAGCTGGGCTACGACACGCCGTTCCATCTCGCCTTTGGACTCCTCACGTTTGGGTGCGATGGAGTCGATTTCGTCGATGAAGATGATTGCCGGAGAGTTTTCTTCTGCTTTCTGGAAGATGTCTCTGAGTTTTTCTTCGGAGTCTCCGTAATATTTTGACACGATTTCAGGACCTGAAATCGTGTCAAAGTAGGCACCTGCTTCGTTGGCGACTGCCCGGGCGATAAGCGTCTTGCCGGTTCCGGGTGGACCGTAGAGGAGGACGCCTTTTGGCGGTTCGATGCCGAGCTTTTCAAAGACTTCGGGGTGTCTGAGCGGATACTCGATCATCTCGCGAACCTGGGAGAGTTCGCGGCCAAGTCCGCCGATGTCTTCGTAATGGATGTTGCCTGCGGATTTTCCTTTCGGGGCGTCGTCTCCTTTGTAGACCGAGTCTTTGTAATGGACTGCGGTTTCGGATCCGATGATGGCGATGTCGCCCGGAGAGACGTCAGAGATGACGAATGCGTAGTATTCGGTGCTGTAGCTGGAGAATCCTCCCCATCCTGAGAGGAACGGGTCTTCTCTCGTCTGCTGGGTTGCAAGCGGGATTGCAATTATCTGACCTTTGGCGATCGGTTTTCCGGCGTACTGTCCCTGAATGAACTGTTCCAGCTGGCGGCTGTCAAGTTTGATGCTCTGGGCTGCGGGCTGGATGGTAATTTTGGCGGCGGTCTGCGGTGTGGTCTTTTCCACCATGACGGTGTCGCCGATACCTGCTCCTGCCGCACGACGGGTGTCACCGTCAATGGCAATCGTGCCCGATCCGCTCACCGAAGAACGCATGACTTTGGCGACGCCGGTTCTTTTGCCGGTGATTTTTACAAAGTCTCCGGAGTTTACGCCGAGTTTTGTCATGACGTCGTTGTTGATTCTCGCGTATCCGCGTCCAACGTCGCTGCTGTCTGCCTCCTGTACAATAAATGGTAGAGTAATTTTGTCAGTCATGAAAGTATCACCTGTAAGGTATTGTTTACTATGCGTAAGCGTTATGTTATATTTAAACTATATGTGTGGGCAAATACCCGCGGGCGGTAAAAAGAGATTTATAGAACCACATTACGCGGAACTTTAGGACGCGCAGGATTACAGATGGTAATTCCGTTTTCGGTCACAATCCAGTCCATTTTCCGGTCGTAGGACTCGGCAGGAATCCGGTCAACTTCCTGACAGGCATAGGCGAGGCCGATGCGGGGGATGTCAGGGTAGACGTCGAAGAATCTGTCATAGTATCCTGCGCCGTATCCGATGCGGTTGCCGGAGCGGTCAAATCCGATCAGAGGCAGGAGGGCTATCTCGATTTTGTCGATGTCTGCCGGAATTTCTGCAGAGAGGGGTTCGGGTACCTGAAAGGTTCCCGGTTCGAGGTCTGCGACTGAGGTGAGGTAGGAGAGGCGGAGTGTTTTTGTTTTTGTGTCAATGATTGGAACAATTACGGTCTTTCCCGCACCAAGTAGACTGTTGATGATGACAAGCGATTCGACCTCAGGTTCTTTGGAGACGTAGGCGAAAACTGTTGTATAGGGCTTGAGGAATCTGATGAGATGCTCGGTGATGTAGTAGCTTTTCTCGCGGCGTTCTTCAAGCGTCAAAGCATCGCGAACGGATCTGAGGTGTTCCCGTATCTCGGCTTTGCTGGGCATAGTTGAGTTATCAGCGTGGGAATGGATAAACATTCGGGTGGTGTGCTATTGTTTTAGAATAGGAGTTACACGGAGTGATTTTGTGAGGTGACGCACGATATCAGAAGAATTATTTTTCAATGTGATGTCGTTTTGAGGTTTTTTGAAACACGAACCACACGAAAAATCACGAAATAATTAACTCACGAAATATTTCCAAAAACACGAAATTTGCTCTTGGATTCAAATTGAACCACCGTATATCTCGAGAAAGACGAGAAGAAAAGAGAACGCGTTACAGTACGAAATCACTCGGGATCACAGTTTGCATCAATGTCCCTATTTCGTGTTTTTCGAAATATTTCGTGATTTTTCGTGTGGTTCGTGTTTGAAAATTTTCGCGATCGTGTAAGCCCTATCTATAATGATTCATTTCGATATCATTTTGGTCTGTTCGATTTTTTTCAAAGATGATTCCAAAAGTGCTGCTTATCACTTCCAAAAGAGCACTTTCAGTACGCGCGGTCCTGGGTTTAAATCCCCTCATGCCAATCATAATGTGTAATGTCGGAGCTGATGCAGAAAATCGAACGGGCGACAAGTTCAACCTTCTTCGACCAGACCGGTCGTAATGAGGGGTCCGGCAAATGCTGCAATGTTATGCGCATTCTGCTTGAAGGAACCTGTTCGTTTGACTGTGCCTACTGCGGCGTCTGCGGTAAAAAAACCGGCGTCAGCTTTACTCCAAAAGAACTTGCCCATGGATACCTTACTCTGCATCGACAAGGACGCGTCGGCGGTCTTTTGCTCAGCACCGGAATTCCCCGAGGTGATGTGGATCTTGGTATGGAAAAACTGACCGAGACTGCACGCCTGATTCGTTCCGCCGGGTATCGTGGGTATCTGCATCTGAAGGTTCTTCCGGGAGCTTCCCGCACCGACATTGCCGAACTTGCAAAGTATGCAACCCGCTTAAGCATCAATCTGGAAGCGCCGAACTCCTCCTATCTCGCAGAGATTGCAACGGTGAAGAATTACCGGTCCGATCTCCTTACCCGCCATCAGTGGCTTGCGGAGATTATGCCGGACCGCCACTCAACCCAGTTTGTGGTGGGAGCTGCTGGCGAGAGTGACAAGGATATCTTCGACACTGTTGCGACGTCCTATGAAAAGTATCATCCTGCAAGGGTTTACTACTCGGCATTTTATGCGATTTCCGATACACCCCTGGAAAAGCATGAGAATACGCCGGTGTGGCGGGCAAACCGCTGGTATCAGATGGATGCTCTTCTCCGGCTGTACGGCTACAGTCGCGGGGAGCTGACTCCCGCATTTGATGAGGAGGGAATGCTGCTGAATACGGATCCAAAAATCCTTCTTGCGCAGAATTTGTCCCTCCTGAATCCGGACACGGCAGAGAAGTCCGAGCTGCTTCGGGTGCCCGGTATCGGTGCGGTTAGTGCTGAGGCGATTGTACAGACAAGAAAAGTGCAGAGTGTCAGAAATACGGCTGCCCTTCGCGGCTGCGGCGTGGTGATGAAACGGGCACTGCCGTATCTGTCGCTTGGAACAACACGCCAGACGACTTTTTCGTCATGGTGCTGAAAAATATGCTGAGGTATTTACATGAATTATGCTGCAGAAGTAAAGGATCTCCCCAATTGTACTGTTTATTACAAACAAGGGAAGATCAGATCCTTTGAGGAGATTCCTGATTTTATTCTCAGGTCGGCAGAGGAGTGCAGGGAGAAAAATCCCGATCTTCGCTGTAATGAGTACTGTTATACCGCTTATCTGGAACCCTGCGATGTGCTGCCGGAGAAGGAGATCATGATCGAGTATGGTCAGGTGGTGGAGGCGGCAGGAAAAGAGACCGAAACCATCCGGTTCAGAGAGCTGGAGGCGGTTCCTGCTGTTTGTGTTCTGCATAAGGGAGATTACGCAAAGCTCGGCGATGCATATGCGTTTGCGTTTGCCTGGGTTGAGGAACATGGTTATGAACTTGCGGCGCCACCGAGGGAACAGTACATTCACGGTGTCTGGGACAGAGAAAACCCTGATGAGTGGGAGACCGAAGTTCAGATTCCGGTGAAAAAACTGTAGAGTTTTTTTCATATTACTTTTTTCAATCACGTGGGGTGAGTCTCATTGTTTGTGATTTATCTGTCTTTAGCCTCACTCGAAATAACCACAGAATGCACAAAACACACAGAGCTTCACGGAAAAAATGCACGGAGAACGCCTGCGGCGCCGGATTCGCATGCCTTCGGCCTGCTCACCGCTTCGCGAGAATGCACGGAAAGATCTCCAAGACAATTTATCCTCTATTACTCTCTCAAAATATGAATAATATATTCCGTGCATTCCGGCGCCGCAGGCGTTCTCCGTGCATTTTTTCCGTGAAGCTCCGAAAATTTCTGTGTGATCCGTGGTTATTCCAAGTAAAACCATATGGCGAAAAATCACACTGCGTGAGTCCTATTCAAAAAAAAATTACTGAAGTTTGGCAAGGACGCGGTCCTTCTTTTCCCGTGCCGCAGCCGCCGCCCGATCAATTCCTCTCTTCATCTCCTCAAAGTCGCGGCCCGGCCGGTCGACAACTTTCTTCAGAGGAGTATAGGGAGCCTCGCGGAACTTTGGCAGAAACTCTCCCTCAACACCATTCCTGATGAGGCGAGAAACGCCCGGACCTTCGCGGACAAATCCTATTCTCTCCATCCGAACCCCTGCCTTCGCAACAGTCGCAATGATCTCATCCGCATACTCTGGCGGTGCCACAACAAGAAGAGCGTCCAGACTCACGCCAAGATAATCGATGCCGAGTTTGTCAAGAAGAGCCAGAACCTTGGGTGCGACAAGACCGCGAAGCGGAGCATCATCCACAACAACCGTACAGCTCGCGGTTTCCGCCATCTCAAACACATCGCCGCGAAGACCGCCGTTGGTCACATCGGTCATCGCATGAATGCGGGGGAAAACCTGCGATCTGATCAAAGCATCGCATGCTTTCAGGAAGTGCAGATTGATCGTCTCCTCCACAACCTCAGCATTGCCTGAGTAAATCGCTGCGGTCGCAATCGTCCCGCCGCCCGAGCCGGTCGTCATCAGCAGCACATCGCCAGGGGTTGTCGACTTTCTTGCAGTCACATGATCAGCTACCCCAACCACACCCACGCAGCCGGTCATCCGATCGCCAATCACCATATCTCCGCCAATGCGGAGTGTGGACCCTGCAATCAGGGGAACGTTCAGGGCTCCTGCCACCGTAGTGATTCCTGCCGTGTAGTCAAACAGCTTCGCCACATCACCGTCATCAGCGATGTGGACGTCGGAGATGAGACCGACCGGTTTTGCTCCCATCACATACACATCGCGAAGCGTCGCACGGGTTGCATGAAATCCGGCAAGGAACGGAAAGTCAGACAGACGCGAGTGCATGCCGTCAACCGTTGTGATAACATACGTCCCGTTCGCCCGGACAACTCCGCCGTCATCCATCTGATCCACGCCCACATCAGCAGAAGTCTTGCCGATCACCTCGGCAATTTTTCGATGTGCGTAAAAATCTCCGGAGCCCCTTGAACCGACACCGAACTCTCCCATGGTCACGCCAGCGTGTTCATAGGAAAACAGATCGCCGGTCAGCCCTTCGGTTATCTTCACTTCGTCGATGACCGCACGGGCAACTTCAGAGGCGTAACCGGCATCGATATTTTTTATTTCAAGAATGCGTTCCTGCAGCAGTTTCAGAACCTCTTCCTCAGAGATTCCTTTATGCAGACTGCGGCGGACATATCCTTCAACATCCATACAATACTTGCGAGATAGCAGCCTATAAAGTTAGCCAAAGGGCAGGATACGAGAACTCTTATGGTTCAGCATGCAAAGGATATCAGTATGAGAAATACGCCGGATACATCGGAAAAATATTCGCAAAAGTCTGCCGGGAATCTGCTCAAGGGAATGGCGTTTGCCGTATCCGTTGCCGGTTCTGACCCGTCAGCCGGTGCTGGACTGCAGGTTGATCTGAAGACGATGACGGCATGTGGTGTTTGGGGAATGACAGTCGTTGCTGCTCTTACCGCGCAGAATGCAAACCATGTGACAAGCACTGCGTCTGTTGAGCCGGAGTTTATCGGCCAGCAGATTGCAGCTCTTGAGGAGGATTTTCCAATCGGGTGCTACAAGACAGGGATGCTGAAGAATGCGGAGACGGTTCGGGCTGTTGCAAAATCCCTGCCTGAGGATCGGGGGCTTGTTATTGATCCGGTTCTTCTTGCAACCCGCGAGTATCGGCTGCTGGATGAGGGAGGAGAACGTGAACTTGTCGAGTCGCTGATTCCCCGTGCGAGTGTGGTCACGCCAAATTTACCGGAGGCAAAGGTTCTCTCAGGCATCGACATCGTCGATGCCGCATCGATGGAGGAAGCAGCTCACTGGTTCCTGGATCTCGGGGCAAAGTCTGTTGTCATCAAGGGAGGACATGCAGATTTCCGCAAGGCAACGGATGTGTTTGCTGATAAAAACGGAACAGTGCTTCTGCACGGCAATGTGTATCCGCTTGAGGATGTTCACGGTTCGGGCTGCTGTTTTGCATCAGCCATTGCATCCCACATTGCCCTCGGCTATCCGGTCAGAGATGCATGTTCAGAGGCGAAGTCCTTTGTGGACAGTGCAATCCGCTACGCTGTTGAGTATGCTCCGGGAAGATTTACGATGAATCCCGGATGGCAGCAGCATACCAGCTACGGCAAGAAATTCTGATTTCAAACGCGAATGACGCGAATGAAAAATCGCCAATGGCGATTTTTTTAATAAATAAAATTACATTTTTCACCATTTCATCAACAAGCTCTCCGAGGCGCGAAGCGTCGAGTGCGTCGGAATTATTGATTTCTGTGGGGCTTTCCCGTGCCGCGTTCGCGGCAGGGAAAGCCCCACATTAGAAATCGGAAATTCCGACTCGTAACCTTAACAATCTCAGAAGGCAACATATACGATAATGACTGATGTGAAGGTTCCTCTGGACGTCCCCGAATGTATGCGGGACCAGTATATTGCAAACTACAATATGATCACCGCAGGTTCCGGCCGGCTCATGCTGTTTGCCGGCGATCAAAAGATCGAACACTTAAACGATGACTTCTGCGGCGAAGGAATCCCTGCTGATGACGCAGATCCGGAACACCTCTTCCGCATCGCAGCAAAAGCAAATATCGGCGTGCTTGCCGCACAGCTTGGACTCATCAGCCGCTACGCAATGGACTATCCTGATGTCCCGTATCTGGTGAAGATGAACTCAAAGACCCACCTCGTCGGCGTCTCCCAGAAAGATCCGGTCAGCCCGCAGCTCTGGACTGTTGATCAGATCGCAGACATCGCAGACCGCGGTGTCAAGATCGCAGGAATCGGCTACACCATCTACCTCGGCAGCGAAGAAGAAGCAGACATGCTTGCAGAAGCAGCCCAGCTGATCAACGCAGCCCACCAGTACGGCATGGTCACCGTCCTCTGGATTTACCCACGCGGCAAAGCAGTCAAAGACGAAAAAGACGCACACTTAATCGCAGGAGCCGCAGGTGTAGCCGCATGCCTTGGCAGCGACTTTGTCAAGGTCAATGCACCGAAAAAAGAAGGAGTAAACTCTGCAGAACTTCTCCGCGAAGCAGTCAAAGCAGCAGGCAGAACAAAGCTCGTCTGTGCCGGCGGCTCGGCAACCACGGAAGAAAAGTTCCTCAAAGAACTCTATGAACAGATTCACGTCGGTGGGGCAGCAGGCAACGCAACCGGAAGAAACATCCACCAGAAGACACTGGATGAAGCAGTAAAGTTCTGCAACGCAATCTATGCAATCACGGTTGAAAACAAAACCGTCGCTGACGCAGTTGCGATGCTCAAATAATTACAAAAAAATATTTTTTTTTATTTTTACGAATGTGTTCCGGAAACCGACCAGGCACCATTCGCACTGACCGATACCAGACACACAACCGTTCCGCCGGCCTTCGGATTTTTCAGCAGATATTTGGAATCTGTAGCGCCCGCAGGAATCACCACATCGCCGACAACCGTTCCGTCAGCCTGATAAAATATCAGCTCGGCAGGAACAGTGCCTGAGTTTGACATGGTCAGCATCTGATCACCGGTGATGGCATAGTACTGCGTCACCTCATCGCCATTGCCGGAGATAGAGGAGAACGGAATCGGATTCACCGGAAGCGGCTGGGTTATCTCAAAGCCCCAGTTTCCTACCGTGTTCACATTCAGCGTGTAGGATCCTGCAATCTGTACCGGATACACAACTTGCGTCTTTGCCGGACCTCGGGCATCCGAGTCAAGCATTCCTGCCGACACGCCGTTCGCATACAGGGTTGCCGAGATCGAATCTGATCCCTGATAGTAGCCGTTAAACACAGCGACGCCTTTCTCCAGAGTGAACGGGGCAGAGGTCATGGTGTTTGATCCGGTAATGAACATAATACCGTTTGGGCGGTAGGTATTGAAAGACGCAAGGCTCGCATCGTACGGACCGTCCACCAACAGCTGCCAGGTGCCCGAAGCGATCACATCAAACGTGTAGTACCCGGCATCATCAATCTCAAACGCGGTCTTTCCTTCGTAAGAGTTGAGTTCATTGAACAGCATGTCCACATGCTGACCGTTCTCACAAAGCCAGACCACAAAGTTTCCGGTGCCGTAATTTTTGCCGGTGATGATCGAGACTCCGGGGTCCAGCCATATCTGCCAGGTCTGCATGGTTCCGGATCCGTCAATCTGATGCATGGGCATCTGGGTTCTCTGGGGTTTTGGTGTCTGAGTCTGAACAGCTGTTACTTGGGTTGGAGCGGTTGTTGGAATCTCCGTCATCGTCTCTGACGGAGTCGGGGTCGGCGTTGTAGGCTGACCCGGGATATACTGAATGCATCCTGCACCAAATACTGCGGCGGCAACAAGCAGCAGGACGGCAAGGATCAGCAGATATTTTTTCATATGTTATCTCCTATGACGCCAGAACTGATAATTTTTCGGGAGGAAGGAAAATCATAATCACAATATTCAAAAGAGAAACGCACTGATACTTACATATTCACGGGAATTTGAATTTCCGTGGTGTTAGTAGAAGTGGAAGTGATGTTTTTGAAAAAAATTCTCTACATGATTCTGATGGTGTTCGCCGTGCTGCTGCTTGCCGCAGTATCTCCTGTTGCAGCAGCTGGTGAGAACAGCGGTTATATTGAGGTCTCCTGTAATGTTGACGGAGCCTTAATTGAGTTAATTGATGTAAACGGCAATGTCGCAGACAGCGCATACTGCTACGGAAGACTGACGTTTGACGTTCCTGTTACCGGAACACCGATCACTCAGGTCAGGGCAAGCAAGAGCGGCTACTATGGTGACAGTTCTTCAGTCTCCATGCCCGCAGCCGGAGAGTATGTCTCGGCATCTCTTACTCTGGTATCGATTCCTCCGACATCGGTCGGCGGTGATGTCGGATACATTCAGGTGTCCTGTAATGTTGACGGCGCATTCGTCGAACTCCTGAGTGCATCAGGTTCAGTTCTCGACAGCGGCTACTGTTATGGTCCGACAACATTTACCGTCTACACAACCGGAACGCCGGTAACCGATGTCCGTGCAAGCTCTCCGGGATTCTATGAACAGACCTCTCCGGTCACGATGCCGGGAGCTGGACAGACAAGCTACGTGTCCATCACGCTGAGTATGCTTCCAGGCCCCATTCCGACTCAGTCGCCAATGGGCTTTGCACTCTTCGGACTTCTCGGCCTCGTCGCAGTTGCCGCGGTTCTGAGACGCAACTAAAAAATTATTTTTTTTACGTGAATTATTTTTGTATAGGAGTTACGCGGGATGATTCTGCGACATGTGGTCTCGCTTGGAGTAACCACGGAATGCACAGAGTACACGGATCTTCACTGAAAATCACATACCTTTGGTCTGCTCACCGCTTCGCAAAAAATGCACGGAGAACGCCTGCGGCGCTGAAATGCACGGAAAGATTTCCGAGATAATTTTTTTAATTCTCTCAAAATATGAAAAAATATATTCCGTGCATTTCAGCGCCGCAGGCGTTCTCCGTGCATTTTTTGCGATGAAATTTCATTTTTCCGTGAAACTCCGTGTGTTCTGATTTTCCGTGGGCGGAGCTGCGAAAAAAATCGTAAAAAAAAGTTCAGGGACTCTGGCCCTGAAACATCACCGCAAACCGCGTGACAAGAGCCGCGAGGATGAAGTATCCGAGCAGCACATGCACCAGAGAGAAAAACATCGGAATGTATCCGAGATTTTTGGTTGCAATGTCGGTGATGCTGAAGAGAATCATCGTGGTCTGCATGAATCCCATCAGCGGGCCTGCCGTATTGTCAAGAAGCGCCACAGACTCAATGCCTGTTGGAGTCATCACCGGCAGAAGAGGCACGACATACAGATACAGGAAGGTAAACACCAGATTCAGCAGGATGAACGCTCCGACAATCGGCCAGGTTTTGCTGCCGTAGTCTGAGATTTTCCAGAAGAGTTTGATTGGCAGATTCACAAATATCGACTCAAAAACCTGAAGGATGCCTTCGAAGAATGTCCGGACAGGTTTTGCGGAAAACCGTTTCTTCCACTGATCAGCTCCTGACGAAGATGAGGAAGCAAAGCCCCGCATTTTTGCAGCGACAGATGAGTTCTCGGGAACATACGGCTGTTTGATCTTCGGAAGTTCGGGTTCTTCGGGAATGCCTGCCTGCCGTTCAAGCCAGTGGAGAATTTTCTTCTCGGCATACCACTCGCCCCACCAGATCTTGCGAATATTGCGAAGAAGTCTTGACTGAAGTTTCGGATCGACTCTCGCGGCTGATATGCCGACACCGGTAAAGTCGGTGTTGCCGTCAATCGCACACTTCGCAATGACGGTCCTGCCGTCAACACTGGCAAGGTAACAGGTCGTACCGAACAGCGTTGAGTTGCGGAATTTTACGCCTTCGAGGTACGCCTCCGAGAGATCAGCACCGGTAAGGTCAGCGCCGGAGAGGTCAGCCTCCTTGACATCAGCCTCGCGAAGGTTTGCCTCGACAAGTTTCGCCCGCCAGAGGATTGCATCCTGCATGTCTGCCTGCCTGAGATCAGCTTTGGTAAGGTCGGCTCCTTCAAGTCTGGCCTCTTCGATCATCGCGTTTCTGAGATCGCATCTCGACATTTTTGCTCCACGCATTTCAGTACGCATGAAGGTCGCATACCGTAGGTCAGCTGCGGTCATGTCAGCGCCATCCATCACCGCACGACGGAAGTCGGTATGTTTGGCAGAGACGCCGCGAAGGACAGCTCCTGAGAGAAGTGCTGCTTCGAAGTTTGCATTCTCCAGTCTGCATGCTTCCATGTTCGCCTGAGTAAGGTCGGCTTCGCCGAGGGCGGCACCCGAGAGGTTGGTTCTGACAAGTTCGGTTTCACGGAGCGTTGTTTCCCGCAGATGGGCACCAACTAAATCTGCGTCGGTGAGGATGGCTTTTTTCAGGTCGGCACGGTCAAGTTCAGCATCATGGAGGTCTGCACGGAGAAGGTTTGCACCGATAAGTTTGGCGTCGGTGAGGTTGGCACGGGAGAGTTTTGCGCCGTCAAGTTTTGCTTCGGTGAGATCTGCGTCAGAGAGATTCGCCTCGCGAAGGTCAGCTTCGCTGATCTCTGCTTCGGTGAGTACTGCGCCCGAGAGGTCTGCTTCGTAAAGATTTGCTCTGAGAAGGACAGAGTAGGAGAGGTCTGCGTCCCTGAGGACGGCGAGGCCGAGTTTTGCTCCACGCATTCTGGCGCTGCTGAGTTTTGCGCCGGAGAGGTCAGCCTTGAACAGGTCGGCTCCTTCGAGGTTTGCTTCACGAAGGTCAGCGCCCGAAAGGTTTGCCTCCCTGAGGTCAGCGCCCGAAAGGTTTGTCTCACGAAGGTCAGCGCCCGAGAGGTTCGCCTCTCTGAGGTCGGCTCCTTCAAGAACTGCGATGCTGAGTTTTGCGCCGGAGAGGTTTGCCTGGAACAGGTCGGCTCCTTCAAGGTTTGCTTCCCTGAGGTCGGCGTCTGAAACATTCGCGGCTTTGAGATCAGCTCCTTCGAGGTTTGCTTCCCGCATGTCAGCACCGGAGAGGTCAGCTTCATGGAGGTCGGCACCGGTAAGGTTCGCACGAAAGAGTGAGGATTTGGCGAGATGCGCACGGGCGAGTGAGGCTTTTTCCAGATTGGTTTTGTAGAAGTTGGCACGTTCCAGCCATGCGTCCCGCAGTTCGATACCTTTGAGGTTGAGTTCTGCAAGGCCCGCGCCTTCAAGGCGGACGCCGTGATCTTCGGCACTGTCATATACGGTGTCATGAAGTCCTGCACGATCCATCCAGATGTCAGAGCCGGAAATGGATTTGAGCTCTTCGACGACGGCGAGATATGGTTTGTTCCATTCGCTGAGGTCGCCGGTCTTTGCGCAGTGAATCAGACGATTGTACTGGTTTTGATCGAATCCCGGTCCGGGATTCTCCGGACATCCTTCTCCCTCTCCCATAGATATCCGTTTAATCTGACGGCAAATATCATAAGGGTAACGTGTTGCAGCGAACACTTAAGCGTCCCTGCGAACAAAATACATACGAATGCAGCTTTTTCAAAGTGTGGAGACCGCAGTTGTTACGGAGGGATTTCTGCTGATGATGACGATTCTCGGGTATTATCTGATCAGCGGACAGGTTGCAGGCATGGAAGATACGCGGCCGCTGGATGTTTTCGTAATTATTATGGCGGTTCTGCTTTCGATTCCGCCGCTGTGGATTCTTCGATATTATCTGGGGAAAATGACGTGAGTGGTAAAAAAAATAATTTCCGTTAATGGAAATTATTTATAGATGGTTTTGTTTGGAGTAACCACAGAATGCACAGAGCACACAGAGCTTCACGGAAAAAATAAAAAATGCACGGAGAACGCCTGCGGCGCCGGAATGCACGGAATATATTTTTCATATTTTGAGAGAATAAAATAAATTATTTCGGAAATCTTTCCGTGCATTCCGGCGCCGCAGGCGTTCTCCGTGCATTTTTTCTGTGAAGCTCCGTGTACTCTGTGCATTCCGTGGTTATTTCAAGCGAGGCCACATATAAAAAAAATTCCGAAAATAAAAAAAATCGAATTACTTCCCATCAATCATATCCAGGAAGTAGGCATGAACTCGCGTATCGCAATCAAGCTCAGGATGAAACGCCAGAGCCAGTTGATTTTTCTCGCGGACCGCAACGATTCGTCCGTCAACGACTGACAAAATCTCAACATCAGCTCCCGGATTTTCGACGCAAGGCGCACGAATAAACGTCATCGGAACATCCCCCACATCCGCGAACCGTGAGACCGTCTCAAAACTTCCAAGCTGTCTGCCGTAGGCATTCCGAACCGCAGTGATATCCATCGTTGCAAGACAGGGAACTCCTCCCTCAACGCGTTTTGCAAGAACGATCAACCCGGCACAGGTACCCATAACCGGCAGGCCAGCAGAAATTTTTTCCCGGAGATCAGAGAAAATCCCCAGGTCATGCAGAAGTTTCGTAATAGTAGTGCTCTCGCCTCCCGGGATGATGAGGCCGTCCAATTGCTGGCTGAGATCAGATCTCTTCCGAATCTCAACAGCCTCAACACCAAGCGAGCCAAGCATACAAATATGCTCGGTAAACGCTCCCTGCAGTGCAAGAACACCGACTCGCATGAAATTATTTGCCCCGTTCTGCCATCAGAATCGAGATCTCTTCAGCATTGATGCCAACCATCGCAGGACCAAGATCCTCGGAAAGTTCGGCAAGAACGTTTGCATCATTGAAGTTGGTGACAGCCTTCACCACAGCTGCCGCACGTTTTGCCGGATTGCCGGACTTGAAGATGCCGGAGCCGACAAACACACCTTCTGCTCCAAGCTGCATCATAAGAGCAGCATCAGCAGGAGTTGCAACGCCGCCGGCGGCAAAGTTTACCACCGGAAGTTTGCCATTCTCGTGAACGAAACGGATGAGATCGTAGGGGACCTGCATCTGCTTGGCAGCTTCATACAACTCGTCGCCACGCATGCCGACAACACGGCGGATATCGCTGTTCAGATCACGCATATGGCGGACTGCCTGTACAACATCTCCGGTACCTGCCTCGCCTTTCGTGCGAATCATCGTCGCACCTTCGACGATGCGGCGAAGGGCTTCGCCGAGATTTCTTGCACCGCAGACGAACGGCACTTTGAACTGGTTTTTGTCGATGTGGTAGACATCATCGGCCGGAGAAAGTACCTCGCTCTCATCGATGTAATCGATCTCGATTGCCTCAAGAATCTGGGCTTCCACAAAGTGACCGATGCGGACTTTTGCCATGACCGGAATAGAGACCGCAGCCTGAATGCCTTTGATCATCTTCGGGTCGCTCATCCGGGATACACCTCCTGCTGCACGAATGTCAGCCGGAATGCGTTCCAGTGCCATAACTGCACATGCGCCTGCAGCTTCTGCTATTTTTGCCTGTTCGGGAGTCGTCACATCCATAATGACTCCGCCTTTGAGCATTTGTGCGAGCTCTTTGTTCAGTTTCGGACGATTTTCAGTCATGATTTTCACATCAGTATTAGTATTCGAACGAGGGAGGAGACTCCGCCGCAGAACTGTTTACATTTATTTTGCTGACATGATATGAGACTTCCGAAAGTGCCCACTTTTGGATAAAATAAATTCTGTAAAAGATGTCGTTTCCTTTATCGTATTCTGGGTGCAAAATTATTCTGAGATGCAGTTTTCACAGTTCCGTTTTGCTTCGGTTCATAAAAAATATCTGATCGTTATGGGCAGTGTTCCAA
Source organism: Methanorbis rubei (assembly GCF_032714495.1). NCBI lineage: Archaea > Methanobacteriati > Methanobacteriota > Methanomicrobia > Methanomicrobiales > Methanocorpusculaceae > Methanorbis > Methanorbis rubei. The sequence goes on along the minus strand of NZ_JAWDKB010000003.1, from coordinate 84,162 downwards.
ATACCTGCGGGCATGAGTATCCAAAAGAAGGAAATAGTTTTCTTGCCTACTGTTTCTATGATAGTGCGAAAGGGCTGAGCTGTTTTGTTCTCGGGACCACCATCTTCGCAGACGGAAATCTAACCTTTCTCTCAAACACGCCTGAAGATTCTCTGATTACTCTTGACGGCTGTGAACTTGCGGAGAGAGACTGCATACCGCTTCGCAGCGACGTGTTTGATCTCTCAGGATTTTCGTACATCGAAGCAGAAGCCGAGAGATGCGACCCCTCGCCAAAGACGGTGGAAAAAATTCATCTGAGCAGAGTTTGTGGTATCTGCATTCATCATAACGGACGATGCGGCTGGCGAACGTGCCCGGCGTTTTTGGAACACATTCCTGATGAGATATGGAATGCGGAAGCTGATCCGAAAGTGCCCTGCGGAGCTGACATCAGGTTTATCCCAAAAGAACGGCGGCTGTTTCTTGAGATTGTCGATGCAGCGTCAGGCAAAGCGGTCTACCGCTACGAGGCGACCGGCAACCCGCTTTGCCCCACAGAGATCTGCGAGAGTTCTGATCTTGGCGGATCTATTCTTACAGCGTTTCAGGATATGATGAGAAGCTGGTACTCTCATGTCTCCGAACCCATGAAGGAGTTCCTCCACTGCACAGCAGAGGACGGGGCTTTTGTTGCGGAACTTTCTGCAATCAATGTGGCAATGACCATCAACAAGCAGATGGGACGTGAGGTGTACCGGATCATTGATGAGTTTCCTGAGTATCCGAGTGGTGAATGTCTGAGAACCTGAAACACGGATAGCGCGAGGAACGCGAATCGCATGCCTACGGCCTGCTCACCGCTTCGCGGAATAGCACGAATAAAAAAATCGCCAATGGCGATTTTCAAAATTTACTAAAAAATATTTCAGACAGATTTCTTTGTTTCAAAATGTAGAAATTTTTTTTTGAAAAATCGTCATTGGCGATTTTTGAAAATCTACTAAAAAATATTTCAGACAGATTTCTTTGTTTCAAAATGTAAAAAGAATTTTTTTTGAAAAACCGCCATTGGCGATTTTTTATTCGCGCTATTCGCGTTATTCCGCGAAGCGGTGAGCAGGCCGCAGGCATGCGATTCGCGTTTCATTTTTCAAAAAAATAATTTTCAATCAGCCGGAGGCTCTCACATACTCGGCAGAGTCGCCGCAATTAGCGATAGATGATCGCCCTTCGCAAGCTCTGCAACCCGCATCTGATCAAGTCCCAAGGCCGCAGTCATTTTCTCGCCGTACTCAGGATCAGCCCACACGCAGTGAACTGCGTGGCGGTACTTAATGTTCTCAGTACATGCCTCAATATTTCTCGCAGTGTTTTCGATCAGGAGAACTTTTTTGTCCTCTTCGAGAACTCTCCAGAGATCTCCTCCGGCACGGAAACAGTCATCGGTTGGATCATCGGTCGGGTCATACGCATACATTGCGCCCGAAAGATCCAGCGGCGACTCAAGAACATCCGGCTGCGCAGTCCACACGCCATAACTGTTCGGTGTGTAGGCAGGAGTTCCCCCATAATTTCCGTCGGTCCGCATGTGACCGTCGCGGTGATAATCATGAACCTCGCACTTCGCACGATTGACCGGAATCTGATTGTAGTTTACCCCGAGACGGTATCTCTGAGCGTCGCCGTACGCAAACAGACGGCCCTGAAGGAATTTGTCGGGACTGAAACCAATTCCCGGAACAACATGGGCCGGCGTGAATGCAGACTGTTCGACTTCGGCAAAGTAGTTCTCAGGGTTGCGGTTCAGCTCAAGAACGCCGACCTCAATTAAAGGATACTCGGCATGTCGCCAGATCTTCGTGATGTCGAACGGATTCTCGTAATGGTTTTTCGCCTGCTCTTCGGTCATGATCTGTACATACATCGTCCAGCGAGGGAACTCGCCGCGTTCGATCGCCTCAAAAAGATCGCGGCCATGACTCTCACGATCGTTTGCAATGATTGCCGCGGCTTCTGCATCAGTGAGGTTTTTGATTCCCTGCTGGGTTTTGAAATGGAACTTGCACCAGACACGTTTGTTATTTTTATCGTAGAGACTGAATGTGTGTTCGCCGAATGTATGCATGTGGCGGTAGCTGGCAGGAATGCCGCGGTCCGACATGACGATGGTGACCTGATGGAAACACTCAGGCAACATGGTCCAGAAGTCCCAGTTGTTCTGGGCTGAACGCATGTTGGTCTTCGGGTCGCGTTTTACCGCACGGTTGAGATCAGGGAAGTGATGAACGTCGCGGATGAAGAAGGTGGGCGTGTTGTTGCCGACGAGATCCCAGTTGCCCTCTTCAGTGTAAAACTTGCAGGCAAATCCACGAATGTCGCGTTCGGCATCAGCAGCTCCCCGTTCTCCGGCAACGGTGGAGAACCTGACAAACAGGTCGGTCTTTGTGCCGGGCTGGAGAACTTTTGCTCTGGTGTAACGAGAGATGTCATGGGTTACCGTGAGTGTTCCGTAGGCTCCGGATCCTTTTGCATGCATTCTTCGTTCCGGGATGACCTCACGGTTGAAGTGGGCGATTTTTTCAAGCAGCCAGACATCCTGCAGCATGACCGGCCCCCGTGGTCCTGCGGTAACGGCGTGATCGTTCTGGCCAACGGGAGCACCGACTTCGTTGGTAAGTTTGCCGTGTTCTGACGGTTTCATAATGTAAGATGATTGACGGCTCATTGGTTAAAGATTGGGATATAGGATATTTTTTGGTGTGTTCAGCGATGTTGTATTTGTTTTCGAATAGGAGTTATGCGGTGTGATTTTCCGACATGTGGTTTTACTTCGAGTAACCACGGAATGCACAGAGTACACAGAGCTTCACGGAAAATATCAAAATCGCATGCCTTCGGCCTGCTCACTGCTTCGCAGAAATGCACGGAGAACGCCTGCGGCGCCGGAATGCACGGAAAACATAAGGAGGTCGCCCATCTTCTTTGTTCTTCAGTGCATTCCGTGGTTACTCAGAGTGAGGCCAAGGGATGGAAAATCCCTTTTCCTTGTACTATTTCACACCGCGTAACTCTTATCAAAAAAAGATTTTACATTTTTTTTATTTGTTCAGCCAGTCCTGATCTGCGATGCGGTTTCAATTCTGGTCTGCGGAAGTTTCGTAGAGACTGGAGCTGGGACTGTGATGATTCACCCGATCGATTTTCTTTTGTTCGGTATCTGCAGTAACGAATGCATCGAACTGTTCTTCGGTGAGACCGAGGATGTTTTTCACGGCATGGAGATGGTGGCTGATGTTGGTGATATGATAGCCCATCGCTCCTTTTTCCCACGTGGCGTCAAGATGACTGTTCAGCTCTTCTGCGTATTCATCAAGCGTCTGGTCTGTAAGATTCCAGCCCATTTTTTCGTTCCAGTAGGAGAGGTATCTGGGTGTATCACTGATCCAGAAGGTAGGTTCCCCTGACGGTGGTGGAGCAGTGGGGATGGGAGTGGGAAGTGGTTCTGGTATCTGCGGCTGAATACAGCCTGCGGTAAACGCGACGAAGACAGCGAGGATGAGGAGAAGGGGAACAGAAATTTCATTTGTGTACGTCCTGAGATGGTTGAGAATTTGTCACAGGGAATATATAATGAATGTGGTAAAATATTCGATGATTCTCAGATGAGTTGCCGAAAAAATTGAGTGCTTAGATTTTTCTGATTCTATGGGCCAGAGCTGCGGCACAGCCAAGACCCCCAAGAATTCCGACGAGAGGTAGAGAAGAGGCAGTGGGTTCTGGTCTTATTTGAGTAGGCAAACGTGCAGTAAATGCGGTTGCCCGTTCGGAGTACGGGTACTTCACATCATCGGAGTACACGCGAACAAAATATGCAGTCGGAAGAAGATTGCTAGTATTCACCGTATAGTTCCATGCACCATTAGTTCCTCCAGGTCCCTTTTCTATTACTGTATCCCCCCACACCATATTCTTTGAGGGCCCAGCTGAGATAGAAATATCTACATCATCTACAGGCACTATACGAATATGCAGAACAGTACCTGCGGGAAACTCCGCACTGCCAGTAAGAGTGAAGGATTCTCCAATTGTCTGAGGACCAACATCATCAATGTGAATCAGTTCATCAGCTACAGTCACTCCACAGAAAAAAATGGAGAGGAGGAGGATTGTAAGTACAATTCTCGCGAACATGTTACATAATTCTCCTGATGTTAGATATAACCTGCGACTGTGAATTTATTTGAAGCAATCAGGCCTGCATTGTTATGATTAGCATCCCCATGGTATGAAGGAGATGAGTAGTCCCAGCTATGTGAGGGGCGATACTCATCTTTCATTACAGTCCAAATACGGCTACCGGAGGTACTAGTATATTCAAAAGCTTGGCCGTGTGATGCTCCATAAAGATGTCCAATTTCATGAATTGTTACAGAAACACGTGCTTGATAATTACCAGTGACAACGGATGTATTATCTTGATCGGCAGCCATTTGTACCCAAGCGTACCTTTTTGCAGAGGATGTGGGAGACTCAGCCTGCCCAAGTGCAGTAGATCCCGGAAGATCATATCCGCTGAAATACACACCGATATCTGCCTGATAACTGTTCAAATCAGCTATAGAATATACACTTTTGAAAGCTTCGCGAGGAGAATTTCCATTGAGTGGGTAACTCAGTAGCGAAGAACTCTTGGATGAATCATATCCAGCGATATACATGTAAGCTTGGATATCATTACGGTTCAGTTGATAATTTGTCTCCTGAATATATTGCTGGGCGGCATTTTGCCAATTACTCTCACTTGAGACAAAATAACTGTCGGTAACAATAAGAATACGTGGATAGGCATATGCACGAGATTCTGAAGATACAAGAGAGGAGGACATCTGATCAGTTACAACCGTGTCATCATCTGTAAGGCAAAATGAAAGACCATACCCAGAATCTGTTAATGAAGTACTGGAATACACACTATGTAATGGACTTTTTGTAATAGCAGATCTCTGATTTTGTACTGGAGAAATAATAATCGTCTCGTCATCCAAATGTATCGAGCCATAAATGGTATTGCCTCCGCTCACAGTTATGAGCATCATTGAATTGGTAATCCCCGGAATTGCTCCATAATAAGAATCGATACCATCATCGAGAGACTCAAACGTGTTGTGAGTTAATGGAACAACATACTCTTTACCATTTAGTGTAATTGGGAGAGAAATTTCATCAGAACTAATCGGAATAACATTGGCAAAGGTTACAAGTTGATAGTCTGACAAATGAGTCGCCTCATTATTATTGTATATACTAATATCATCGTTTGAATCAACCATTGTGGTCTTTCCAGAGATACTAAATAACGGACTGTCGACTGCACTTACAGGCACAGTCATCACTAACGCTGCGAGCAGCAGTACGAGCAGTGCCAATTTCGTTGAAAAGATCTTTTTCCATTTCATTTTCGTTCACGTTTCCTGCAAACCCTTCATACCACATACCTGTTTGCTCAGGAGTACGTCGGATTTACAAGCGAGCATATCTTCGATAACCCTATATGAAAAGATTGGACAAAACATAGTTTTTTGAAAAATACGTCTCAAACTGATGTACTCCGGCGAATAGGTTTTTCTGAAAAAACTATACTTTGACCAATGTATTCATATCATTTTACGGGAAAAAGATAGTTCATGAGATTTTTCTTCTCAGTTCTGGTAAGTATGGTAGTATTAGTGGCCTTATGTATAATGCCTGTAGCAGCAGACTCCTGTTCTGCAACAACAATTGACGTGAAAACAGTTGAGCAGGATGTGATATCCGTAACAAAAGCACCACCGATTTATGGAGAAGTAAGGCAGGGGGAAGTTGATCCACATCAGTATTATGTACCCTCCGGACACAGTACTCTTGAAGTCTCACTTCAGTGGGATCATACAACAAACAATGATCTCTCCCTTACCATGTATCCGCCCAATGGAAACCCATTAGCCTGGAATGATGCGAGCGATGGACAGACAAATGGTGAAATATCATTGAACACTCCCTTGCCATCCCAGATGACTGGGAAGCACTGGAATTTTGTTGTCACCGGTGCAAGAGTTTCGGGAACACAAAGTTATACCCTCGTGATAAATAGTTACTAATACGAATGTTTCAGAAAGAGAGACTTTGGGATCTTGTTGTGATTATTATCATAGCATTGATAATCTTTATTCCCTCAGTTTGTCTTTTTTTTATTGACGGTGGACAGATACGAGGCATCAATGATGATCCTGCCACCCGTCCAAATCTTCTTGGACAAAACATTGACGGCCTCAATTTCACTCCGGCATCCGGAAAAATACAACCTATCTATGATGACACTGAGATAATTCCCCTTTCGCTCTGGCAGTTATCACCACGTGAGATGCTGTTGATGGTCATTACCTACCCAATGGCATACATTCCTCTCTCAACGGGAAAAATACTATCTGCTCTCTACCTCGCATCCGGTCTCGCCTTCATCATTCTCTACCGGAGAAAAATCAGCCGGAAAGATCCGGATCCAAACTCCCGCAGAGAACAAATTCGCAGATACATCAGTGAACATCCCGGAAGAAATACGCAGCAGATCGCTGATGCCCTATCTCTACCCCGCAGTTCTCTCAATTATCATCTGAACCGGCTGCAGAAAACACTGGACATTCTACCGTTCACATACGACGGACAACAGCGTTTTCTCCCGGCTAATACCGGTCTCACAGAAAATCAGAAAATTCTTCTTTCCATCCTCTCCAAGGAAAAAGATCATCTGATATTTCAGACATTAATAGATCAACCATCCCTTACCAGAAAAGAGATCGCCGCACAACTTGGCATCTCCACAACCACTGCTGTCTGGTATATTCACAGACTGGAACGGTCTCATCTGCTCACCGCAAAAAAGCAGGAGAGAAAACTTCGGTACAGTCTCACCCCTGAAATTGTGATGGAATATCAGAAACTTGCAGAAATATTTACACAAACTTCTGAAGAACACTCAACCTGACTTCGCTATTTTCAGAGCAGCCATTCACCGGCATCTCTGGGTTTGCCCGTAAATTCGTTTATAGGTAAACGCTGTTCGGTATTGTTTGTCGCTCCGCCCACGGAAAAATGGAACACACAGAAATAAAAACATCACTGAGAGGCGTGAACACCACAGAATCCGAAAACAATTCATTTCCGTGATGTTCACGTCTGCTCCGTGATGTTTTTCTGTGAAACTCCGTGTTTTCCGTTTTTCCGTGGGCGGCAAAACCCAACAGACAAAAGCGGTATCCAAAAAGAAACTACCTCTCCTCAGAGTCACTTTTTGCATTATAACACTCGAACGCCAATATCACTGCAGAGCATCATGAAAAAAACATTCAGAATGGAAAACCTTGAATGCGCCCACTGTGCAGCACTCATGGAAACCGGCATCAGAAAAATCGACGGCGTCAGCGAAGCCTCAATCAGCTTCATGACCCAGAAGCTCATCATCGATGCCGAAGAAACCAGATTTGACACAATCATGACCGAAGTCAGAAATGTCTGCAAAAAAATTGAACCTGACTGTCTGATCAATTAAGGAAGCAATGACAACGAAACTCTCACCAAAACAACAAAAGACACTGATCAGAATCATCGCAGCATTTGCCATCTTTGTCTGCGTGATTTTTCTCCAGCAGACGAACATCGTCAGCGAAACAGCAATTCTTCTCGTGCTGTATCTTGTTCCGTACGCAGTTATCGGCTATGATGTACTGATTCGGGCAGGAAAAAATATTTTTCACGGAAAAATTTTCGATGAAAATTTTCTGATGACAATTGCAACAATCGGAGCGTTTGCTCTCGGCGAGTATCCTGAAGCCGTCGCCGTGATGCTGTTCTATCAGGTCGGCGAACTGTTCCAGAGCTATGCGGTAAGCAAATCACGAAAATCCATTGCCACACTGATGGACATCAGGCCGGATCATGCGAACATCGAATCCGAGGGGCGACTCATCGAAGTGGACCCAGGCGAGCTGAAAACCGGAGACATAATCATCATCAAACCGGGCGAACGCGTGCCTGTCGACGGTGTTGTCATCTCAGGCTCCTCAGATCTGAACACGATGTCTCTGACCGGCGAGTCACTGCCGCGGTCGGTTGATGCCGGAGACGAAGTCATCAGCGGATGCGTAAATATGTCAGGACTCCTTCGCGTGAGAGTTCAGAAACCCTACGGCGAATCAACCGTTGCCAGAATTCTTGACATGGTGGAAAATGCCGCAGCAAAAAAGGCGAGAACCGAAAACTTCATCACGATATTTTCCCGGTACTATACGCCTGCGGTTGTCGGAGTTGCGGCGGCTCTTGCGGTGCTGCCGCCGGTCCTCCTCGGAGAACCGTTTGCCGACTGGGTCGGACGGGCACTGATCTTCTTGGTGGTATCCTGCCCCTGTGCCCTCGTGATATCGATTCCCCTGAGCTTCTACGGAGGAATCGGCGGGGCGTCACGGAACGGAATTTTGATCAAAGGCGGAAATTATCTGGAGACTCTCGCAAAGACACAGACGGTTGTGTTTGACAAGACCGGAACGCTGACAAGCGGCAGCTTCCGTGTTACCGAGATAAAGCCTGCGGGAGAGATGACCGAAGAGCAGCTGCTTAGGTATGCAGCACTCGCGGAAAGTTCGAGTACGCATCCGCTCGCAGCTTCCATTCGTGCGGCGTACGGAAAAGAAATTGACCGAAACGTTGTTGCGAACGTGACGGAAACTGCGGGAAGAGGAGTCTCGGCAGAAGTTTCCGGCAGAGTTGTTCTTGCGGGAAATGCAAAGCTGCTTGCGGGTGAGGGAGTCGCTGTTCCCGCCGGAGTTCCGGCGGGAACGGCGATTCATGTGACGGTTGATGGATCATATGCAGGGTACTTGCGATTCGCGGACACCGCAAAGCCGAATGCAAAAAAAGCGGTAAGTGATCTAAAAAAGCTCGGCATAAAGCATACCGCAATGCTCACGGGCGATGCGGAGGCGGCAGCGAAGCTGACGGCTGAGGAGCTCGGCATCGACTCGTATCGTGCAGGACTTCTGCCGCAGGAGAAGGTGTCGGGCCTTGAGGACATCATGGCAACGTTTGGTGGCAGCAGCACTGCGTACGTGGGTGACGGGATTAATGATGCTCCGGTACTTTCACGTGCAGACGTCGGCATTGCGATGGGGTCGCTCGGCTCGGACGCTGCGATTGAGGCGGCGGATGTTGTTCTGATGGATGATGATCCGGCAAAGGTTGCAACCGCGGTGAGGATTTCGAAGAAGACGTTCTGGATTGTCCGGGAGAACATCGTCTTTGCTCTGGGCGTGAAATTTTTCGTGCTCGCCTTTGCTGCGGCAGGGTTTGCGACGATGTGGGAGGCGGTGTTTGCGGATGTGGGTGTTGCGGTGATTGCGATACTGAATGCTATGCGGACGCTGCGGTTCTCGGAGAAATAATTTTTTTTTGAAACGCGAATAAAAAATCGCCAATGGCGATTTTTTTAGATCAATATCACCCTCCCAATCACTGATCATCAATCATCAGTTGATCATCTCCTCCTGAAAAAAAATCAGACCAACATTCCCGTGTCCCCTCTTTGACTCAGAAGTGACACTCTCCCGTTGTCTTGTTGTTTATACCTCTCTCTAATTCATAATAAACCTACATAATTTCCTGATTGAAAAAGAAAAAAAAGAAAAAAAGAAAAATCCCACTCTCATCAAAACAGTATTCGAGGTACGATCAACAACTGATGACTGATGATCATCACCCGCTCATCCGACACCCTAAAACTCATCCGGATTTTCGCTCTACCCACACCCTCATATTATCTAAACAACATAATTAACAGACAGAAATCAAATGACTGCCGCAGAATATCGCTACCGTCCCTCAGAGTTTCCCGCCCCGCCTGTAGCCGTCCGCCACATCAACCTCACCTTTGACATCACCGAAACACAGACCCGTGTCATCGCAGAAACCACCTTCACCGTTCTCACAGAAATACTCGACGTCCTCACCCTCAACGCAAAAAATCTCGAAGTACTCAAAGTCCGCATCAACGGCAAAAACGCCCGCTACCTCTACGAAGACGACCTCCTCAAAATTCAGCTCTCGCACCCCTCCCACCGCGGAGCACACCTCACCCTCTGGACCGAAACCATCTGTCGTCCAACTTCCAACATCCTTGAAGGCCTCTACTATGACGCAAGTCCTGCCGGCCTCCCCAAAACCCAGATAACCCAGTGCCAGCAGTGGGGATTTCAGCGGATTGCTCCAATCATCGACGACATGCGGGCAAAAAGCACCTGGACCACCACCATCATCGCCGACAGCAGATACACCAACCTCATCAGCAACGGCGACATCAAAAGCCCGCGAACATCCCATGACGCAACCCGCGACATCATCACCTACCAGAACAACTACCCCATGCCACCGTACCTCTTCTTCCTCGGCGTCGGCACCTGGGACACCTTCACCCGCAGCCTCGAGTACCCTGACGGCAAAAAAATCAGACTCGAACTTCTTGCAGAGCAGGGAGCTGACCCTGCCGGAGCACGTGCGGCGCTTGACATCCTCGCTGACAGCATCCTCTGGACCTGTCTCTTCACCGGACCCGAACGCTACGAATCCCCGGACATCCGGCTCGAACTCTACCGGCTCTGCAAAACCCGTGATAAAATTATCGCGGAAAATCCCGGCAACCCCAAAGCCGCTCTTGCCCCGATCCGCAGACAGATCTCCCTCCTCGCATCAGATATCGTCTTTGGCTACCAGTACCCCTATGACGTCTACCGCGAGATATCCATGCAGAACAGCGACTTCGGCGGCATGGAAAACACCGGCAACACCACCATCATTCAGAGCAGGATCATGCCAACTCCGGAAATCACCGACGCTTCCTACGAATACATGATTGGGGTCAAGCAGCATGAGTTCTATCACAATCTGAACGGCTCAAGCGTGACGGGAGATACCCCGTTCTCCATCTGGCTCAACGAAGCGGTCACCGTCATGATGGAGGATGACTACCTCTCCTTCCTCTTCGGCAGCGACTACATCCGGCTGCAGAACATTCTGCAGATTTACACTCCCGGCACCGGCACGTTTTCCCTTGACACGGGAGCTGCTGCGATGCCGATTGAACCGGAAGGATTCAACGATCCAAACGATCTCATCACCTCGGTTACGTACGTCAAGGCTCCCGAGTTTGTTCGCATGATTCAGGTCATGCTCGGCAAACGCGCCTTTACGTGGGCGCTGGATCTCTATCACCGCCGGTTTGCCGACAGCAATGCTTCACCCCGCGACTGGTTTGATGCGATGGAGAATGTCAGCAAAATTGACTTTTCCACGATGGCAGGCCGCTGGCTCAAGCAGACCGGGTACCCGACCGTGACTGTCTCGGCAGCCTACAATGCAGAAGACGAGGTTGCAGAAATAGTGGTGGACCAGACCGGTTTTGGCGATCAAAATCCTTGGATATTTCCGCTTATGGGAACGCTCATCACCGACAAGGGTGTTACTGTGTCAGAGTTCGTGGAAAAAATCGACGGTCCTCATCATGAGTTCACGGTCCCTTGTGTCGGAGCGTTTGCCGCCGCCATCTGGAACTCAGGCCATGCTGCATACATTCGCATCGCAAACGCAGCGTCAGACAGCGAGCTCTATCTCCTCCTCAGGTATGATACTGATGTGGTGAGCAGGTTCCTTGCGTATCAGACCCTCGTCGATCGTGAGATGACGAAACTCTGCCGCGATCCTGACTATGTTCCTGATTCCCGGCTCGTTGCCTGGTATGTGGCGACTCTCTCAGACAATACGGCGATGCAGCGTGCTGGCACACTCTCGCTCACGATATTTGAGTCAGTGAATGATCCTGAGTTCATGCATCGCTATGCTGCGCTCTACTCTGCGAAAAAACGGTTCATGCGTTCTGTTGCAGCGGCTTCCGAGCAGCGTCTGCTTGCTCTCTACACTGCATACAATACCGCAGAAAAGCCGACAACCGCTCCGGCCGAACTTGCCAGAATATTCAAGGCACGCGCTGTCAAAAATCTGATCCTCTCTCATCTCGCAACGCTTGACACGCCGGAGGTCTGGGATTTGATCAAAAAATCTTATGAGAAATCCTCGAATGCAACCAGCAGGATTGCGGCTCTGTCTTTGTATCTCTCAAGCACCGCACCCGACCGCTTCGATATTTTGAAAGCTGAACTTGACCGGTCCAAAGCTGACCCTGTCGCCTGGGAGAATTTCCTCGCCGCGGTTGCCGGTACTTCGTCTCCTGATACGGTTGCGTATCTCAAGCTGATTGAGAAGTCGGAAAACTTCCATGTGGAGCAGGCAGGACAAACCCGGTCTCTGTATCTCAGGTTTGCAAACAACCGCAAACTGTCTCTGGAGACAGAAGAGGGTCGAGCCTTCCTGCGTGACTCGCTGCTCTCGCTTTCCCGCGTAAACGAGTATATCTCAACCGGCATCCTCTCGGTCTTCTCCCATCTCGACAGTTATGATCAGCCAGTCCGCGATGCATGCTTTGCCATTCTCACTGAACTTGTGGCAGCGGTTCCCGAGACCGAGGCTCCGGCAGTGATTCGCACGGCCCGCCGCATTATCGCCGGAAGCCCGAAGGCTCAGGAAGCGTCTGCGGGTACTCGGTGATGAGTTCATTGGTTGGGATTTTTTGCCCTTTGTCTCACTTGAGGTAACCACGGAATGCACGGAAATTTCACGGAGCTTCACGGAAAAAATGAAATGCACGGAGAACGCCTGCGGCGCCGGAATGCACGGAAAAATTTCCGAGATAATTTATTCTCTTTTATTTTCTCAAAATATGAAAAATATATTCCGTGCATTCCGGCGCCGCAGGCGTTCTCCGTGCATTCAGTGAAGCTCTGTATGCTCTGTGCATTCCGTGGTTACTCTAAGTGAGGCCAAGGGGACAGAAAATTTTCAAACGATGAAACTCATCACAGCGTAACTCCTACTAAAGAAAAAATCGCGCGAAAAAAGTTTCACGAAATGTGGGGAAACGCACTTCCCACTATCATAATAAGCGAAGAAAATCATTTATATATCTGACTGAGCGCACCGCCCCTGAATGCCTGATTTTTTTATTCGCGTCAAATCGTGCCAATTTTGATTTTATTGAGTATAATCGTGTGAAATCAGTTTTTATCAGAATATACTCTTTGAATTGTCAATTTGGACAAATAACTCTTTCAAAAGCTGTTTTTCTCAATTTTACACGGTTTTCCTCTTACGTTAATTTTAAATATGCATACACTGACCTATTATCATCCAAAGTTTGTCGGCGTAATAATATTTTGAGTGTGGCCGCAGACTTTGAAAAGTATGGAGAAATCCCAGTCTATGAAACAGATGGTAGCAAATGGTATGACCGATCAGGAGGTCATGGCAAAATTTAAAGAAGAGAACTGCTGGGGACTCTGTACCTCAATTGATCTCAAGGAATGTGACCCTGCAACGATTCGTGACGCAGATAAGATTCACCAGTTCGTGCTCGAACTCGCTGATCTGATCGACATGAAACGCTTCGGTGAACCGCAGATTATCCACTTCGGTCCCTGCGACCGCGTTGCCGGATACTCGATGACCCAACTTATCGAAACCTCGCTCCTGTCGGCACACTTTGCCAACGACACGAACGCAGCATACATCGATGTCTTCAGCTGCAAGGAATACATGCCGAGCGTTGCCGCAGAGTTCTGCAGAAAATTCTTCGGTGCAAAGGCAATGAACACGACGGTTTTCTTCCGCACAATTTAATCGCCGCACAAACGCTGCGGTGTTGTGCCGCAGACATTGCCGCACTCTTTTTTTTGAGACTTACGTGATGATGAGTTACATTGTTTGGAATTTTCTGTGGTTACTCCAAGCGAAGCCAAGGACAAAAAATAAAATCAACCGAACTTTGCGAACAAAGTCAACCCAAACGCACTTTCACCCCACGCGGTCTGATCTTTATATCCCCGCTCGGCATAGTAGTGGTATCACACACCCGAGGTGACAAAAAAATCATGAAAACGCTCCACCTTCCCCCGCGCTTTGTCTGCCGCAGAACGTCATATTATACCGCCCCCGAGAAAACCTACCGGCTTCCTGACGGCCGCATCATGTACATCAGCTATCATCAAAACCCTATTGCAAAAACCTCACGCCCCTACATCGCAGCAGACGGTATTGGAGAATCCGGCCACTGTGCATACATCCCTCCACTCCCGATGCAGATTCTCCAAAAGTATCCCATCCTCAATCCAAAAAATATCCGCACCGTAACTGCGGCACAGCTTGAGCTTGCGAGGCTTCTGAAAATTCCGCGGTCAGGGACTTTCGTGAACAGCACCGAGCGGCTTGCTGAACTCATCGACTGGCTTGCAATCATGTACCGGCTTGAAGAGACGGGGGCCTCTGGCAAGAAGGACGTCGAGACCGCACTATTATAATACTCAGGTCTCCGACCTCGCGCATCATGTGGGTCAGGCATATTTTCCTGAACAAAAATCCCTCAATCATCATGATAGAGTAGTAACTCTTTTTACCCAAAACAACCTCACCACTAAACTACTATTTACAGGTCGCAGAAAAATGGTCTCTGAAAACGATGTTCTCCATATAGCTGAACTCGCTGATATCGGCATCGCCACAGCTGAACTCGGCAAATTCACCGAACAATTCAACGCAATTCTCGAGTACTTTGATATCCTTGACACTCTTGAGGCAAACGATGCCCTTGAGCGCCCGCTCGTCAACGTTTTCCGCGAAGACGAGACAAGGCCATCCCTTTCGCAGGAAGAGGTCCTCAGAAACTCTCACAATCCTGAGGACGGCTACATCCGTGCACCGAAGGTGATCTAACAATGCAGGACACATACAACGCCTTCCTCTCCACAATCGAGATACCGTCCGAGGCAAAAGGTTTGCTTGCCGGCATCCGCATCGCAGTCAAAGACAACATCTCAACCAAAGATATTCCAACTACCTGCGCCTCCAAAATCCTCACCGGATACATTCCCCCCTATGACGCCCACGCAGTCGAACTCCTCAAAGCAGCAGGCGCAACCATCGCAGGCAAAACCAATATGGATGAGTTCGGCATGGGAACAACCACCGAGAACAGCGCGTTCGGTCCCGCCTTAAACCCGCGCGACACCACCCGCGTCACCGGCGGCTCGTCCGGCGGCTCAGCAGCAGCAGTTGCCGGCTGCCTTGTCCCGATGGCGCTCGGCTCAGATACCGGCGGCTCGATTCGCTGCCCGGCATCCTACTGCGGCATCGTCGGACTCAAACCATCCTACGGCCGCGTCAGCCGCTATGGCTTAATCGCTTACGCCAACTCCTTTGAACAGATCGGCCCGATGGCAGCAAATGTTACCGACACCGCAAAACTTTTTTCGATCATCGCAGGCCACGACCGCCGCGACTCAACGTCTGTTGCAAAACCCTACGACTTCGCAGGACTTCACGCAGAGATCAAAGGAAAAGTCATCGGTGTGCCAAAAGAGTACTTCGGCGAAGGCGTCGACAAAGACGTCGCAGCATCAGTTGAGAAAGCAATTCAAAAACTCGAAGAACTTGGCGCAGTCACCCGCGAGGTCTCGCTGCCATCCATGCAGTATGCCCTTGCAGCCTACTATGTCACCTGCACCTGCGAGGCAAGTTCCAACCTTGATCGGTTCGATGGTGTCAGATACGGACCTGAGCCTGAGATGAACCTCCCCTGGCATGACGCATACACCAAAGTCCGCGCAGCAGGATTTGGTCCTGAAGTGCGGAGAAGAATTTTTCTCGGGACATTCGCCCTCACCGCAGGCTACTACGGCAAATATTATCTCAAAGCCCAGCATGCAAAACAGTTGATCCGCCGCGACTTCCTGCGTGTGCTGACCGACTGCGACATGCTTGCCGGCCCCACCATGCCAAATGTCGCGCCAAAACTTGGTGAGATGACGGCAAACCCGCTGCAGATGTACCAGACCGATATCCTCACCGTTCCAATCAACATCGCAGGAATCCCGGCAATCTCAGTTCCCTGCGGCACCGCTCACGGCTTGCCGGTCGGCCTTCAGCTGATGGGACGGATGTTTGGCGAAGAGGCATTGCTCAACGCTGCACTTGCATTCGAGGAGGAGGCGTAACATGGCTGATGAAGAGATGAAAGTCATCATCGGACTTGAAGTCCACTGTCAGCTTGACACGATTTCGAAGCTCTTCTGCGGCTGTTCAGCAGATTTTCGTGCGGACGCACCGAACACGCATGTCTGTCCGGTCTGCCTCGGACTGCCGGGCGCACTGCCGGTCCTGAACAAGAAAGCAATTGAGTACGCGCTCAAGGTTGCGAAGGCTCTCAACTGCACCATCCCTGAAGAGGGAGAGTTCTGCAGAAAGAACTACTTCTATCCTGACCTCGTCAAAGCCTACCAGATAACGATGGGCGACGACCCGCTTGCGATTGGCGGCTACATTGAGATCGAGGACGATGCCGGCAACCCGAAGTCCGTCAACATGACGAGAATTCATGTCGAGGAGGATCCTGGCAGACTCGTGCACATGGGCAACAAGGAACGCGGACACTACACGCTTGTAGACTACAACAGATCCGGCGTTCCCTTAATCGAGATGGTCACCGAGCCGGAACTTTCTTCGCCGAAGGAAGCCCGCCGCCTCTTAAACAAACTGAGAGCGACCCTTGAGTACCTCGACGTCTTCGACCCCGAGAAAGAGGGATCCATCAGAGTTGATGCGAACATCTCCATCAAAGGCCATGAACGCGTTGAGATCAAAAACATCTCCTCGTACAAAGGTGTCGAGAAAGCACTGACCTTTGAGATCACCCGTCAGAAAAATCTCATCCGCAGGGGTGGAACCATCGCCCGCGAGACCCGCCACTTCCAGGAAGGAAAAGGCACCACCACGAGCGCACGGTCCAAGGAAACCGCAAACGACTACCGCTACTTCCCGGAACCTGACCTGCCAGTCATCCGAGTTTCTGACTGGGTAAAGGACATCGTCCTTCCCGAGCTCCCGGACGCACGCCGCGACCGGTTCATGCAGCAGTACGGCATCGCCGTAAACCATGCCAGAACTCTTACCGGCGATCTCCGGCTTGCCGAGTTTTATGAAACGGTCGCTGACGTTGGCGCTGCAATTGCCGCATCATGGATTGCCGACATCTTAATCGGTGAACTCAACTACCGCGACATGGCGCTTGGTGTTGTCACTGCAAGCACGCCTGCATTCAAGGAGATCATTATTCTTGTTCGCGACAAAAAGATCACGGATATTGCAGGTGTTGAGGTCCTCCGTGTCTGGCTTGACAACCTTCAGACTGGAGCGAAGAGCGAGACCCCTGCTGAGATCGTTGACCGTCTCGGACTTACCCGCGAAGAGGGAGAGTCTTTCCGCACAATCGTCGAACAGATCCTTGCCGCCAACCCGCAGGCTGTTGCTGATCACAAAGCCGGAAAGAAAGGAGCTCTCAACTTCATCGTCGGTCAGGTCATGAAAGAAACCAAAGGAAAATCCGACCCGCGTGAGATTCACGCAATGATTGCCGAGATTGTAGGAGAATAACCCATGCATCTGATCATCGCTGAAAAGAACATTGTCGCAGAACGCATCGCAGCCTTTCTGGCAGGAAAACAGAAAGTCCAAACCAAACGCGACGGCGTAGCAACCGAGTACACCTTTGGCGACACGATTGTTATGGGACTTCGCGGCCACGTGGTGGAGCTGGACTTCACCAAAGGTTACAGCAACTGGCGCAGCGAAGAGCATCCGCCGCGTTCTCTCATTCATGCAGATATCGAAAAGCATCCGACCGAGAAAAAGATCGTTGCTTTGATGCAGAAACATGCAAGAAAGGCAGACCGCGTCACAATCGCAACGGACTTTGATACCGAAGGAGAGCTCATCGGCATGGAAGCCTTTGAGCTGGTTCGTGCGGTGAACAAAAATGTCAGTGTGGATCGTGCGAGATTTTCTGCAATCACGAAGGATGAGATCACCAAAGCAATCGATGAAGCACAGTCGATCGACTTCAACCTCGCAAAAGCCGGCGAGACGAGACAGGTCATCGACCTTGTATGGGGAGCGTCCTTAACACGTTTCCTCTCGATTGCCGCCCACCGCGGTTCCGACAGCATTCTTTCTGTTGGTCGTGTGCAGAGCCCGACTCTTGCGATGATCGTTGACCGCGAGAAAGAGATCGAGGCATTTGTTCCGGAAAAGTACTGGATGCTCTCACTTGCTGCAAAGAAAGGGAAGGAGGAACTCTCGTTCCGTCATGCCCACGGTCGGTTCACGATCAAGAGCGAGGCGGATGCAGCATTTGCCGGAACGAAAGATCCTCTCACGGTGACCGAAGTCATCACCGGCAAAAAGACTGACAAGGCGCCAACGCCGCTTGACACCACTGCGCTGATTGTCGGCGCAGGAAGGCTTGGTCTGTCTGCGGCATCGGCGATGAACCGGGCTGAGGATCTCTACATGCGTGGATTTATTTCGTATCCGCGTACCGACAACACGGTGTATCCAAAAAGTCTCAACCTCCGCCAGCATCTGAAGATGTTTGCCGGCGGCGAGTTCGAGCGCGATGCAAACATGGTCCTTGCGAACATGAGGGGCTCGCCCACTCGCGGCAAGAAAGAGACCACCGACCACCCGCCGGTTTACCCGACCTCGAAAGGTACGAGGCAGGAGATCGGAGACGATGCGACATGGAAGTTGTATGAGTTCATTGTCCGTAGATTTTTTGCAACGCTCTCGCCTGATGCTGAGTGGAAGACGCTGAAGGTCAATATGACCGCGGCAGCCGAGCCGTACACTATCACGGGCGGACGGCTCACGGTTCCCGGCTGGCGTGCGGTCTATCCGTACAGCAAAGCAGAAGAGACGGTTCTTCCTGAGTTTACGGTCGGCGAGAAGCTGACGCTTGCTGACAAACTCTGCGAGGAGAAGGAGACGCAGCCTCCGGCACGTTACTCGCAGAGCAGACTCATCCAGAGAATGGAAGAGCTCGGACTTGGCACGAAAAGTACGCGTCACGAAGTTATCAGCAAACTGATCGGCAGAAAGTACATCGAAGGCAACCCGATGAAGCCGACAATCGTTGGCAGAGCGGTTACCGAGTCGCTGGAACAGTTTGCCGGAACCATCACTGCCCCGACCATGACCAATACCCTCGAAGAGCATATGGAAGAGATTGCGGCGGGAACCAAAACCATGAACGCGGTTCTGACCGAGTCCAAGACCATGCTCTCTTCCATCTTCGATGATCTTGAGGCGAACAAGGAAGCGATCGGTCAGGATCTGATGGACCGCACGATCGAAGGACAGACGGTCGGTCCGTGCCCTGTTTGCGGCAAACCCCTGCGTATCCGCCGTGCCGGCAGCTCACAGTTTATCGGCTGTTCAGGATATCCTGACTGCACCTTCAACACGAGCCTGCCGCCGGCAACCTGGGGCAATGCGGTGCGGATGGATGAGGTCTGTCCGATTCACCAGCTGAACCATGTGCAGCTTCTCCGCAAAGGCGCTCCTGCGTGGAAGATTGGTTGCCCGCTCTGCTCCCACATCCAGACCAATGCCGAGGCGTTCCGCATGCTGCCCGGCATGACGGACGCAGGAATTGAGAAGCTGAACAAAGTTCACATTTATGCAATTTCCGAGCTTGCGGGAATGTCGTCTGATGAACTGATGAGACGTCTCTCAATCGCCCGGCCTGAGGCTGAGCAGATGATTGCTGATGCGGAAAATGTTCTTGCGCTTCTCCGGAAACGCACTGAGCTGAAGAAGTTCATCTCAGCTCACGTTGCCCCACGACGCGGACGCGGCCACTCGAAGGTCAGCAATGCATTCTTCTCCAAAGGAATCGTTGATGTTGCGGGTCTCTCAAAAGCAAAGATGAGTGACATGACCTCGTCGGGTCTTTCTGAAGCGGAAGCAGAGACCCTGCTTTCCGAAGCACGGAAAGTGGTGAACATTGCGAAAATGAAAGAGTACGGTGTTCCAACCGTTACCCTGAAAAAATATGTTGCCGCAGGTTGCGAGGACCCGGCAGTTTTTGTCGCAGCAAATCCTGCCGGTCTTGCTCTTGCAACAGGAGCGTCGGTCACAACAATCTGCAAGCATCAGAAAATTGTTGCAGAAAAAATCGGCGTTACTCCCGCGGAAGCAGTCAGCAAAGCTTCGTTTGACGAAGGGGTTGCAACCCTCACTCCTCTTGGAATTGAGCCTGAGATGCTTGCGTCTCTCGGCTTTGCAGGAGTCTACAGTTGCGATCTTCTGAAGAAGGCGAACATCGAAAAACTTGCCCGACAGACCGGTATTGATAAGGAAATTCTGTCGGACTTAAAATCAAAAGCAAAAATGGTGTGTGGAAAATAATGAACTGGAAAGAGTGGAGACATATTACCAAACTTGATCCCGATAAGATTCTGGGCGATGGTGCGATTGCAGAGATTGCGGCAAGCGGAACTGATGTTCTGATGCTGTCAGGGACGCTGGATGTTACGCCGGAAAAACTTGCTGACCTGTATGATCAGGTCCGCGACTCAGGGCTTCCTGTTGTGGTGGAGCCTGCCGACCCGACTGGTGCAAGATTTGACGGAATGGATCTCGTGTTCGTGCCGACCGTGTTCAACGCGGCGCATCCGATGTTTGTCTGCGGTTTGCACAAGGAGTGGGTGCAGCACTTCCCAATCGACTGGAACAAAGTTGTCGGCGAGGCATATGTGGTGCTGAACCCTGCGTCATCTGTCGGCAAACTGACACATGCAAAGTGCGATCTGGCTCCCGAAGAGGTCGCGGCCTACGCGGTCGTCGCGGAAAAGTACTACCGCATGCCGGTGTTCTACATTGAGTACAGCGGAACCTACGGCAATCCGGCTGTGACGAAAGCGGTCTCTGAGGTTGCCGAGGATATTGTGGTGTTCTACGGCGGCGGCATCAACTCTGGTGAGAAGGCTGCGGAGATGGGACAGTATGCTGACGCGATTGTGGTGGGCAATGCGGTCTACGATGCGGGACCCGCCGTTTTGAAGGATACGGTCAGGGCGGTCCGGTAACCCGATGCCGCAGGTTGATATCGTTCTCGTAGAGCCGCTCTACGAAGGAAACATCGGGTTTGCCGCCCGTGTCATGAAAAACTTCGGGTTTCACAACATGGTTTTAGTGAACCCGCCGAAGATGACGATGGAGGCAACTGCCAGAGCGTCGCATGCAAAGGATGTGCTTGAGTCGGCCGAGGTTTTAACGCTTGAAGAGGTGTTTCACCGCAGCGATCTCGCGGTTGCCACAACCGGCGGTCTGGCAAAGTCGGTGTCGCACCCGATGCGGATGCCGTACTACTCTCCGTCTGAACTCCGGGAAATGATCAAAAATGTGGACGGCAGAATATCAATTCTGTTTGGTAGGGAGAACTGGGGTCTGAACAATGAGGAGATCGCCCGCTGCGATATCGTCGCTACGATTCCAACATCCGCAGAGTATCCGGTTATGAATATCTCTCATGCGATTGGTGTCATCTGCTATGAGCTTGCCCATCTGCCGCGGGGCGAGTATCTGCTTGCAAACAAAGTGGAGATGGACGCTCTGTATGCACACTTTGCAAGATTTCTTGAAGGCATCAGTCATCCGATCGAGAAGCGGGAGACGACCCTTCTGCTTGCAAAGCGTGTGCTCGGCAGAACGAATCTGACGGTCCGCGAGGCAAGTACAATTCACGGTGTTCTTCGGAGAACCGAGTGGCACCTGAAACATCCTGGTATGGCGTACGAGGAGAAGACCCGCGAACACTGGGATGAGGAAGAGTAATTTTTTCCAAATTGTGTATCGACAAATCATTCATTTCCTAATTCTAAAAAATCGACAATTTTTTTACAGTATCACTCTATTGAAGCACAAAAAGATTTTTTTATCGATGAAGGTGTAATTGCCGAAGATGAAGGGGTAAATGAAGGGGTAAATACTCTCCTTGATCTCATCCGAACAGAACCCGGCCTCAACGCCCGCACTCTTGCAGCAAAAACCGGCAAAAGTCTTTCCACTACCGAACGCCATATACGAAAACTGAAATATGAAAGAGTGATTGAGTTTCGCGGTGCGCCAAAAAACGGCGGGTATTATCCCATCTCCTGAAGGAGATAACTACTCTTTTGGATGCAGATATCCACCGGTGTAGGTGGAATCCAGCGCCGCATCCGAGTTCTTCTGCGTCAGCAGACTCACGATCACCATCGTTGTAATCGAAAACGCCAGTGCATATATTGAGAAGTGCATCGGCAGTTTCTCCACAAACTGATCATAGTAGCCGAACCCTAACGCAGTCACAAGACCAATTGCCATACTTGCGATCGCTCCGGCAGTCGTTGCCCGCCGCCAGTAGAGTCCTGATATAAGCGGCACCGCAAACGATGCGAGGATGAGGCCGATCGCAAGGAAGATCAAAAACACCAGAACCTCCGGCGGATTGATCGCAAGAAGCAGCGAGATTACTACCGCGACAAGCATCGTAATCTGACTGATCCTGATAACCTGCTTCTCGGATGCATCGGGTCGTAAGATGATCTTGAAAATATTCCAGGAGAACTGGGTTCCAACCGTCAGCATCAGCCTATCAGTCGTCGACATCACTGCTGAAAGAATCATCACCGCAAACAGCCCCATCGCAACCATTCCGCCGGCAGCCGCACTGATGCCGTAGACAAACGAGTAGTCCGCGGCATTCACAACATCAGGAAGCACCACCGTCCCCTCTTCGACCAACGTCCTCACTCCCATGCCTGAGAACCGGACAAGCATCGAGATCGTCAGATACACCGCAAACGCAATTAATGGTGCCCAGCGGAAGTAGCGGATGTCCTTTACCGCAAGAACATTGGAGACCACGTGCGGGGCACAGGCAAGGCCGACAATCAACAGAACACCGAACGAGAAAATGATCTCAGGCGTGATGTATGCATACGCCGCGTACCTTTCAGGGAACGCGGGCATCACAAAGTTCGGGTCGATCGAAGCGAGCACCATGTTGATGTGTTCGAGTCCTCCCGCATACATCACAATCATTGGCGCAAAAATAAGCATGCCGAAAATCAGAATCAGTCCCTGAATCATGCCGGTCCATGAGACCGCATACAGACCGCCGAGGGCGGTGTAGGTGGTGATGATTGCCGCCGCAATCAACAACGCATGCCAGTGTTCAATGCCGAACAGCCAGACAAGCACGATGCTGATAGCCGTGTACTGGCCGACGAGGTAGACGAGCGAGACTAAAATTCCAATCACCGCAGACAGCATCCGAAGCTCGCGGGTGTTTTCATATCTGAGGGAAAAATAATCTTCGAGCGTTACGATTCCCTGTTTTTTTCCGATCAGATTCAGTTTGGATCCAAAGAACACAATACAGAACACCGCAGCAAGCGGTACAAAAATCTGATCCCAGATGCTTGGCCAGCCGTAAGTGAATCCCATACCGCTGCCACCGATGAGGGTCACTCCGCTGCAGATGGAGGTGATGAGAAGCAAAAGAAATATCCAGAACCCGAGACTTCGTCCGGCGAGAATGTAGTCCTCTGAGTTTTTGATCTTTTTTGCAGCCCATACTCCGATGCCGATCAGCAGGGCAAAGTACATCACGATCAGAAAGAGGGCAATCCAGGTATCAGTCGTCCAGTTCATGTCAGTTCCATTTTGATCACACTATTTCATGTGAACGAAATTTTCGTTACCGAATTCATCGGTTGTTGGAATATAAGAGTGTAATGGTTTGCGGATTTTGCATTTTTATTCTAGAGAAAATTCATGATTATCAGACTCCGGACTTTGTTCATAATATTTTGGAAAATAATCGACGGAATATTTTCTGTTCCTGTTATTTGCGTTTCCTCTTACATCAGGCCAAAAACCGAAGATATCTGATAACCATCTGTCATAAAAAAAATCTTGCTCCCGGCGTCAGACATATTCATAATCCGCGAACTCCAATATAATTCATACGTGAGAGGGAGAATGCGGCCGACGGTGATCATTTCGGGATTGCTGAGGAAAGTCCTCCCACCATTCAGGTAACGCAGCCGTGTGCAAGCACGGGTGGCGAGAGTCACGGCTCTGGAACAGAAACGACACGTCCTCTGCGGAGTAATGAGACGGCACCTAACCCGTCGAGCGCTGATGCAGAGGGATCGATGGAACGGCGAATCCCTGCTGGTGCAAGTCGGAACAGGACCCTCGTGCGGCGCCTGAACGCCATGGTCCGGGTACGACGCTTAGCCGAATGCCGCAACGAACAGGAGGAGGCTTATCACTCCGACTCACGTTTTTCGTAACTGTTTTTCCGTGTAAGTGTGGTGAATATATGGCAGATAATACAAAACTTGGAACGATTCTAATTCTTGTAGTGGTTTGTGTGGGAGTGCTGCTTATTGTCTCCTCGGGAATTTCTGCATTGCAGAGCTATCAGACAATCGCAGATCCGGACAACGAAACAGTTACTCAGACACCGGAAATGACAACAACTTCGGTGCCGACAACAGCGCCTTCGGTTGCTTCGACCGCATCATCAGTGCCGGCAGCCACTACGCTTGGAGCGACGGAAACAGTACGAACGCTTACTCAGCCGACCGCGACCGTAACTGCGTCCGTGACCATAGCAACGCAGAGTACGAGCCCCACCGTTTCCCAGACGACTGCCGCAGCACCTGCCAAAGCTCCTGCTGCAGGTGATCCTATTCTCGGTAATTGGGCCGGAGAAAAAACCATGACAATTGTTTTTGTAAGCGCTCACGGCTCTGCGACTGCGACATTCCGTGACGACTACTCAGGCTCTGCCGCTGGCGACTTCCAGGGAGCAGGCCGTGACGAAACTTTTGATGCGAACTTCATCTGGGAAAATCTCGGTAACGGAAAATATCTTGGAGCGTACGGCGACAAGACCCTTGAGTTTTCACTTGACGGAGAAGTTCTCACCATGACCCTCAACCCGAAGAAGCTTGGTGTGGTGGAGTCAGAGATTTTGAATATGGATATACCGTTTGAGATGCATCGGGTCTGAAAATGACCCAACTCATACTTTAATTACGCTGAAACGTCGATGATATTAGTAACATGAGCTGTTTTGAGTGTACGCAGTGCGGACTGTGCTGCCTGGGGATTGGCGAGATTGTTAAAATGGACCGCCAGATCTCTAAGTACGGATTTTACATCAAAAATGAAGTGGTTGGTGAGACGAAAGCGGTCCTCGTCACGCCTGAGTACCGCGACATTTTTGACAATGATCACTCAATTCAGGATGAGCATACTTCAGCCTGTTTCTTCGTCCGCAAACGTGCGGACGGCAAGTATGTCTGCACTGTTCATCCGGGAAGACTCTTTATCTGTAAGGATTATCACTGCTGTGCTGCACGCATCAGCAAAAATGGCGAGGAAGTCGCCCGCGTGAAAGGCAAAGTTTCGCTCGTCACACAGGATGAGGATCTGAAAAATATCTGGCTTGATGGTGTGCAAAAACAGCCTGACAGATCACGTGAAGAGATCACCGCACTCCTCCGCGGTCACGGATACTCAGTGTTGTTTTATGACGGTGAATGAGATTTCTGTTCAACAGGGAAAACTTCGGTGTACTGATGGCACATCAGTAACGCCTGAGAAGTGCAGGTTCTGTCTGCATTCACGCTACTTTGTGATTGCGGGTGTCGTGGAGCGCTCGCCGGCTCTTGCATTTTGTCTGCGGGAGCGGACGACAAAAGAGATCGATGTGACGAAGGCGTCTGCGGTCGGTTGTGCTGAAGAGCGGGGCGACGGGTACGCAAGTATTGGAAATATTATTTCGTGATATGAAACGCGAATCGCATGCCAAAGGCATGCTCACCGCTTCGCGAAAGAACGCGAATAGCACGAATAGCGCGAATAAAAAATCGCCAATGACGATTTTTCAGGAGTTACTAATATTATTTTTCAGAATATTTTTTTTTCGAAAAATCGCCATTGGCGATTTTTCATTCGCGCTATTCGCGTTTCATTCAAAAAAATTATTTTTCCATTTTGATTTTGTAAAATTTTTTGTCGGCCGCATACTTTGCGAGGCTCCCGTCTTCCATCTGATACACCTGTCCCACGACGAACTCAGGCTGCTCTTCTTTGGAAAACATTTCCTGTGCACGTTCGCTTGCATTCTCAAGAATTATTTCCTGACGTTTGCTCACAAATCTTTTATTGTATTTTGTTTCGATACGGGAGATTACTGCAATCAGGATGATGCAGCCGATAATGACCACAGCAAAGATTACCCAGCTGCTCATTCCAACGTCTGTTCCCTCGTACATACCTACTTTTTATGGGACACGGGAGAGGATAAAAGTAGTGGGGGGCATCCCTCTTGAAAAAACAGAAAGAAGAGAATAGGTATTTGGGGATGAACGATAAATTGGATGCGTAAAAACACGAAATGACACGCGACCTCCATCTTCGCAGCAACGCCGTTGAGTATCTCATTTTTTTCCATACAAAGCGGAACTGACGCTGTTGAAAAGTCAGCTACGAAGACGGCATCCTCTGACTTCACGCAGAAGATGCTGGGGAAACTCTTCGATGTGGAAAGCCACACTATCACGTATCATCTCAAAGAGATTTACCAAAGCGGCGAGCTTCTTGAAGATCGAACTACTCGAAATTTTCGAGTAGTTCAAACCAAGAGGAACCGTCACCCCTCGCCAACAAAGTCTGGAGTATATGCAAATCCTGGCAACTGTTCGGAAATTCCGAACAGTTCCCTCTCAAAAAAATTAGATCAGTTTTTTCAAAAACTGTCCGGTATAACTCTTCTTCACCTTCGCCACATCCTCAGGCGTTCCTTCCGCAATGATCTTTCCGCCCGCATTACCGCCCTCCGGTCCAAGATCGATAACATAATCCGCACACTTGATCACATCCAGATTATGCTCGATCACCACAACCGTATTGCCCTTCGCAACAAGACTATCAAGAACACCGATCAACTTCTTCACATCATGGAAGTGCAGACCGGTAGTCGGCTCATCCAAAAGATACACCGTCTTTCCGGTCGCACGCTTCGCAAGCTCGCGGGTCAGCTTGATTCTCTGTGCCTCGCCGCCTGACAAAGTCGTCGAACTCTGACCGAGCTTAATATAGCCGAGACCAACATCAGCCAGCGTCTCAATTTTTGCACGAATGTTTGGCACATTCGCAAACAGCTCCAGCGCCTCGTCCACACTCATGTTCAGCACATCGGAGATCGACTTGCCCTTGTACTTCACCTCAAGCGTCTCTGCATTGTAGCGGGTTCCCTTACACTCCTCGCACTCGATGTAAACATCAGGCAGGAAATTCATCTCGATCTTGATAACTCCGTCGCCCGAACATGCCTCGCACCGTCCGCCTTTCAGATTGAACGAAAACCGTCCCGGATCGTAACCGCGAAGTTTCGCCTCCTTCGTCTCGGCGAAAAGTTTACGGATGTCATCAAACACCTTCGTGTAAGTTGCCGGATTCGATCTCGGTGTTCGCCCGATTGGCGACTGATCGATCACAATCACCTTATCGATCTCGGACTCGAAGATCAGATCCTTGTAAGATCCTGGCGTCACGCGGGATTTATAGATCTCCTTCATCAGAGCCTGATAGAGCGTGTCGTAAATCAGCGTCGACTTGCCTGAACCGGAAACTCCCGTGACAACCGTCAGGGTTCCCATCGGAATTTTCGCATCGATATTTTTCAGATTGTTTTCCGTGCACCCGTTGATTCTGATGAACTTCTTCGCAGGCCTTCGGGTTTCCGGTACCGGAATCACCTGTCTGCCTGAGAGATACTGGCCGGTAATCGAGTCGGGAGTTGCCGCAATCTGATCCGGAGTTCCTTCGGCCACGACGTGGCCGCCGTGAACTCCGGCTCCGGGACCGATATCCACCACATAATCAGCAGCACGAATCGTGTCCTCATCATGTTCCACCACGATCAGCGTGTTGCCAATATCACGGAGATGTTGCAGGGTTCCGATCAGCTTCTGGTTGTCACGCTGGTGAAGACCAATCGAAGGCTCGTCAAGAATGTAGAGAACGCCCATCAGATTCGATCCGATCTGGGTCGCGAGCCGGATACGCTGTGCCTCACCGCCGGAAAGACTTCCGGCGTTACGGGAGAGCGTCAGGTAGCCGAGGCCGACCTGCTGGAGGAACGAGAGCCGTGAGTTGATCTCACGGAGGATCAGCTTTGCGATCTCCTCCTCCTTTTCCGTCAAGGGCAGAGTGTTGAAGAACGCGAGTGCATCATCGATCGAAAGGTCGGCAACGTCGGCAATCGACTTGTCATTGATCTTTACGGCAAGCACATGATCTTTGAGTCTTCTGCCGTGACACTCAGGACAGGGAAGGACACGCATGAACTTTTCGAGTTCCTCTTTGCGGTACTCGGACTTTGTTTCGCGGTAGAGCCGTTCGGTCTGGGGAAGCAGTCCTTCCCACTGACCGTTATGCGACCATTCGGCATTCTTCGAGGACATGACAAACTTCAGGGTGTCGTCTGTTCCGTACATGAGACCGTTGTACTGTTTCTCGGTCAGTTCCTCGATCGGGGTCATCATGGTGAAGCCGAGATGTTTGGCTACTGCGTCCAGATACTGGACGCGGTAGCCGTCGAGGAAATTTCGGTAAATTGCAACCGCTCCGTCAGCGATGGATTTGGTTTTGTCAGGGATGATCAGTTCAGGGTCGAACTTCATCTGGATGCCAAGGCCGTTACAGGTCGGGCATGCGCCGAACGGGCTGTTAAAAGAGAACATTCTGGGCTGAAGCTCTTCAAAGGAGAGGCCGCAGATTGGACACGCCATTCTTGCGGAGTAAACTGCGTCCGGCCCTTCAGCTCCTGCGGCGTAGACGAGTCCGTCTTCAGCACGTTTGAGTGCTGACTCGATCGCTTCGACGAGCCGGCTTCGATCCGAAGGATCGAGCCGGTCGACCACGATGTCGATATTGTGCATGACATATCTGGCGAGTTTGATCTCGTCATCAGTTCGGAAAATTTCTTCGTCGACCCGGACGCGGGTGAACCCGTCGGCGTTGAGGTCGCGGAAGAGTTGTTCGTAGGTTCCCTTTTTCTTGCGGATGATCGGCGCGAAGATGGTGATCATCGAGCCTGCGGGAAACTCTGCGGTGATTGCGTCTGCGATCTGTTCAGGCGTTCGCGACTGAATTTTTACCTGATGTTTCGGGCAGTAGGGAACACCAACTCTTGCGTAGAGGAGACGCAGATAGTCGTAGATCTCAGTGACCGTTCCAACGGTCGATCGGGGATTTTTGGAGGTGGTTTTTTGTTCGATGGATATTGCGGGGGAGAGTCCTTCGATGCTGTCAACATCCGGTTTGTTCATGATGCCAAGGAACTGGCGGGCGTAGGATGAGAGGGATTCAACATATCTCCGCTGGCCTTCGGCGTAGATGGTGTCAAAGGCAAGCGTGGATTTGCCGGATCCTGAAACTCCGGTGACGACGATGAGTTGGTCACGCGGGAGTTCAAGGGTGATATTTTGCAGATTGTGCTGGCGGGCACCCTTTATGGTCAGGTTTTTCATTGCGATAGTACTTTTACTGCTGGTGATAAAGAGTTGCGGGATACTGCAGTGTAGGGGGTGACAAAAAACTCTATCTTCTTGTCTTTCCTATTATCTGATAATCATGCAGGCGATGGATCGAGATGATGGACGCACGCAGTTGTCTGTTTCTGTGGCGACGAAACAGCGTATGCTTTCACGAAAAAAGGAACATCAGACCTACGATGAAGTACTGAAATTTCTTCTGGATACTATTGAGGTGGGAGATGACGGGAATGAGTATGGTGTAATTTTTCTCCACACGATTCCGGTTGACGGCGAGATGAAAAAACTGAGAAGTCCTCTTCCCTTAATTCTGAATATTGCCGAGAATGGATATATCCAACTGGCAAATACTGAGTACTCGATTCTTGTCTCATTGCCGACTCTTAAAGAGGCGGTAGATGAGGCACAGCGGCAGTTTGCCGACGGGCTTGTGTTTTTTAATAATCCTGATCTTCATCTGTCGCCGGCAGCACGGGAACGCGGGAAACATTTCAGAGATGCGGTTGTGATGTGAGATATGTCTGTTCTGAAGGCGGATGTTGTACGAAAAGTTCTGAAGAAGAAGGGTTTCGTTCCCGAGTCCGGACGACAGAGACATGTTCGTTATTATTTTGAAGATAATGGAGAGGTTGCTGCTGTGAAAACGCATATGAGTCACAATGATCAGGATGTGAATGATTTTCTCCAATCTCAGATGGCTGCACAGTTGCGGATGTCAAAGGCCGAATTTCTGGAGATGATATCCTGTGCAGTTGATCATGAGGATCTCGCAAAGATGTATCGCGAGAGAGGATTGTTCTGATTGGTAGTGATGACTTTATTTTCACAAAGCCAATACTTTTGTTCATGGTTAGGGTACATCTCCCGAACGGTTCGGTCGCTGATGCCAAGGCAGGAACGGTTGAGGAGATTTTAGCAGGTCTTGGTTTGAATCCATATGAGATTTTAGTGACCTCTGAAGGCGAGCTTCTTCTTGCTGACGACTTCGTCGCAGAAGATCAGATACTTGAGACCACATCTATAGTACATGGAGGATGAGTAGTGGCGGTCTGTGATCTCTGCGCATCAAAGGCTGTCTGGCGTGATCCTGCGAGCGGAGCGGTTTTGTGCGGGGATCATTTTTCGGCATGGTATGAAGAGGGCGTTCGGGATGCGATTGAAAAGTATGCGATGATCCCTTCCGGTTCCCGGGTGGCGGTCGGGCTTTCGGGCGGGAAGGATAGTACTGTTCTTCTGACTGTTCTTGCAAAGCTGAATCTTGATGCAGAGTTTGTGGCGATTACGGTGGATGAGGGGATTGCGAATTATCGCGATGATACGATCTCGGCAGCCGTTTCACTGGTGAAGCGGCTTGGTGTTGAGCACCGGATTGTTTCGTTTGCTGATGTCTGTGGAAAAACGCTGGATGAGCTTTTAGTGTCTGCGCCGGAACGGGCGTGTTCGGTCTGCGGGACGCTTCGGCGGCGGGCGCTGAATGCTGCTGCCCGCGATGCGGGGGCGAGTCTGATTGCGACCGGCCACTGTATGGATGATGAGGCGCAGTCTGTTCTGATGAATTATCTGCGTGGGGATATCCGGAGAGTTGCGGAGAATTATCATACGAATGCAGGCGATCTGTTTATTCCGAGAATCAAGCCGCTCTGCCGCTGTACGGAACGGGCGACGGTTGCTTACGGGATTGTGAATCGTTTGCTTACGCCTCTGCCTGAGTGTCCGTACACAAAGTATGCCCTCCGTGCGGGAATCCGGACCGAGCTTGGGGTTCTGGAACATAAGTATCCGGGGACGCTTTCTAATATTGTGTCAGGTCAGGAGAGACTGATTGCAAAACTCGGTGTTATGCAGGGCGAAGTGACGGAGATGGGTGTCTGCGAGCGATGCGGCGAACCGACGCAGAACAGGTTGTGTGCTGCGTGTACGCTGATTGAGAAGCTGGAACATTTGGAATAAAAAATTACTTTTGCTGAACTGGTTCAAGTCAGATCAGTTCCAGCAGTTCGTTTGCCTGATCAGGCAGCATGCGAAATACATAGACACTTGGATTGGAGTGTTCGGTTTCGGAAGATGGACGATACACAATAAGGCGATACTCATCTGAGTTGTCAGGGATGATTGCGATGATCTTATTCACGGTAACGGGAGTAGTTTCCTGATCAGAGTCTGTTGTATACTGATACTCCGTCCACGTGATATCGATAGGTGTTGGATAGTTTATCGTGACTACCGTTCCGAATAATTTACCACGGACATCATCATAGTAATCGGTAGCAAGCCAGTACTGATAATTTTCTCCGGCAAGTTTTTCCATTTTTTCTTTCAGCTCAGCAGAATTTTCCGGTAAAATATGAAGACCGTGAGAGACAACACTGAGCCCGTCCGGTTCTGCGTACAATGTGGCAAGCCCGAGGAAAATGATCGCAACAGAAAAACAGATGAGAGTGACAACAGTCATTGCGACGGTAC
This sequence comes from Methanorbis rubei, assembly GCF_032714495.1. Classification (NCBI taxonomy): domain Archaea; kingdom Methanobacteriati; phylum Methanobacteriota; class Methanomicrobia; order Methanomicrobiales; family Methanocorpusculaceae; genus Methanorbis; species Methanorbis rubei. The sequence continues at coordinate 52,072 of NZ_JAWDKB010000003.1, read as the reverse complement.
TGCGGGACATAGATATCTTGGTAGTATCTTTTTCCGCAAGACATCATAAAGAGATTGACCAAAGTGTGATTACTGGTGATCAAAAATTAACAGTTTGGACTGGTACTGTTTCTGCATCCAAACCTCTCCTCCCACTCATCAATGCTAACTGCATCAGGGAACGCGATAACTTCTGCTTCCGGTTGTCCCAGTAATATGGCAACCGCCGCACAAAATTTCGGCATGTGATCGATGGCATACTCATACTCGTCCCACTCCTCTCTTCCCAACCGGATGAATGGTGTTGGTTCATTGGAAGTATTTGCTTTCCTGGCAATCATTTCCAGAGTCTGGACTGCACTGAGAATTTCCGCATCTGATGCACCCCAATTTCGTATATCATTCCATTTGGTGATAAAAGAGATCATGTACTCTTCAGTCACGGTTCGTGTTCCTATTTTTTCCATGGTGAGATCCTGCCAGTGAACAAAAAGGGAACTGGAATTATTTTCGGAGGAGAGAGATGAATCGTTTTTATCATCAGGAGCTGTTCCTCCAAATATACTATAGACACAACTTCCAATAATAATGGCAATAAGTATAATCACTAAAAATAAGAGTGTTTTCCGACAATGTAAGCAATCATTTGGCATATTTTGTTACCTCAATTATTCTGATCAAATGGGTCGAATAGATCAATTACACCATTTCCATCATGATCTCCCCAACCGATAAACTTCCTTGTTGAGTCACCGATAGTACTGGACTGTCTATGATTACACATTACACTGTTGTGATCATGCGGTTCATTAAGTGTATGAAAGTTTGTGTTGCGATACCATCTATTCATTGGACTCACGGCACGATAACTGTAATCAAGGTATGCTGAATTGGAACTCTGATATTCATCAAGGGCCCCGAATAAATGAAGTACTTCATGCTGGTACGTAGTATCCCTAGCTTGGATACTGCCACCAGAAGATGGTGTTTCTTCCCAATAAGCGACGACCGCTCTCTCACCATATACACCTGATTCAAGCGGCACTGCATATCCCGGATATACGTCTGGTGTGAAATACATAACAATGACTGAATCGGAATTTGTTTGAGCCTTGATAGATCTAGCTACATCATCAATAATATATTGATCTGAACCTAAATTTGCGAAACCAACTTTGGAAAGTGCCCGTTCCATCCAACCTCCTGGCCTATATCCGTTTGGATCATCTGGACCGGGGTTACTTCCAGATACACTTATCCAATAATACCCCCCATCGTTGGACATACGTGCACTTGATGGAGCAGCATATGTGATAGCATGTGTTCCCACATATGCATCACCTAATACCGTATTTATCTTTTCCTGAGTCCATTTATACTGGCTCGGACTCTGGTCAAAATCTGTAAATATATACAGATAGTACACTTTGCCATAAGCGTATGGTGCCGAGTGGGTAACTGGATTAACACGATTTGGCATCGCATTTATTCTAAGTAATGATAGTGATTCCAAAGCATTTTGCTGAAGAAGTTCATCTTTGATTCGGCGCTCCTGAGTTGTTTTTTCGACAAATTGATCTGTCTGTTCAGGGTTAAGGCCGAGTTCCTGAGATAAAACTATTTTAAAAGTCTCGTAATCTGAAATAAAAAAACCATCCTCATCTTTGTTCAACACAGATAAAGTAGCTGGTGAATTTTCCAATTTTTTCACTGTTTCGGAAATCAAAATATGAGACATATTCCAATCCATTTTTTCATTCCATGAAGATACATATTCCTCTAAATCCGTGATGTGAATAGGATATTTTTTATCATCATTCAATGCCAGAACATTTTGTGTTGAAATTAATGTGGGGGTAGGCAATGGGACCATTTGTATGACATTCTCATTGGTCATGGTATTTTGTTCTGCGAAATACTCTGCTGAGGCAGATGGTATTACAATACTCATTATCACAATCATTGAGATGATCATAATGAGTTTTACTCGGTGTTTTCCAATCATGTTACTTTCATTCCTGACCATATCAATAGAATAGGATACTGTGAATTCAATTTGAAACAGTCCTACTTTAGAATGATCATATCTTGTAAACCAATTGACGTACTAATATCTCCAATTAGAAAAATTACATACATGAATTTTAATTTACAATTGAATTTATGATGCGGCATTCGTTATGAATAGTCTGACCAAAGTGTGATGGGTTACTTTTGTTCATCCCCCATTCCCACTCTCTTTATCCTCCCTCCCGTCCAATCTATCTCAGCAATGACTGGCGGCGAAGAAGTCTTCAAATACAAACAATGCCTCATCCTCAGAACCGATCTCAAACTCAGCTGCGGCAAAATGTGTGCCCAGGCAGCCCATGCCTCAATAGGAGCCTACGAAAAAGCCTCACTCCTTGACAAAAAAGCATGGATGCGGGAAGGCCAGAAAAAAGTAGCACTCAAAGCTGTGAGCGAACGGGCACTCTATGAACTCAAAGCAACCGCTGAAATACAGGGAATTCCCGTCTCCTTAATTATCGACGCAGGCTACACCGAAATACCGCCCGGAACCGTCACCGCTCTTGGCATCGGCCCTGCCAAAGCTGAACTCATCGACAAAATCACCGGCGGTCTCCCGCTTCTCTAACAATCATGAAACCATCCGCCTACCCACTCGAACAGTCCCTCGGCATGAATTATTACGCAACCGATGCCAAAGGCATCGGAGGCGTTCTCAGAAGCAGCCCCGAAGACTTCATCGTCGAAGAACTGCCGATAAAATTTACCGGCACCGGCCCCTACCTCATCGTAAAACTTACCAAACGATCATGGGAACACCAGCATGCCATGCGGGAGATCACCAAACGCCTCGGGATCAGTCCGAAACGGCTTGCCTGGGGAGGAACCAAAGACCGCAACGCAGTCACCACCCAGTACATCTCCCTCTATGACGTCACCGAAGAAGACCTCGCCAAAGTTGCCATCAAAGACATCACGCTTGAACCGATAACTCATCACCAGTTCTCCCTCGGTCTCGGTAGTCTTGAAGGAAACCGCTTCACCATAACACTTCGCGGCTGTGAGGCCGAAGACCTCACCGCCCGCGTTGAAGCGATCACCAAAGACATCCTTGAGTCCGGCATCCCCAACTACTATGGAATCCAGCGATTCGGCGCACTAAAGCCGGTCACGCATCGCGTCGGCCTTCACATTCTTCGCGGCGAGTACGAGGAAGCGGTGAAAATGTACGTCGGCGATGTGTTCCCGCGGGAGTCCGACGAAGTCAAAGCCGCACGGCGTGCCTTCGCCGAGACCGGTGACGCAAAAGCAGCTCTCCATGACCTTCCGGTCCAGCTCTCCTACGAACGCATCATGCTCGACTCGCTCATGAAGCAGCCGGGCGACTACGGGCGTGCCCTTCAGGCGATGCCGCCCAAACTTCTCTCCATGTTTGTCTCCGCGTACCAGTCCTGGCTCTTCAACTCGGCACTCTCCGCACGCTGTGCGAGAGGCGTGCCTCTCGAAGACGCAGCGGTAGGCGAACATCTCATCTTCACGAACGACCGCATCGATACCGTGACCGAGAAAAATATCGCAACCGCCCGTCAGCATATGAAACGCGGTCGGTGTGCGGTCGCCGCATGGATGCCGGGCGCAACACTTCCCGTGACTCCGGGACCAATGGAAGAGGAAATGTTTTCGCTGATGAAGACAGACAACGTCACCATGCAAAGTTTTGCCGACGCTGCCGCATTTACCGGAACAAACTTCGACGGAGCCCACAGAAAAATTACGCTCCATACCGAGATCGAGTACTCGGTCGCAGGGAGTGATGTCACGCTGATGTTTACGCTTCCGCCTGGCCATTATGCAACAACCGTCTGCCGCGAGTACATGCAGGGCTCGCCTGAGCAGATGGTCTGAACTATTTTTTTATAAAATCGTAAAAAAGCAGTGTTCCGCTCGGAGCCAATTGACAGCAGTTATCGTAATGAATTTTTTCTTCGTGTGGTTCGTGTTTCAAAAAATTGCGTCGGGTATCCCGAAAAAAAATTACTGATCAGATTTCGCCTCAGGTTCACGCCGCACGATCGGTTCAGGCAGTCCGATCGACGCAACCTCAAGCAGCTCATCCCAGTCCATCGTCGTCTCAACACAGCCGTCAGTCTTGGTCACCACACCAAGCGTGATCATCGAGATACGCTTCCCCATCTCAAGACCCTCCTTCACCTCAAGAATACAACCGACCCCGATCATCGCCTGAGGCCGGTACTTCTTCACCATCCGCTTGATGAACGTGGAGCCCGGAATCAAAAACGTCTTGTATCCTGCCTCCTCCAGAGGCGGGATGACGGAGCCCAGACCACACCTGCCACACGAAACACACTTCAGCCCGTCCGGCGTAAGACGGGCAGGACAGTTGGAAGACCGCAGACACTGCGGGAAAAAGACCGCGCGGTTCTCAACCGGAACAGCCGCAAACGCAGTGGTGTTCACATCATTATCGATCTTGATCAAGAATTCCATCAGCTGCGTTGCATCAACACCGAGAACCTGACAGCCGGTCGCAACCGCTCCTTCCGTAAACGCGAGGACCGGTCTGAGCAGCATCGGGAAGTAGAGATGCTTGCGTTTGATTGAAAGAACAATCAACGCAACCATCGCAATCACAAACACGATCCAGACAATAATCAGAATCAGAAGAATCTGTCCGACCAGCAGCGCAAAATTATCCCAGAACGGACTGTTGAACAACGTCATCTCAAACGGCAGCGTAACAGGCATCTACTTCCTCCCGACAACCGGCTTCTCGAGCCCGATCGATGCAACCTCAAACAGCTCGTCCCATTCAAGAGTAGTCTCAACACAGCCGTCCGACTTCATCACAACACCCATCGCCGTCATCTCAATCTTTCTTGCCATCTCCTGAAACTGCTTGATCTCCATCAGACACCCAACGCCAATCATTGCACGAGGATGAAACCGCTTCAGAAGTCGCTTGATGTAGGTCGATCCCGGCACAATAAACACCAGATACCCAGCGTCAGTCAACGCATTCGTCGCCATCCCAAGCCCGCACCGGTCGCAGTCAAGACACTTGATGCCAAGCGGTGTCAAGTGGGCCGGACACTTCGCTGACCGCAGACAGTGTGGAAGAAACACCGCACGTTCCTGCACCGGAACGGATGCGAACTCGTCGCGGTTCACATCGTTCTCAAGCCTGATCAGAACCGTGGTTATCTCGGTATCATCGATGCCAAACATCCGGCATCCGGTCCGAACCGCCCCTTTCAGCAGAAGATACGCAGGCCGGAGAAGCCAGGGGCAGTAGAGATGTTTCTTCCGGATCGACACGACAAACAGCAGGACCGTAATCACTACCAGAGCAAACCAGACGAAAAAGATCAGCAGCGCTGCCTGACCAATCATCAGAGCCAGCGAATCCCAGTACGGATGACCAAAAATGGAGATGGGAAGGGTGACCGGCATAGACTTACATCTGCCTCAGGGTCGAGAAGTCGTAGGGAGGATACAGAACGCCAACCTCCGTGATGATGCCGGTCACGAGCGTGAGCGGTGTTGCATCAAATGCATAGTTGATGACCGGAACTCCTTCGGGCACAGTCTGTTTTCCCCAGAATGCCGCAACTTCGTCGCGTGCTCGCTCCTCAACAATAATATCAGATTCACTCGCGTTCACGTCAAACGTCGAGACCGGAGCTGCGACATAAAACGGAATGTTGTGATGTTTCGCACAGACCGCATGCATGTAGGTTCCGATTTTGTTGAACACCGCATCCTTCGTGATCCGGTCGGCACCCACCACAACGCAGTCGATCTTTCCCTTCCGCATCAGATACGCAGCTTCCGAGTCGATGATCGAGGTAACCGGAATGTTGTCATGATGCAGCTCCCATGCGGTCAGGCGTGCTCCCTGCAGGAGAGGACGCGTTTCGCAGGAGACAACTGAGATCTTTTTGCCCATCTTGTGAGCTGAACGGATCACGCCGAGCGCTGTTCCCCAAGTTGAACAGGCAAGCGCTCCTGCATTGCAGTGAGTAAGCACTGTTCCGATCTGCGGAAGAAGTGCTGCCCCGTTGCGGCCAAGCTGCATGCAGCACTTCTCATCTTCAGCCGCGATAGTTTTCGCGACAGTGATCGCAAGGAACCTTGCCATCTCGGGCGGAAGATTTTCCATCGACCGCAGCACTTTGTCAATGCCCCATGCAAGGTTCACCGCAGTCGGTCTGGTACTTTTCAACAGAGCCGCGTCGCTTGCAACCGTCTCGGCAAACTCAACGTCAGAGGTGCAGGAAACTGCAGATAACGCAACACCGAAAGCTCCTGCAACGCCGAGAGCCGGAGCTCCCCGGACTTCGAGTCTGCGGATTGCGTCGGCGAGTCGTTCAACCGTCTTCACCTCAATGACCACGAACTCAACTGGAAGTTTCGTCTGGTCGATCATCATGATCGAGTTGTTCTCATCGTTCCACCAGATTGTTTTTGTATCGCTCGTCATGGTTTCTCCTCCGAAGAGTAGGAGTCAATTGTTGCCTTCATCGCGGCAGCTCCGCCGGAGATGACGGAGTCAGGGATATCTTTTGGAGCGACTGCGGCACCTGCGATGTAGATGCCCGGACGAATCGTTCCGGCAGGATTGAGTTTCATGTCGGCACAGGAGAGGAAGTTGTTGTCGTCCAGCGGAAGTCCGAGAGATTTTGCGAGATGAATGGTGTCAGGGAGCGGCTCCATTCCAACCGAGAGGACGACTAAGTCTGCTTCAAGATTTTTGAACTCGCCGGTCTCGGTGTCTTCAATGGGAAGAACGAGATTTGATCTCGTCTGCTGGATCTCGCCAGGGAATGCACGAACGATGTTGATACCCATCTGTTTTGCACGCTCTGCGTACTCTTCGTAGCCTTTGCCGTACGCACGAAGGTCGTTGTATAATATAGTGACTTCGGTGTCCGGATAATGTTCTTTGATGAGCATGGAGTTCTTCAGTGCATACATGCAGCAGACGCAGGAACAGTAGTTTCTGCCGATTGAGATGTCGCGGCTGCCGACACACTGGACGAAAACGACCGAGTTCGGTCTCTCACCATTCGACATGCGGCGGACTTCGCCGAGTGTCGGTCCTCCGGCATTGATCATCCGCTCGAACTCGATGCTGGTGATGACGTCAGGATAACGCAGATAGCCGAACTGTTGTTTCTTTTCTGCGTCAAAGAGGGTGTAGCCGGTTGCAATCACGACCGCAGCCGCGTTGACGGTAATCGTCTGCACAGCGTCTTCGTCAGTATGCAGCACAGCGTTTTTGCCGCAGACTTCGTAACAGAGTCCGCACTCGATGCAGTGAAGATTATCTTTGACCGCCCAGTTTGGTACGACCTGGGCATGGGGTTTGTAAATGGCTTTTCTGACGCCAACTCCTGCATCGAATTTATTGTAGACTTCGACCGGACAGATGTTGGTGCAGTCGCCGCATCCGGTACAGTCAGCCTCGCGGATATAGCGGGGATATTTGGTGATGCTGACCGTGAAGTCGCCTACGGTTCCTTCGATTTTTTCGACTTCCGAAAGCGTGAGGAGAGTGATGTTCGGGTGTCTCCCGACCTCGGCCATCTTCGGCGAGAGGATGCACATCGAACAGTCGTTGGTCGGAAATGTTTTATCCAGCATTCCCATGTGGCCGCCAATGGTTGGCTCGCGTTCGACGAGCCAGACATGGATGTTGTGGTTGGCGACATCCATTGCCGCCTGAATGCCGGCAACTCCAGCCCCAATTACGACGACGTCAGTTCCACTCATTGCGGTATCTCCTGCCGACTGCAACATACGTTTCGGCATTTTTGAGGTTGCCGGCAGCCTCTTCGGGAGTGAGTTCCCTGCCGACTTTGCCGGGAACTCCCATGACGAGTGAGTTCGGCGGAATTATTTTTCGTTCCGAGACAAGTGCTCCTGCGGCAACGAGCGAGCCTTTGCCGATCACAGCACCGTTGAGAATGATTGCGCCCATACCAATCAGACAGTCGTCTTCGATGGTGCAGCCGTGAATGATTGCGCCGTGACCGATGGAGACGTTTTTGCCGATGGTTACCGGATGACCGATGCTTTCGTGGATCACGGCGTTGTCCTGTACATTGGATCTGCTGCCAATCGTTATTTTCGCCATGTCTGCCCTGAGGACTGCACCGAACAGAACGGTGACGTCGTCTCCCAAAGTGACGTCGCCTGCAATCGTCGCGTTCGGAGCGACGAAGGTCCGCTCTCCCCTCTTACCGCCGCTGGTAAGTTTCGGGAGGCCTTCGCTGATATCCATAGTGGTACTATAGTTCAATGCGACAAGTTATCAGGATTTCGTTCGGAGATGTGGTGCATCGGTATTCGGAAATTGCGCAAAAAACAATGAGGGTGTGTTTTCTGAAAGCAAACGAGTTAGTACGGGATTTTAAAATTGGAATTACGCGGTATGAAATAGCATAAGGAAAAGGGATTCTCGGTCCTTGGTTTTATTTGGGGCAACCACGGAACACACTGAACACACGGAATTCCACGGAAAAAACACAGAATACCGCTTCGCTTACGGAAAACACGGAAAGACCAAGGAAGTTTGCATCTCAAAACGATGACATATAACAATACTCGTACACTTAGGCTTTCCGTGTTTTCCGTAAGCGAAGCGGTATTCTGTGTTTTTTCCGTGGAATTCCGTGTGCTCAGTGTGTTCCGTGGTTACTCCAAACGAGACCACCTACAGAATAATCCCCAACAATGAAACTCATCATAGCGTAACTCCTATAAAAAAAGAAAAAAATCGGTGCTTGATGTTCAGGAGAGAATTACACCGTACTTGTCCAGCAGTTCCTGCCATTTGGAGGAAGCCTGAAGATCAGCAATGCCTTTGTTGATCATCTGTAAGGTTTCGTTGTCTCCTTTGCGGACAGCAACGCCGTAGGGGTCGTTGACTTCAATCACACCGATTTTTTTCGCAACCCCTCGTGCGACGTACGAGTTCACCGTAATCTCATCATAGATTACCGCGTCACATGTTCCGTCAGCAAGCATTGCAAATGCGTCATTAATCGTTGCCTGCGGCATGAAGGCCCCCTCACCAAGGATGCCGGTTTCATTCAGATTCTTCTCGGTCCATGCATACGAGGTTCCGCCTTTTTGCGTGGTGACCGACGCGTTGCCGGAGAGGACATCCTCTTTCGTCAGGGAAGAGTTCGGCAGAACAGCAACGGCGATGTTCACGGACAGGTAAGGATTACTGAAGTCAACGATCTCGCTTCGCTCAGGGGTGATAGTGAGGCCGCAGTAGATGATGTCCACCGTCCCGTCAGCAACATTATCGACGATGTTGGTCCAGGGCAGTGCCGTGTATGCAATATCAAAACCGTTCTGATCGGCAATCCACTGCATGGACTCAACGTCGAGACCGACATACGTGCCGTTTGTATCAGGATATCCGTACGGCGGATAATTTTCTCCGATGCCTACGATCAATTTTTTTTCAGCAGGAGTTCCGATACATCCGGAGGCAACCACAGCGACGATCAAACAGAAGCAGAGGATTCCACACACAACATGCTTTCTCATGATATCAATTACGGTTCAAGGGAATAAAAAAATATTCTCAGAAAAAAATGGAATGTTTTTTGCGGCTGTTTCGAATACAACCAAAGACAAAAAAATTCTGCTCAGATGTATTCCCACAAAAAAATTTATTCGTTTTTTTCGAAAAAAGTAAGTGGGCAAGCGGTGAGTGGGCATGATGAGAAAAGGAAACCGCGAAGCCACGTTCACCATTTACTCGCTCACTTTTTTCAGAAAAAAAACGGACTAAATCTTTTTTGTGGCATCACAAAATTCTGCTCAGAAAGTCTGAAACATTTCAGACCTTGTGAACAGAGCGGATACCAGATGTTCAGGAGAGAACAACACCGTACTTGTCCAGCAGTTCCTGCCATTTGGGGGAAGCCTGAAGATCCGCAATACCTTTGTTGATCATCTGCAGAGTTTCGTTGTCTCCTTTGCGGACTGCTACGCCGTAGAGCTCGTTGACTTCAATCACACCGATATTCTTTGCAAGCCCTCGTGCAACATACGAGTTCACGGTGACTTCATCATAGATTATTGCGTCACATTTTCCCTCAGCAAGCATCACGAATGCATCATCAATCGTTGCCTGCGGCCTGAGGTTTCCCTCAGCAAGAATGCCGGTCTCATTGAGATTTTTCTCGGTCCATACATGAGAGGTTCCGTCAGTTTGCGTGCTGATGGAAACATTGCCGGAGAGAACATCCTCTTTGGTCAGTGAGGAGTTCGGCAGAACAGCAATTGCAAAGTTCACGATCATGTAGGGGTCGCTGAAGTCAACGATCTCACTTCGCTCAGGGGTGATGGTGAGACCGCAGTAGAGGATGTCAACCGTTCCGTTGGCGACATTCTCGACGATGCCAGTCCAGGGCAGGCCCAGGTAGGCAACGTCATAGCCGTTTTGTTTGGCGATCCATTCGATGGACTCCACATCAAGACCGACATAGGTTTCGTTTGCATCAGGATATCCGTACGGGGGATTATTTTCTCCGATACCAACAACGATCAGTTTCTTTTCAGCATCAGGGACTCCGATGCATCCGGAGATCACCACAGTGGCGATCAGGCAGAAGCAGAGGATTCCACACACAACATGCTTTCTCATGGTATCAGTTACGGTCCGAGCGGATAAAAAAATATTCCGAATATTTCGAAACGCGAATCGCAGGCCGCAGGCATGCGATTCGCGTTTCAAAAAAAATTGTCAGAAGTACCAACATCCTTTTCTTTTCGCAGCCCATACCAAAACCTCAGATGAAAGTCATGGTTGGCGGGACATTTGATCCCCTCCACATCGGACACCAGCTGCTGCTGCGGCGGGCGTTCATGACCGCGGGCAGCGGAGGCCATGTAGTACTCGGTCTTTCTGCTGATCCGTTTGCTGCGCGAAAACAGCATCCGGTCAGGAGTTACGAAGTGCGGTTCGCCGAACTTACCGCATGGATTAAGAAGCAGAAGTTCGCCGCAACGTATGAAATTGAACCGCTCTACGATCAGTACGGCAGTGCCTTAACTCAGGACTTCGACGCTCTTGTCGTCAGCTACGAAACATTTCCGGTCGGCAACGAAATCAACCGCAAACGAAAGGAGATGGGAAAACCCATGGTCGATCTCTATCAGATTCAGTGCGTTCTCGCAGAAGACGGAAAAGCCGTATCCTCCACACGGATTTATCGCGGCGAAATAAACCGGTACGGAAAACCGGTTGCTGAGGAAGAGTTCATCACCCGCGATTGAAACACGAACCACCGCGTAACTCCTACCAAAAAAAGTGGACAAAATAATGACGGCTGTTGAGTTGACCAACCTACGCCTTCGTCACAATGTAGGACACAACCGTTTTTGACAGTAACTCGCCGTCAGGAGATCCCTTCCGCACCTCTCCCTCGGCAAACACAATTCTTCTTCCTTTCCGAACAATATACGCAACCCCGTAGATAACTCCCTCATTCACGCCCCGAAAAAAGTTCGTCGTCTCTGAAATCGTCGCAGTCCCGCTCTCCGCATCACACTCGGCAAGAATCGCAAGAGCAATCGCCTCATCAGCAAGAATAACATAAAATCCTCCCTGCATAAACCCTGAGCCGTTCAGAATACCAGGAGTCACGTTCATCTTCAGAACAGCTTTTCCGTCTCCCCAGGAAACCGGTTCAATACCAAGAGTCTGAAAGGTCGGGTTGGCCTGTGCCCCGACACTGGCAATCTTCTCAACATACGGATGCATGACCTTATTCTATCTTGGGAATACGAAAAAGAGTTTGTGTTTCGACAGGGAATAACCAAAGGTTTTAGGAGTATAAGAGAAGATACACTTATTGACTCAAAGTTCTCAAAGAACTCAGGAGGAAAATATCATGAAAAAGATCACTATGATCCTTATCGCCGCAGTTGTTCTGGCACTCTTTGCCGGAGCAGCCTCGGCAGCCACCGCAGTTGGCGGCGACCGCGGAGTAATCCAGGTCTCCTGCGACGTTGACGGTGCAACTGTAGTCTTAGTCTCCGTCAATGGCGACGAGAGCGCACCGCAGACCATCGTCAACGGCCAGACAGAATTCTCTGTCTACACTACCGGAACCCCGTACACACAGGTGAAGGTTTCAGCACCTGGCTACCAGACCGCAACAGTCCCGGTCACCATGCCGGCAAAGGGCGAGACCTCACAGGTCACCGTTACCCTGACTCCTGATGAGCCGATTGGCGGCGACCGCGGTGTTATCCAGGTTAAATCCAACGTTAACGGCGCAACCGTTGAACTTATCTCCGTTTCTGGCGCAGTTGCCTACAACGGTACCATCAAAGACGGTCAGGCAGAGTTCGCAATCTACTCTACCGGAACCCCGGTAACGCAGGTCAGAGTCTCCGCAGCTGGTTACCAGACCGCAACCAAGCCAGTCGAGGCACCCGCAAGCGGCAAGACCACCGTTGTCGACGTTCCGCTGACGCCAAACCCGACCCCGACTTCTTCCCCGATGGGAATTGCAGTCCTTGGTCTCCTTGGTGCAGTCGCAGCAGTAGTCCTGCTCCGCAGAGACTAAATCAAACTTCTTTTTTTATTGCAGTTTCCGCGTTCCCTCTAAACCAGGAGAACACTACACCTATCAGGGCAAGTCCTGCGCAGAAGAACATCGAGACTTTCAGCGCCTGTAAAAATTCAGGATACATGGACGGGCCAAGCATGTCGGTTCCTCCAACAAAAATTGAGATCGTTGACATGCAGACTGCCATCGAAAGAATCATGCCGCCCTGCCGCATCACCGCAACAATGCTGGACGCAGTGCTGTACTCGGCTGGCGGAACAGAACTCATGATGGCGTTCGTGTTCGGGGCTGAGAACAAGGCAGAGCCAAGACCGATGAACACCTGCGTGACTGCGATGAAGTGGAGGTCGGTGCCGACAGCAAGACAGGAGAGCAGCAGGACGCCGACCGCTGACAGCAGCATTCCCAGTGTCACAAGATAGCGTGGATCGATTCTGTCGGAAAATTTTCCGGCAATCGGCGTCATGATCGCCTGAATGAGCGGCTGGAAGAAAACAATAAGGCCTGCTTCTGTTGCGGTGAGCTGGCCGACCGACTGAAGGTAGAGGCTCACGAAAAATACCGAGCCGTACGTGCAGCCATAGTTGAGAAGTGCAGCGTATGAGGATCTGGCAAACCGGTGATTGGTAAAGAACAGCCTGACATGCAGGACCGGCGAGGGAAGCTTGAGTTCGTACCAGATGAATACTGCCATCATGACTGCACCAATACCGGCCAGAACGAACGAGAGTGTTTCCGGCAGCGTGGAAAGTCCGTACATCAGACAAAGCATTGCTGCTGCGTAGAGGAGAGTTCCTTTGATGTCGAACGGATCCTTCGACGGAATTTTGATCTCGTCGCGGAAGAATCTCCACATGGGAATAGCTGCCGCGAACGCGAGAGGCACCATGACGAGAAACACCGCCCGCCAGCCAAACATACCAGTAAGAAAACCGCCGAGGATGGGACCTGCTGACGCACCGATATACACCATCGCGGTGTTGATGCCAAACGCCGCTCCTCTCTGATGAAGCGGATAGACACTTGAGAGAATGGCAAGGCTGGTGATCATCAGAAACGAGGTTCCGCATGCGGCAATGACTCTGAGGAGGAGGAGAACCGGGTAACTTGGGGCAAACACCGAGAGTCCGCAGGAGAGCGCAACAATTACGGCGCCGATAAGATAAGATCGTTTGTAGCCGATCGTGTCGGAGAGGCGGGATGCCGGAACAAGGAAGATGGCGTTTGCGAGAATAAAAATTGTGGACAGCCAGCCAAGGTCGCGTGCCGAGACGGTGAAGACAGTTCCAATCTCCGGCATTGCAAGGATGATCATCGAACCGATCAGCGGATTTAAAAATGCGCCGATAGATGCGGCAAGAAGAATCAGTCGTCTGGTTCGTACATCAACCTCGGTCATGACACTCACTCAGATCCCAATTTTCGTCCGGTCCGGCAACTCTCTCTGATGCAGCAGCGTTCGCATGCAGGCTTTCGCGCAGTACAGACCGCACGACCGTGACTGATTAAGAGATAATTGATCTCACCCCACCACTCTTTCGGGAACAGATGCATGAGATCGATCTCAATTTTGTTCGGGTCGGTGTTGTCGGAGAAACCTATCCTTTGTGCGAGTCTGCCGACATGCGTGTCAACCGCGATGCCGACAGGATTGCCAAACGCATGGTTGGTCACAATGTTTGCGGTTTTTCTGCCGACGCCCGGCAGCGTGACAAGCTCCTGAACGGTTTCTGGAACACTGCCGTCAAAGTTTTCGCACAGGCATTTTGCCGTGCCGATAATATTTTTTGCTTTGGTGTGATAGAAGCCGGCAGGGTGAATAATTCGTTCGACCTCATCCTGACTTGCTGCGGCAAGGGATGCAGGATCTGGATAGCAGGAGAAAAGTTCGTCACGCAGACCGTTGATGGTAACGTCAGTTGTCTGGGCAGACAGAATAGTCATGATAAGAATCTGGTACGGATTTTCAAACCTGAGGAAGTTCATCTCCTCACGTGTGTGAGGGTACAGACAGTTAAGTTCTGAAAGAATAGCTACTGCTTCAGGAGTGTTCATTTTCATAAAAGAATGGGGCAGCCCAGATTCGAACTGGGGTCAAAGCGTCCCAAACGCTCTAGGATGGACCAGGCTACCCTACTGCCCCGCCTGATGCAATATATATTGGCAGGGCATCCTTAAAAAAGGATAGGAAATTGCAGCGCCCGAGTTTTCATTCCTGAGCCACCCACGAAAAAACAGGACGCACGGAATTTCACGGAAAAAAACATCACGGAGCAGACAAGAACATCACAGAATAAGAAAATTGTAATCCCATTAAAGTATTTTTTCATGATTTATTTCCGTGATGTTCTTGTCTGCTCCGTGATTTTATCTGTGATCTTTTCCGTGTGTTCCCGCGAAGCGGTAAGCAGGCCGAAACGACTCCTGAAAGGAGGAGCTAAACACGACGGGGCGGCGTGTGGAAGGCATGCGTCCCGTTTTTCCGTGGGCGACTCACAAGCAAAAAATTCCGCGCGAGGTTATAAAAGCCCATCAAAATCCCTCAAGTTGCAAAAATATCATTTTGCATCGAAATTTAACATCCGCAAGCCTCTTTCCCGATTTCGACAAATGCAGAAGCGATTGTTAACGATCAAAGAACTCCACATCAGACCACAGGGTATTTAAGAAATCTACATGATAAATAATGTTAATCCTTCCATCACCATGGAAACAGCGGTTTTGCAAAAACCGCGAAGAACAGGAGATACAAACATGTCAACACATGCAAACACGAAAATGCTCTCTGAAGCAGACGGATACGACCTTCTGAGGAAGTTCAATGTGCCAGCTCCGGTATTTGAGATCGTGACCAGCCCGGAAGCTGCGGCAAAGGCAGCAGGAAAGATCGGATACCCGGTTGTCATGAAAATCGTCAGCCCCCAGATCATTCACAAAAGTGATGCGGGCGGTGTCATCGTTAATATCAAAACAGATGAAGAGGCAAAGGCCGCATACAATAAAATCGTCACCTCGGTCAAAGCCTACAACTCTGCAGCAGAGATCAAAGGCATCATCGTCGAAGAGATGGCAAAGCCCGGACTCGAACTGATCATCGGCGGAAAAATCGATCCGGCATTCGGTCGCGTCATCACGTTCGGTCTTGGCGGAACACTGGTCGAGTTCTTCAAGGACGTCGGCATCAGAATTCTTCCATGCTCTGACGACGAACTTCGCAGTCTCATCAAACAGATCAGAGGATACACCCTGATCGCAGGATACCGCGGCGAAGCACCCAAAGACGAAGAGTTCCTGTTCCAGACCTTAAAGAATGCCTGTGCATTCTTCGAGAAGAACGACAACGTCACTGAGTTCGACATCAACCCGCTCCGTCTCTACGAGAAAGGCGGCTGTGCAGTCGATGCCCGCGTCATCATTCAGGACGAACCAGTTGAACTCCCACCGCACTACGATGCATCAAAGATTGTCCCAATCGACTACTACAAACCGCGTTCGGTCGCAGTAATCGGTGCATCCGACGACAAAACCAAGATGGGATACGCAGTGTTCCACAACCTCCTGCAGTTCCCGGGGAAAGTCTACCCGGTCAACAACAAACGCGAAGAGATTCAGGGCGTCAAATGCTATCCGAACCTCTCGGCGATTCCTGGACCGGTTGACATGGTAGTAATCACCGTTCCGGCACAACTTGTCCCGGGCATCATGGAAGAGTGCGGTCAGAAAGGCGTGAAGATGGCTGTTGTCATCACTGCCGGATTCAAGGAGATGGACGAAGACGGACGTGCACTAGAAAACCGCATGGTTGAGATCGCCAAGAACTACGGCATTCGAATTGTCGGGCCAAACTGTCTCGGCCTGATTCTTCCGCCGTACAAACTGGACACAACGTATGTCTCGACCTCCCCGCTGCCGGGAGACCTCGCATTCATCTCCCAGTCGGGAGCAATTGTCAACGCAGTTGTCGGCATCTCACTCTCCGAAGGATCCGAGATGGGCTACTCAGAAGTTGTGTCGGTCGGCAACCAGTCTGACCTTGACTTCCTCGACTACATGAGCTATGCCCAGCGTGACCCGCACACCAAAGCGATCATCCTCTACGTCGAAGAGATCAAAAACGGTGTCGCCTTCATGGAGATGGCAAAAGAGATCACCAAGACCAAACCGATCGTTGCAATCAAAGCAGGTTCATCCAAACGCGGACAGGCAGCCGCAGCATCGCACACAGGATCCCTCTCCGGTGCCTACGAGGTCTACATGGAAGCGTTCCGCAAGTGCGGCGTGACTCCGGTCAAGACTCTGCCAGGAGCATTCAAGGTCGCAAAGATCCTTTCTGACGCAGACCGCACACCCAAAGGACGCCGTGCAGTGGTGATCACCAATGCCGGAGGATTTGCCGTTCTCTCCAACGACTATGCAGAGACATGGGGCATTGATATCGTGGACCTCCCCAAAGAGATCATCGATGAGATGAACACGTTCCTGCCGCCATTCTGGAACAAGAACAACCCGATCGACCTTCTCGGCGACGCAGACGAAGAGCGGTTCCGCAATGTGTTCGAAGTGCTCTGCCGCAACCCCAAGCTCTGGGACATGGCAATCCTTGTCAACTTCCCGAACAAAGTGCTCAGCCCGGTCCAGGTCGCAAACGTCTTGATCGACTACTCCAAGAAGACCGACAACCTGCTTGTCGGAACCCTTGTTGGCGGCGACTGCATGAAGTCGGGAGTCACGCTTCTGACCGAACACAACATTCCGGTCTTTGAGGAGCTCGAGTTCACCTACAGAACACTCGGCCACCTCAGCTGGACTGCTGACCGTTAACCACTTCCATTTTTTTTATTTTTTTCAAAATGTTTTTTTCGTAATCGAAAGATCTCGAAAAATTTCGGCAAGTATTTTGCGGAACAAGCGAATGAAGTTTCAGGGAGTCTCAAAAGATCATAAGACAATAATTATTCCAGTGTCACAAAACTCATCATTATAACTGATCAATGATTTGATACATGTTCACAACCATTTTATTGTAGTATCATTACAATAAATCAGTAAGTACAACACTACAAGGAAGGTGATTTTCATAGGATTCGGTTACATATTCCACTGTCCCCACTGCGGAGAGGCGACATATCTTGCACTTGGAACCGGCAGGGAGTACTCGGTTCAGAACGTATTTTATGGAAATTCTCCTGACCCGCCGCTCATCAAGGACTTCACCACCAGACGAGCATACCAGAATGCTCTCGAGTACTTAAATCAGGGCGGCGTGCCTGAGACATCCCTGCCCGGAAGCTACGGCCATAAAATTTACTACTGCCCAAACTGCCGGACACTGAAAGTCCATTTTTACTTCGGAATCATCACCGGAGGAAAAACCTGGCATCCCGTATACAAGTGTGAGCTCTGCAAAACACAGCTCGATCTTGCCCCGGGCCAGAGACCGGGCGATGATCCGGAGAAGTTCAAACTTGTCGGAGAGAACAATGAGGTGCTTCGGATCCACTGCAGCAAATGCGGGAAAGTGTACTTTGCGCCGGAAAGCGGCAGCACCTCAAAGATGTGCTGGGATTAAGAAAAATAAAAAAAATTAGTTTTTGAAGCTGTGAATCGGGGCAGGAATTCTGCCGCCGCGGTTCACAAACGCTTCGCAGGAGAAACGGTTGATCGGCTGCACGGGTGCGTATCCCCACAGGCCGCCAAACTCCACAATGTCTCCGACATCCTTGCCGTACGCAGGGATGAGTCTGACTGCGGTCGTCTTCTGATTGATCATACCAATTGCCGCTTCATCAGCAATCACACCGGAAATAGTGGTCGCAGGAGTGTTCCCGGGAATTGCGATCATGTCAAGACCGACCGAACAGACGCAGGTCATGGCCTCCAGCTTCTCGAGAGTCAGAGCGCCGCGAAGCACCGCATCAATCATGCCCTGATCCTCACTGACCGGAATGAATGCGCCGGAAAGTCCGCCGACAAAAGAACTTGCCATAACGCCGCCCTTTTTCACCTGATCGTTCAGCAGGGCAAGGGCCGCTGTCGTTCCGGGAGCACCGACCGACTCAAGACCCATCTCTTCTAAAATTCCTGCAACACTGTCGCCAACCGCAGGAGTCGGAGCAAGCGAAAGATCCACAATGCCGAACGGAACGCCGAGACGCTCGGACGCTTCCTGAGCAACAAGCTGTCCCACACGCGTCACTTTGAATGCAGTTCTCTTGACCGTCTCGCAGAGAATCTCAAAGCTCTGACCGCGGACCGACTCAAGAGCACGCTTGACAACGCCCGGCCCACTGACACCAACGTTCACGACTGCGTCAGCTTCGGTCACGCCATGGAACGCGCCTGCCATGAACGGATTATCATCCGGCGCATTGCAGAACACCACAAGCTTTGCACATCCAAAACTTCCTGAGTCTTTGGTTGCAGCGGCAGTCTCAAGAATGATTTCTCCCATCAGCTTCACTGCATCCATGTTGATACCGGTTCTCGTAGAGCCGATATTCACCGAGCTGCAGACGCGTTCGGTTGCAGCAAGAGCCTCAGGGATTGATCGAATCAGATTTTCATCGGCAGGCGTCATGCCTTTGGAGACGAGGGCTGAGTATCCGCCAAGGAAGTTCACGCCCATGTCTTTTGCCGCACGGTCAAGAGTTTTTGCGATCGTTACAAAATCTTCAGGGCTCTTGCATGCCTGACCGCCCACAAGAGCAATCGGTGTAACCGAGATGCGTTTGTTCACGATTGGAATACCAAACTCAAGCTCGATGTCTCTGCCGGTAGAGACGAGATTTTTTGCAACACGGGTAATTTTCTCATAGATCTTTTCGTTCAGCCGATCCAGATCAGCATCGCAGCAGTCAAGCAGACTGATACCGAGCGTGATCGTCCGGACATCAAGCATCTCCTGCTCGATCATCTTGTTGGTCTCATTGACCTCGAAAATATTGATCATGAGAAACCTCAGAGACGGTGCATCTTCGTAAAGATGTCCTCACGCTGACAGCGAATTTTCACACCGATCTCTTCGCCGATTGTGTCAAGGTCCTGCACCATCTCGCCGAACGGTTTTGGTGATGCACTCGCGTCAGCGATCATCATCATATTGAAGTAGCCCTGCACGATCGTCTGGGAGATGTCCTCCACGTTCACATTGTTTGCCGCAAGATATGCACATACCTTGGCAATAATCCCCACAGTGTCCTTTCCTACTACGGTAATAATCGTCTTTGTCATCCTATGTTATCCTCGCGGTGAAATGTTACTTACTCATTCTCTTTCCCGCATCAAATATGTTGTTGCATTTTACTCTTCTTAGTCAGGTCAGTACACTTTTTCTCTTCCGCATACCAATAACAGAGGTATGAGCACACCCTCAGTACAGACAGCAGAACACCTTGCAGCAGACAGAAAGTTTTGCAAAGCAGCAGACGCTTACCGCGATCTCCTCACACTTGAGGAGAACTCCAGAAACACCGGCCTCTGGTGCGACCTTGGAAAAATGCTGATACAGGATCAGCAGTTCTACGATGCAATCGATGCGTTCGGCACGGCAACCGACCTTGAGCCGGAAAATCCGAAGTTCATGGCAGAGCTTGGAGACGCTCTTGCCGCAGTCCACCAGTATGAAGAGGCAAAACTCTGGTTTGAGAAAGCCGCAGGCCTTGAGGACAATATCATATATCTCATAAAGGCCGGAGACATGCTTGCATATCTTGGAAAGTACGATGAAGCACTCGTGTACTACACGCTGCTCTCCTCAAAATATCCGGAGAATGCAGACCTTCTCCACAGAAAAGGAAAAATTCTTCATCATCTCAAACGCGAGGCCGACTCAATGGAGGCAATCGTTGAAGAGATTCGACTCAGAAAAGAGGAGATAGAACGGTCTCCGACTCCAGTATCCTACGCAAAACTTGCCGCAGCCTACAAGCGCATCTCACTCTGGCAGGAAGCGGCCGAGATGTATGCACAGGCAGTAACTCTTGATCCGGCAAATCCCGGGTATCACATGTTTCTTGGCTCGGCAAATATCACGAACGGTAACGTTCGTGAAGGTGTTGCCGAGTACGAGAAAGCTGCGGATCTTGCCCACGAGGACTTCCCGACTCTCTTAAGAATTGCTGACTCAGCAACAAAGTTTGGTCAGTACGATGAAGCAATCCGCCTCTACACGAGAGCACTCGCAGTTCGCAACATCAACGGAGATGCCTGGGTGGGTATTGCGTATGCTCTTCTGATGATGAAGAACGCAACAGACGCTCAGGCATTTTTTGAGATGGCAAAGGCTACCGGTTCCATGCGGGAAATTCCCTGGGCTGACAAGCTGCACAAAAGCTACAAGACCGAGGCTTTAGACCAGGCATTTCCCTGAGAATATTTCATGTATCAGGTGGTTACGGACAGTTCACATCTGAAAAAACTGCTGGCAGTGATAGCTCTCGCGGTCTTCATCGACTCACTCGACGGCTCGATTGTAAACATCGCCCTGCCAACAATCGCAACAGGTTTTTCCGTGGATATGTCGACTGCGGCCTGGGTCATCATGGCCTACTTTTTATTTCTCGTGGGCCTTATTCCGCTGTTCGGACAGATTGCGGATCACGGGAGACTGCAGGAGATCTTCTGCCTTGGGTTTGTGGTGTTCACAGCAGGATCAGTTGCCTGCGGCCTTTCTCCTGACCTGAACATGCTGATCGCCTCACGGGCAGTGCAGGGTGTTGGCGCTTCGATGATTGCGGTGACCGCCCCGCTTCTGGTTGTGAGGTTAATGCCGAAACGTCACTGGGGAATGGGGATGGGCATGACGGCAACGGCAGGAGCGATCGCTCTGGTGTTTGGTCCGGTACTTGGCGGAATTTTAACTGAGTACCTCTCCTGGCACTGGTGTTTTTTCATCAATATTCCTGTCGGCATTGCGGCAGTCATTCTTGGTCTCCGCATTATTCCAAAAGCTGTGCGGCAGCCGAAGATCAAGTTCGATCTTGCCGGGGCGGTTCTGATCTTTACCGCGATGGCGTCACTGATCTATCTCTTGGAGCGGGGAGCACCGCTTGGCTGGACGAGTCCTGAGATTTTGTTCTGTGCTGCGGTTTTTGTAATTTCTGCAGTGGTGTTTGTTGTTCGGGAACTCAGAATCAAGGAGCCAATCCTGCGGGTGAAAATTTTCCGGTCTGTGCCCTTTACGCTCGTGACCGCATCGTATTTCCTGATCAGTATTATTTACGCGGGATTTTTGTACATCATTCCGTTCTATATGTCAATCGTTCTCGGACTTTCCCCGGCGGCTTCGGGAATGGTTCTTCTGATCAGTTCCGTGCTTACCGCGATAACCGGACTTCCGTCCGGAGCACTTTCCGATAAAATCGGCCCGCGCTGGCTGGTGACTGGTGCAGGAGTTGTTCGCGTGGCATTTTGTCTGGTGATGGCAGTGATGATGCCGGAGAATGGATTCTTCTGGATTCTTTTACTGATGGTACTTTCCGGTCTGACGTTTGGTATTTCCGGCGGGCCGTCCAGTGCGAGACTGATTGAGCATGCGCCGGAAGGGGAAGGCGGGACCGGTTCGGTTGTTCTGATGCTTGCCCAGTACAGCGGTATGGTTGTGGGGGTTGCGTTGTATGCTCTGGTGTTTAATCTGGCGGTTCCGGAAGCGGCGAATGTGGCTGTGGGCCTTCTTACTGCTGATGAGTTTTTGCCGGGCTTTCACATGACCGGTGCGTTTGGTGTGATTTGTGCGATAGCGGTGGTGATCTTTTCTGTAGTGGTGAAGGATAAGATCGTGGGGAAGGAGTAATTATTTTTGAGATGTGGGAAGCACTGAATTATTTATAGATATTTTTGCGATGACCAATCTTTACGACAGTAACAAAGATTCGATCATCATCAATGGTGAGAATTATCCGGTACTCACCCACACGAAGTTTTCTCTGATCATCCATATTCACAAGAGGAACGGTTTTGCTCCAGGGATCAAATCGAATCTCTTCAATACTTTCATAGAGACGCAGAGCAAGATGAGGGTCAAGTTTTTGCAAAAATCTACGGGCTGCCGGATAATATTCTATAGAATAGATCTTTGTCATGCGAGATTGTTCTCAATCATCGCTCTGATCTCTTGAGATGAAAAAGATCCTTTTTCCTTTCCTTCAGCAATTGCTGCAAGAATTTCCTGCACTTCCTCGTCAGTGACATAGTTGTCTGCATCCGTGAGGTACCCAAGGACGCGTGAGATGACCTCCTCATAGCCGGAGTCCTCTTCCTGCCTGAACACGTCAAGCATACGCACAATTTCCGGGCTGAGGGTAACGGTGACAGCTTCAGTCATCATGATGGTATCTTTCGATTTCTGAAATCAAATACATTGCGGCAGTCGCAATTACAATCACATACCTAAGAAAAAATACCAAAAAAAAAACTACGCACCTGCCGGGATTTGAACCCGGGTCGAAAGCTCCGGAGGCTTCCAGGATGTCCGCTACCCTACAAGTGCATGAAAAGAATTTGCTCTATACTATAGACCTTGTCAGTATAAATAAAGATGGTATCATCAGACATTTCGTAATTAACCCCGCCAGAACAAACCTGTAACCTGACATGCGGTTACAAAATTTCGGCAAATTACATTCCCAAATGAAAATTAAACTCGAAAAAATGAATTTCATCAAAACTGTAACCTCTGTAACCGCTAAATCGACATTGTTCTTATCAGAAAATAAAATCCAATAACCACAATAGCAAAACATCGGCTACAAAAAATAAAAATCAACAGATACAGAATAATTTCCAAAACAAGACGCAGAATACGATTGAATTTGTAACCGCATACTGCGGTTACATCAGAGCCGGCACGGTCACTGCTTATTCAGCTGATACTGATACCAGATCCGGCATGCTCCCTCATGACTCACCATACAGGGGCCAATCGGAACACGAGGCGTACAGGCTTTCCCGTAAAGCTTACAGTCTGACGGATCGCAGAGACCGCGAAGAACCTGATCACAAATACATCCCGAATTCTTCGTCACCTTCGCATACACCAGATCAAACTTCTTCTGGGCATCAAACATCTCAAACTCAGGCTTCAGCGCAAGACCCGAGTCCGGGATTACCGGAAAACCACGCCACTCAACATCCGTCGGCGTGAATACCTCCTGCATAAGTTTCTGGGCCTTCACATTTCCCTCGCGGGTAACCACACGCGGATACGCATTCTCCACCTTCGCCTCCCCGTTCTGCACCTGGCGGCAGATCATCAGAAGAGAAAGCAGAATATCCTCAGGCTCAAACCCTGCCACAATCTGCGGAACAGGAAACGCCTCATACTCATGATACCCCATCACCGCACACACATGGCCCGGAAGAATAAAACCATCAAGCGACGCCTCACCCTGTGCCATCAGCCACTTCATTGCGGGCGGCACGAGACGGTGAGACACCAGAATACTGAAGTTCTTCGGAGGATCTGCAAGAAGCATAGCCGCAACCGTTGGCACAGTCGTCTCAAAACCGACCGAAATAAACACAACCTCCTTATCAGGATTCTGTCGTGCAATCTCCACCGCCTTAGCCGCTCCCTGCACAATCCGGACATCGCCGTTTACCTGCTCAAGAGAAGTTTTGGTTCCCGGAACTCTCAGCAGATCACCATACGTCGCAACAATACAGCCGCGTTCCGCAAGCTCACAGGCAGCATCAATTTCTCCCTGCGGCGTGATGCAGACCGGACACCCTGGCCCCATCACAATCTTCAGTTGCGGGGGAAGAACAGACCGGATGCCGTACTTTGCAATCGCTGCCTCGTGCGTACCGCACACATGCATAATCCGGATATCCCGATCAACCACCTCAGCGAGGAGTTTCGCCATATCAGTTCCGACCGTCATACGTAATGATAGTATTTGGCCTGAAACCACAAATACCCATTGACACGGGGCGAAGGTATTAGGGGAGGCGGGGGCTAATGAATTAAATATGCTTGAACTTGATGAACTCTTCATGGGAGGGGGAATACTTGTCATCGGCATCGTTGTGGCAATCGGTATAGCAGTAGCCACACGCATCCTCACCAAATACTTTCATCGCGGAATCGCCAGATTCATCGTCAGCTCGTTCGGCTATCCAATCGCAGGCTACGTTCTCGCCACGACGACGTACGTCGCGTTTCATATTTACATGCCCGAACTCCTTAACATCAGTGCCACATACTATCAGGCAGTGATCGTTCTGCTTGCGGTCTGGACGGTTTACCGCATGAGTATGAGTGCGGTTGACTACTTTTTCCCGCACGAAGAGCATGAACCAAGCAGAGTAGGACCCATCCTGAAGTTCTCCTTACGCGTCGTCATCTGGAGTCTTGGCATAATGATGGTGCTCGCAACGCTTCAGATCAACATCACTCCGCTTCTTGCCGGCGCAGGAATTGCCGGCATCGCTGTTGCCCTTGCAGCTCAGGATCTGCTTGGCAACATCTTCGGAGGAGTAGTCCTTTACCTTGACACACCGTTTCGTGTTGGAGACTGGGTGAAAGTTGACGGACAGTTTGGCGAAGTTCTCCAGATCGGACCGAGAAGTACGAGAATTAAAACACTCGACTCCCAGCTGATGACCATTCCGAACGCAAAAATTGCAGGCGATTCGGTGATCAACTTTTCAGCTCCACAGGATTATATGCTGATTCGGCTGAAGATCGGAGTTGCTTACGGTTCGGATGTTGCTCTGGTGAAGCAGACGATGAAGGACGCGGTGGAGAATGTTTTTTCCACAACTCCGTACCTTTCGCGTGACGAGCCGGCCCAGGCAAATTTTCTGTCGTTTGGCGACTCCAGTCTGAACTTTGAGCTGGTTATTTGCGCATCAAAGCCTCTCTACTATTATGCATCAATAGATGCGGTAAACTGTGAGGTTGACCGACTGTTTCGCGAACGCGGCATCACGATTCCGTTCCCGCAGCGGGAGGTTCGTATTCTCAATATGCCGGAGAAGGGTCTCTGACCTGATTCTTCTAAACTTCAATTATTTTGGTAGTTTAAGATAGCTATATGACGGATTGGGGGCAATTACTTTTCTGATACAAATGAAAAAAATTACGATAGCAGTTCTTCTGCTGTTTGCGGTATTCGCCCTCTGTGCGATTCCCGCAGCAGCAGAAACTTCCCCGACCGACCGGGTGATTCTCACTTCAGGATACGGGGAGTCGGTAACAACTCCTGACAAAGTTACGATCAGCTTCTCGGTCCAGACAACCGATCCTGATGTAAAAGTTGCACAGCAGCAGAATGCCCAGGCATCTTCAGCAGTGATTGCTGCACTGAAGAGTGCAGGCATTGCAGAAAAGGATCTGAAGACTACAGGATATAATATCTATTCGTACGTGATCGGTGAGTACAATCCCGGCAAGTGGCCGAACGGAACCGAGGTCTATCAGGTTACGAACACGATTCAGATGACTTCGTATGATGTGTCCAAAGCTGGCGACTATATTGATGCAGCGGTCGCAGCAGGTGCAAACAGTGTGAGCAGTCTGCAGTTTGGACTTTCCAATGAAAAGCAGATCACCGAACGCAACAATGCTCTCATCTCCGCAGTAAAGTCGTCCCGTGCTGATGCGGACGCTGTTGCATCTGCACTGAATGTGAGAATTATTTCAACCGGAACCGTTCAGATCGATCAGAGCAGATACTCTGTCTCCTACCCGACTACGTATGAGATGGCAACGATGGCAAAAGACAGTATGGCAGGTTCGGCACAGACTCAGATTCAGTCTGGTGAGCTGAAGACAACCGCAACAGTGTCGATTGCCTACACTTACTAAATCTTTTTTTTATCTGATCCGTTCTGAGTGCGTGTAAACCTTCTTCGGCAAACACATGAGTGTGAGACCGCAGGAGTCAGCAAGCTGAACCGCAAGAGCTGTGGGCGGCAGGCAAGATACAAGAACTGAATAGCCTGCGTTGAGTGTTTTTCGAACGGTATCCGCAGTTACTTTTCCTGAGAGAAGAAGAATTGCATCAGCTAGCTCACGCCCATTTTTCAAAACAAGGCCGGTGACTTTGTCAAGAGCGGTGTGCTGGCTGAGATCGGATGCAAGGAAGGTTTCTCCATCCAGAAATCGTGCGGCAGCAGAGTAGCCGCCAAGCGAGAGAATGTCATCAGGAAAATCTGCGGTAAGCAGCGAAGAAGGAGCAGTGATTCCTTTTCCCAAGACCGGAAGTTTTGCCGGATCAAGATAGGACGCGGTTCCGCCGCAGCCGGAAACTACAGCACGTTTGGGCAGAAGAACTTTGAACGGATTTGTGGTGAGGACACCAATTGTCTGTCCATCGATCATAACAGATTCGATCTCGTCAGAGGGAATGATTGCTTCTGTTGCGAGATAGCCATAAGCGAACTCTTCGAGATCATTTGGCATCATAAGGATTGAGAGAAGGTTTCTGCCGTTGACGGTCAGGGCAAAGGGCTGTTCAGGCAGGAGACCGGAAAAAATTGTCATTCGATTGGGCCGCCGCAGCCTTCATCGCTGCGAAGATGCCGGCAGATGAAACAGAATTTGTCGCCGAGTTCGTTTTCAGTGATGGTGCCGTTATTGATATCCTCGGCAAGTTTGCCGATCAGTTCTTTGATCTCGTCATCGAAGACGATCCTGTATCCCCGTTTGCCGGAGAGGTACTGAGAGACTGCGGAGGGTGCCACTGACAGGGCCTTGGCAACATTGATCTGCGAAACGCCGCGACTGACGAGTTCTGCGGCGAGAGCTGCCTGCATCGCAGGGATGATGTCCCATACGATCTCCTGACAGGGGACTTTAACCATGATAATAATTCTCACTGTGAACAATATAAAGATGTGCTTTTCAGAGGAGGTGAGATTTTGAAACGCGAATAACACGAATAAAAATCGCCAATGGCGATTTTTTTATTTGCGCTATTCGTGCTATTCGCGTTTCAAAATTTAATTCTGCCTTTCATCCCCATATTCGTCTCCGCTCTTCAAAAATCACGAATGATCAAAATCATGTTTATCGGCAAACATATATGCAGACGTCACTTATAACAGAAAGATTATGAAAAAACTCTCGGCAGATCTGGCGGTGCCAATTAAGGTTGCATCAGTTGCCGCAGGTTCGGCAATAGGTGGATTTGCCGGAAAACAGATTGGCGGGCTTGCAGGTTCGGTGATTCCTATTGTTGGCGGAGCTGTAGGAAAAACAACTGGGAGATATATCGGGGCAACACTCGGCGGACTCGCTGGCGAAATTGCAGGTGACAAACTCGCAGAAGTAATCGTGCCCGCAGTTCTTGACGCAGCAAACCCCGGCTATATTCGTGTGGATGTGCAGGAAGGACACCGCACGCCGAAATTTTTCGACCGATTGATGGACAAGTGAACGCAAGTTCGATTGTGAACACAATCAAAAAACCCACATCCAGCACAACATCTCTTTTCTAATTTACCAATTACTTCGTATATTTTGTTCTGATATCGCCCCCACTTGCCCGCATCACAAATTAAATTGTATTTGTATTAATTAATATAAAATAGATTTATATTACATCTCTGCTGATTACTATCCATG
Organism: Methanorbis rubei; assembly: GCF_032714495.1. Classification (NCBI taxonomy): domain Archaea; kingdom Methanobacteriati; phylum Methanobacteriota; class Methanomicrobia; order Methanomicrobiales; family Methanocorpusculaceae; genus Methanorbis; species Methanorbis rubei. Next base: position 23,893 of record NZ_JAWDKB010000003.1, on the reverse strand, counting down.
ACAATTGTGGAAGACGCAAAACGCGGCCTCATCACCGAAGAGATGAAGGTCGTTGCGGCAGCCGAAGGAGTGACCGAGGATTTCATCCGCCGCAGCATCGCAGGCGGACATATTGTAATTCCGATGAGCCCGTACCGGAACGTAAAGCTCTGCGGTATCGGCTCGGGTCTTCGCACCAAAGTAAATGCGTCTCTTGGAACCTCTTCAGATATCGTGGACGTGGAAGCAGAGATCGAAAAAGCCAGACAGGCAGAGCTTGCCGGCGCAGATTCTCTGATGGAACTTTCAACCGGTGGAGATTTCCTTGACATCCGCCGCCGCGTCATTGCAGCGACAACGCTCTCGGTCGGATCGGTTCCTCTCTATCAGGCATTCATCGAGGCCGCACGCAAGAAAGGCGGCGTGGTCTTCATGGACGAGGATGATCTGTTCAAGATCACTGAGGAACAGGCAAAACTCGGAACAAACTTCATGGCAATCCACACCGGAATCAACTACGAGACGGTGAAGCGGCTGAAGAATCAGGGACGTCACGGCGGCCTTGTCTCCCGTGGCGGCGCATTCATGACCGCATGGATGCTGCACAACGAGCAGGAGAATCCGCTCTACCGCAGATTCGATTATCTGGTGGAGATCTTAAAAGAGCACGAGGTCACGCTTTCGTTCGGCAACGGTATGCGGGCAGGAGCCTGTCATGATGCAACCGATCGTGCGGCAATTCAGGAGCTTTTGATCAATGCCGAGCTCGCCGATCAGGCACATGCGGCAGGCGTTCAGTGTATTATGGAAGGACCCGGACACATTCCGCTCGATGAGATCGCAACCAATGTGCAGCTGGAGAAGCGGGTTACCAACAACAAGCCGTTCTATATGCTCGGCCCGCTCGTGACCGACATTGCTCCGGGATATGATGACCGCGTTGCGGCAATCGGAGCATCTGTTTCGTCCGCAGCAGGTGCAGACTTCATCTGTTACGTGACGCCTGCCGAGCATCTTGCCCTGCCAACCGCTGAGGAAGTGTATGAGGGTGTGATCAGTTCCCGCATTGCGGCTCACGTTGGCGATATGGTGAAGCTGCCGAAAACCCGCGAGCTGGATCTGGAGATGGGCCATGCAAGACGCGATCTTGACTGGGACCGCCAGTATGCGGTTGCTCTGAATGCAACGAGGGCAAAGGAGATCCGCAACTCAAGAATGCCTGCTGATACGGATGCATGTACGATGTGCGGCGATTTCTGTGCGATTAAGATTGTGCAGAAGAACTTCCACTTCTAATCTTTTTTTCGATATCCTTATTGTGATATCAGGTTCATCAATCAGTATTTATGAAGCAGATGATTACGGAGGCGGTCGGCAGGTTTGTCAAAGACTACGAAGAACGTTCCGGCATTGCCACACGATGGGGCGAGCCAATTGTCGGATTCTGCGATGCAAAGAGCCCCTCGATAGAGAGTCTGAAGCAGGCCGTGTCACTGAATCATCTGATGCCGCAAGATCTTCTTGCTGATGCGAGTGTGGTTGTGGTATATTTTCTGCCGTTCGCAAAAGTTATCGCCGAGACGAATCGCGAGGGAACTGCCGCATCACCTGAATGGGCACGGGCGTATTCTGAGACGAACGAACTGTTTGCTGAGCTGAATGATCATCTGGTAGAGCTGATTGAACGAAACGGGGGAAAGGCTGCATTGCCGGGGCAGGCAGCAGGATTTTCCGGTGATTTGCTCATAAGCAGATGGTCTCATCGGCATTTTGCGGTGCTTGCGGGCCTTGGAACGTTCGGGGTAAACAATATGCTGATTACGAGGATGGGATGCTGCGGAAGAGTGAGTTCGTTTGCGGCGAGTATTCCGGTTGAGCCTGATGTTCCTCTTGAAGAGGAGTTGTGTCTTTACAAGCAGAAGGGAACGTGCGGGAAGTGTTTTGAGAGATGTCCCGCGGGAGCGCTTTCGCCGGAAGGATTTGATCGGCAACGATGTTTTATGATGTGTATGGAGAATGAGGCGGTGTATCCGGGATGTGATGTGTGCGGCAAGTGCGGGATCGGGGTGCCGTGTACGTTTTGGGGAAGAAATGTTTAGGGTTATGGGCAAAATGTTTGGTGATACTGGAAATTTCTTTAGGGTTATAACCCTAAAGTGCGTAACATTTTCCAGATTGTTTCTGAGTATAACCCTAAACTTACAGAGCAAAAACTACTACCAGATTTTCAAAAAAAAATCCGCCATGTGATCATCACCACGAAAAATATTCACAAAATAATTTTTCAAAAAAATTTGTCGCATGATCACCACATCAAAAAAATATTCACAAAATAATTTTTCAAAAAATTCATCGCATGATCACCACAACGAAAAATATTCACAAAATAATTTTGGTAATCCCTTAAAAATCGTCATTGGCGATTTTTTTTATTCGCGTTATTCCGCGAAGCGGTGAGCAGGCCGCAGGCATGCGATTCGCGTTTCAAAAAAAAATTATTATAATCCTTACTCAGAGTCGCCGTGATGCAACTCCTGATAGCGCCGCATCTCGCGTTCGCGAAGCTCCACTCTCCGGATCTTTCCTGAGATAGTCTTTGGCAGATCATCCACAAACTCAATTGCACGCGGATACTTGTACGGAGCAGTCGTCTTCTTCACATGATTCTGCAGCTCCTTTGCAAGCTCATCGGATGGTTTCCATCCATCCTTCAGAACCACAAACGCCTTCACAATCACACCGCGGATAGCATCAGGACTCCCGACAACTGCCGACTCCTTCACCGCAGGATGCTCGATCAACGCAGACTCAACTTCGCTCGGGCCAATCCGGTATCCTGAACTCTTAATGATATCATCATCGCGGCCCATAAACCAGAAATAACCGTCAGCATCCTTCACCGCCTTATCACCAGTATAATACCAGCCGTTCACAAACACCGAAGACGTAGCTTCGGGATTATCCAGATATTCCTTAAAGAGACCGACCGGTTTTGGATCCTTCGTCTTGATCGCAATCTTGCCTTCCTCACCCATCGGCACCTCATTACCGGCATCATCATGCAGCTGCACGCACCATCCTGGTGCAGGCTTACCGATCGAGCCAGGTTTATTCGGCATACAGGGGAACGTACCAATAACTGCGACCGTCTCGGTCTGGCCGTACGCCTCATAGATCGTCTTGCCGGTAGCCTCCTCCCAGACACGCGTCACCTCAGGGTTCAGCGCTTCCCCCGCAGACACACACTGGCGGAGCTCGGAGAAGTCAAAACCTTTCAGATCCGCAAGTATCAGCATGCGGAAAATTGTTGGCGGCGCACAAAACGTCGTGATCTCGTACTTCTCGATCAACGGCAGAAGCTCGGTTGCGTTGAACTTTCCGCGGTAATCATAGACAAACACACAGGCCCCTTCCATCCATGGCCCATAGAATTTGCCCCACGACGACTTGCCCCATCCGGTGTCAGCCACCGTGAAATGCAGATCGCGTTCGGTTAAATCATACCAGAACCTGCCGGTCACAATGTGGCCGAGCGGATAGGAGTGCGTATGTAAAACCATCTTTGGCTCGCCGGTCGTTCCTGACGAGAAAAAGATCAGCATAGGGTCAGTTGCTTTCGTCCGGACAGTGCGTGCCAGCGGAATGAGCCGGGTTGAAGCACGGGCAGGATGAACAAGTTCAGTCTGATAGTTTATCCATCCGGGAAGTCCGCCATCGGTCAGAAACTTCACCGAAAGCGTCGGACAGTCAGGGAGAATCTCCTCAATCTTCCACGCGTTCTCAGAGTCGGTCACGATCATCTTGAACTTGCCCTGATTAATACGGTACTTCAGATCGTGCGGAGTAAGAATGCAGGGGGAAGGACAGAACACAGCGCCAATTTTAATTGCTGCAAGCGCAAAGGTCCACCACTCTGGAACCCGCGGCAGCATAATCATTACGCGGTCGCCTTTGCCGATATGTTGCTTGAACATCATATTCGCAATCTGATTGGACAGATTCATCATATGGCGGAAGGTGAAGTACTTCTCCTTGCCTTTCTGATCAGTCCAGATCATGGCGAGCTTGTTTCGATCTTTTTTCGCCCATGCATCGACTACGTCGAATCCGAAGTTGTAATACTCCGGCACGGCAATAGAAAACGTGGAGTAGGTTTCCTCGTAATCAGTCATATTGTGGGATGCCGTTTCGGTCATGCAGTACTAATGTTGAACGCATGCGGTGATAAAACCTCGCGGGGTTCACTTTTGTTTACTTATGAGCCGCCCACGGAAAAGCGGAACACACGGAAATTTCACAGAAAAACATCACGGAGCAGACGTGAACAGCACGGAAATGAATAATGATTCCAAAAATAATTATTTCAATAGAGTTTACGCGGTGGCGAATATTTTCAAAAACAATTCATTTCCGTGATGTTCACGTCTGCTCCGTGATGTTTATTTTTCCGTGATATTTCCGTGTGCTCCGTTTTTCCGTGGGCGGAGCAGCGCTCACAAACAAAATCCTTTTCCACGAGAACAATTATACACAAACAGTACCGAGAAAAAATCATGGGACGAAGAATCCAAAGGCTCTGGATAGCAGTTGCCACCTGCTGTTTTCTTGCAATATTTGCAACTGACGTTCTCCTCAGCTCATTCTTTGAAACCTACGGCATGCCGATCATCGACACCGCCATCCTCAAAATGCATGCATACGAAGGCTCTCCGCTTCAGACAATTCCGGCAGAACATGTCAACATCTTTCGCGGCAGCCTTCGCTTCCTCTTCCCGGTCACAACAGCAGTCGCTCTTATTCTCCTCTGCTGGAAACTCATAAAACTCTACCGCAAAAAAGATCCAGAGGCCGAAGTCGGCAAACCAAAACCATAAACAAACCCTCTGCGCTCCCTTACCTTTGGTAACTATTATCAAAACCTGAACTTCCCCGAATTCTCACAAAACAACTTCTTTTCTCGAACTGCCAAATATCCATAATATCTCACAAAACAAATGTTTATATAGAACCGCAATACAAATAATTAGTCGTAACAAGTATTCAGGTAATTACCATGGAGAAAAAAACAGCAACCCCGGAAGATCAAAAACCGGCGGAACAGGAAACTCCGGTGACTACCGTTGAAGAGACTCCGGTTGACCCGATCGCAGAACTCACCAAAAAATGTGACGAAGCAAATGATCGGTATCTCCGTCTCGTCGCAGAGTTTGAAAATTACAAAAAACGAAACCAGCGTGACGCAGAAAACACCGTTCGCTATGCAAACGAAAAATTTGCCCGCGACATGGTTGACGTTTTAGACAACTTCGAACGTGCACTCAAAGGCGGTGACGAAGATCTCCGGGCAGGACTTGAACAGATACACAAACTGTATCTTTCCGTCCTCTCCCGCAACGGTGTAGAGCCAATGAATGCCGAAGGAAAAAAGTTTGATCCAATCAATCATGAAGCGGTTGCCCACATCCCTTCCGACATCCCCGAAGGAATGATTGTGGACGAAGCAATACGCGGCTACCTCATGCATGACAAAGTTCTCCGTCATGCAAAAGTTGCAGTCTCGGCTGGAAAACAATAAAAAATTATACAGGTGAAATCAATGGCAGATAAAATCAGCAGCAAAGTAATTGGTATCGACCTCGGAACAACCAACTCCTGTCTCGCCGTCATGGAAGGCGGAAGCCCGATCGTTATCGCAAACTCCGAAGGATTCAGAACCACGCCGTCAGTCGTCGGCTTCTCCAAAGACGGCGAACGTCTTGTTGGAAACGTTGCAAAACGTCAGGCAATCACCAACCCGACCCGCACCATCAGCTCAATCAAACGTCACATGGGAACTGACTACGCAGTCGACATCGACGGCAAAAAATACTCGCCGCAGGAAATTTCCGCAATGATTCTGCAGAAACTCAAAGTCGATGCAGAGTCCTACCTCGGAGAAAAAGTCAAGAAGGCAGTCATCACCGTTCCCGCATACTTCAACGACGCACAGCGTCAGGCAACCAAAGATGCAGGAAAGATCGCAGGTCTTGAAGTCCTCCGTATCATCAACGAGCCGACAGCATCAGCTCTCGCCTACGGACTTGACAAAGAGAACGAGATCACCGTTCTTGTCTATGACCTTGGCGGAGGAACCTTCGATGTGTCCATCCTCACACTCGACGACGGACTCTTTGAAGTCAAATCGACCGCAGGAAACAACCGTCTCGGCGGCGACGACTTCGACCAGAGAGTCATCGACTACCTCGCAGACGAGTTCAAGAAGAAGGAAGGCGTTGACCTCAGAAAGGATCCGGTCGCCACCCAGCGGTTAAAGGATGCCGCAGAAAAGGCAAAGATCGAACTTTCCTCCCTGCAAAAGGCAAACATCAACCTGCCTTACATCACCGCAGACGCATCAGGACCCAAACACCTTGACATGGACTTAACCCGTGCAAAGTTCGAGCAGCTGATCGACGACCTCGTACAGAAAACGGTCGAGCCGGTCAAGCAGGCACTGCGTGACGCAAACCTCAACGCATCCGACATCAACCATGTGCTTCTCGTCGGTGGATCGACCCGTGTACCGGCAGTTGTGGACACGGTTCGCAAACTTCTCGGCAAAGAGCCTGACAAGAACATCAACCCTGACGAGTGTGTTGCTCTTGGTGCAGCAGTTCAGGGAGCGGTCCTTACCGGAGAGACCAAGGATGTTGTCCTTCTCGATGTTACCCCGCTGACTCTCGGCATTGAGACTCTCGGCGGCATTGCAACCAAACTCATCGAGAGAAACACTACCATCCCAACGAGAAAAAGTCAGATCTTCAGCACGGCAGCAGATAACCAGACCTCTGTTGAGATTCATGTCGTGCAGGGAGAACGTCAGTTCGCCCGCGACAACTTCAGCCTCGGCAAGTTCCAGCTGACCGGCATCCCTCCGGCACCACGCGGAATGCCGCAGATTGAAGTTACGTTCGACATCGATGCAAACGGTATCGTCCATGTCTCGGCAAAAGATCTCGGTACCGGTCACGAGCAGTCGATGACAATTACCGGCAGAAAAGATCTCAAGAATGATGAGATCGAGAAGATGGTCAACGATGCAAAGCAGTACGAGGAAGAGGACAAGAAGCGCCGCGAGGAGATTGAGCTCCGCAACAATGCGGACAACGCTGTCTATGCCGCAGAAAAACTCGTGAACGATAAAGAGACTGCTGACAAAATCGATGCCGAGGACAAGGAGAAGATTGAGGCAGCAGCAGCAGAGCTGAAAGAGGTTCTCGCGAAAGATGATGCACCAGCAGAAGATCTCAAAGCAAAGATGGATGCTCTGCAGGAAGTTGTGTTTGCGGTGACCTCGAAGATCTATCAGAAGGTCCAGCAGGAGCAGCAGGCACAGCAGGGTGCGGCTGGCGAAGGATGCGGACCTGACTGCAGCGGCGACTGCGGCAAGAGTGACGACAACGTGGTTGATGCAGACTACGAAGTAAAGAAGGACTAAATCCCTTCTTTTCAGGTGACCACATATGGGTTCGGAATCGTACTATGATGTTTTGGGTGTTCCCCGCACGGCAACGGAGACGGACATCAAAAAGGCATACCGCAACCTTGCCAAGAAGTATCACCCTGATGTCTGCAAGGACGCGGGAGCTGAGGAGAAGTTCAAGTCGATCAATGAGGCGTATTCGGTTCTGTCGGATGATGGAAAGCGCCGCCAGTATGATCAGTTAGGACACGAAAACTTCGCGAATGCTTCGAAGGGAAGCTACGGCGGCCCGGGCGGCGGTGGATATACTGCTGACTTCTCCGGGTTCGGCGACATCTTTGATTCGTTCTTTGGCGGGGGGGGAGGAGGACGCAGGTCCGGCCCCCGTCAGGGCGATGATCTGCTGATGCGTATCCAGATTACTCTTGAAGATGCGGTGTTTGGTGCGCAGAAAGAAATTGAGGTGATGCACACCGAGCAGTGCCCTGAGTGTGATGGTACCGGAAGCACGACGAAGAAAACAACGACCTGCCCGAAGTGCGGCGGAACCGGTCAGATCAAGCAGGTGAGAAACTCTATCTTCGGTCAGATGGTGACTGCTGCCCCTTGTCCGAACTGTGGCGGGCGCGGAAAAATCCCTGAGTCGGCCTGCAAAAAATGTAACGGAACCGGCCGGACGAAGGTCAGGCGAAAGGTTACCGTGCATGTGCCGCCGGGCATTGAGTCCGGGATGCGGCTTCGGATGGAGGGCTATGGCGAGGCCGGAGACTATGGAGCGCCAAACGGGGATCTCTATATTGAGGTGCGGGTCGCGTCAAACGCAAAGTTCGACCGCGAGGATGATGATCTGGTAACTCAGTATGAGATTACTCCGGCACAGGCAGCTCTCGGATGCGAGGTCGAGATCGAGACGCTGGATAAGAAGAAGGTGTCTCTGAAGATTCCGTCAGGCATTGCTTACGGCACACGTCTGAGGATTCCCGGCGAAGGAGTGCGGAGACGCGGAAACTTCGGCAATCTGTTGGTGAGGATTGTGATTGCAACACCAAAGAAGCTGTCTTCAGCAGAGCGGGAGTTGTATGAGCAGCTCTTAGCAGCGGAAGGAAATGCTCCGAAGGAGAGACCTGCAAAGGAGCCGAAGGAAGAGAAGAAGGAAAAGAGTTCTTCTGAGTCTGAGACACAAAAAGATGAGAAGAAAAAGAAGCGCGGCTTCTTTAAATAATATTTTTTTATGGATCAAAAACGCAGGCGAATTTTTTTCGCTGCGATTATTATTGTCGTGACTGTTTTATTTGTTCTCGCGGTACCTCCGCTGATGATTGTTTCTGCGATGACGTCAGGACATGTGAGTTATGAGCTGAGTAATTCTCCGATGCAGCAGATTTTTTCGCCAGAAAATTTTGGTCTTTCTTCGAACGAACAGTTTCTGACAACAGAAGACGGGTATCAGGTATGGATCTCTGAGGTGTCGCCAAAAAATCCGAAAGCTGTGATCATCTATTTGTCGGGAATTCATCAGCCTTCGGTGACGCAGTTTTACGGACATGCGAAGTTGATGGAGGAGAACGGTTATGCATCAGTTCTTCTGGAGGTTCGCGGGCACGGGAAGAGTGATGGCAGCCAAGTGTGTCTCGGATACGAGGAGACGGCGGATGTTGCTGCGGTGGTTTCGTACGTGCAAAGTCAGGAGAGATATGAGGGACTGCCGATTGTTTTGCACGGGGTTTCGATGGGCGGGGCCGCGGCAATAGTGGCGTTTGGGATGCTTGAGGATCTGAATGGTCTTATTGCGATGTCTGCGTACTCGTCGTTTGAGGATGTGGTGACTGATACGATGAAGGAGTATGGGATCCCTGATTTCCTCTGCGAGATTGAACGGCCGTTTGTGCGTGCGGCTCTGTGGCTGAATTTTGGGGACGTGGTGTATTCAGCAGTGCCGAAACTGCAAGCAGCACATATCGGTGATCGTCCGGCGTTGTTTGCGGCAGCGGCGTATGATCGCGAGGTGCCGCCAGTAAATCTGATGCGTCTCCGGGACGCTGCCCCTGCGTCTGCTGAGTTCTGGCTGCGTGAGTCAGGAGATCATTTTGTGGTACAGGGAAGTGATCTTTTGCATGTTTCCAAGGATCGTGAGTACTGCAGCCGCATTCTTTTGTTTATGGAGAGGGTTGTAGGGAACTGCTGAGTTTATTTTTCAAACGCTGCGGCTCTTAATTTACAAACCGAATTGTTTTAATGCATAGACGTCATTGTAGTTAGTGCAATCTTGCATCGATAGTGTAGTGGTTATCACTAGGCGTTGCCAACGCCTAAACTCGGGTTCGAGTCCCGGTCGATGCACTCTTTTTCTGATATGATTGTTGTTTTCGGTGTTGGAAATTCTCTGCATGGTGATGACGGAGCAGGGCCTGCTGTTGCTGAGAAAATTATTGCAGCAGGTCTGCCGGATGCTGTTGCCTACAACTGCGGAACGGCGCCGGAAAATTTTACCGGGTTGGTTCGCAGGATTCATCCTGAGTTATTGGTGATTGTGGATGCTGCGGAGATGGGGCTTCCGGCAGGATCGGTTAGGAGGATTCCTGAGGAGAGGATTCATGATACTGCGATTGGTACGCATATGATGGCGCTTTCACATTTGGTACGATTTTTGGCGGATGCTGCGGAGAGAATTGTGGTTGTCGGGGTGCAGCCTGGATGGATGGGGGAGGGAGAGGGGTTGAGTGATGCTGTGCGGGGAGGAGTGGAGGAGGTTGTTGGGGCTGTGCGGGAAGGGGGAGTGATGGGGATTATGGAGCTGTGAGGGATGGGGGAGTGATGGGGATTGTGGAGCTTGAAAAAAGATTTAGATAAAATTACGAGTATTGATGACCGTCCGGAAAACTATCTATATTTCAAATATGAGTGGCACACAGGACATCGTGAGTTTTTTGCAGGAACAAGAGTACCACAGAACGGACAATGATATGCTGTTGCACCATCGTGTCTTTTGTTTAGATAAGCATAAACAGCAAGGCCAGCCAAGATGACTACACTTGCGGTAGCAAGGGCAGTCACTATGTTACTATTATCACATGTTACCGGTTTGGAGGCTACCAGAGATTTTTGTGATTCATATGCATTTCTAATACTAATTCCATTTTCCACCAATCCTTCAATATTGTTTTGTATATTGAGATATGCTGACGAGTAAATTGTGTCTGGAGGATCATACACAGGTACAACTGCTTCCAAATCTACCCCATCAATAATGATGCCGCGAAAAGGATTTTTACCTTTGTTCGATCCCTTACCATTACTATCCTTAAGATTGTGAATGTAAAGTCCGACTACGCCCTTACCCATTCTCCAACTTTGTTCTATTTCGTATTTTACCCATTTTCGGTTGGAAGTTTCCTCACCGATGAGAACAATTGTACAGCTTCGCATCCTGAGATTGTCATTTATCCATTTCTTCACATTGGATTCACCAGTGCGTTTAATTTCTTCCCATTTGTTTGCAGAGAGCAATGGCGACCCGTCAAAAACACCAATGTGTCGAATCTGTTGCACTCTCCAGCTATCGTTTGCATAATGAAAACTGTAAAAGACTTGTCGTTTCATGAAAACTCCCTTATGAAATACAAAACATTATTCCTGCACCAATAATGACGATTACAACCAATGTAAGATAGAACGAAAGAAGTGTTCTTGAGAACACAACCCTAAGCCAGGATGCAACATCTGTTTGGAATCGAGATGGATTCAAATCGTATGGTTTGGTGAAATTTTTTTCCTCAATTCTAGCTTTAAGTAGCCATTCATACATTTTACGATACATTCGCTCCAACCGCAAAAAATATCCATCAAGTCCCCAAAATGCAAGAATGGGAATGATTAATAATAATAGAGATAGACAGGATCCCGATTCTTTGCCAAGTATTGCCCATGTAATTACAATAAGGGTAATTGACCAGCCTTTTATTAAAAAGGAGTTTTGAGCCATCCGAGAGATACAGTTTTGAATGAGATCAATCTCTTTGTGAAGAGAGGTGGTATCGTAGGAGGAGAGGGCATCTCTGATCTCATTCGTCATGATGATATCTTCGCCATAATACTATATTACTCTTTTATTGAGAGGATGCCATGATGTATGTGATATTCTCGTCCAGTTACTTCCTGTAAATAAGATATGATTTGGGATAGAGAGTTTGATGCTGGCTTCATGATCTCGTATGCTCCGCGAATCTGATCGTTGGAGTTGTACGCGTTGATAACCCTCTTTATCATGTCTTCAGAAAGATTCTTGTGAGAATATAGGCTACGGGCTGCGTTATTTGCCGATTCATAATTCCCTGCATGTTCAAATCTGTATAACGCCAGATTCAAGAATAACTTCTGAGAGCAGTCTGGATATAATTGGCAAAATTTATGATACAATTTATCCGCAATCTGTTCTGTATCACAAGTAAGGACTTGGAACTGGGAGAGAAATCCTTCGGGTTTCGCACCCAAACCGACTGGGATTATCGATATTTTACGGGCAATCGCAAAACCAATCTCCTGGTTTGTCCAAATGCTCTGGTGAAAATCTTCTGTAAGGAAAGCAATCATGATGTGCATGGAAGACAAAGCACTGCGAATTTCATCTGCCCATCGTTCTGATGGCTGAATATCATCCTCAGCAACAAAGGGGTTTATTCCCATTTCAGATAATTTTTCTTTTATTGATCGTATTAATGGGAGATTGGTACTGGAATAACTGAAAAAAACATGTATTGGAGAATCACCCCAAAGTCTTGCTTCGGTTGATGGCGATACAACAGGATTCTCCGAGAGCAATAAGCCTGTTTGTTCTCTCCAATCACCATCACTAGGGATCATAGAGATCATGACTGATATAATATCTCTATTGTCTGATAGAGAACATTTTTGGATGTCATTGAGAATCTGATCTTCAAGTTCTTTTTTTTCGTTTACACATGATAAATAGAGTTCTTTTGGTACGGATAATAGGAGCCTGTATTCGTAATATTCACTTAAGACATCATATCTACTTTGTAGGTCATGTTCAGCATTGACAATAATTTTTGCCAATAACAACTGTTCATTTTCCACATATTGAGCAGAAATCATTTCCAAATATTGATCTAATTTTTCTTCCATGGTTATGTGTTTATTTGTAGATATAGTCTGATAGCAACTAAAGTAGCAGGCACGTGTACCTCTATTACTTATTCAATAATGCATTTAGATAATAATTAGCCTTCCTCGTTATATCATAATACCAAACAATCCATCTATTCACCTGGTTAATATTATAATATCTTTCTGCGCACACATCTTTACCTGTCTCTTTATCATATACACCTAATGCCAGAACTCCCCATAGATTCTGTTCATCCAGTGATCCGTACCATTTTTCTGTCCGAGTGATATTCTCTCTGTTGTAGTGGTTATTCCAGTAAATTGTCGGATCAAAATACATCCATTCCCCATTTATCTTAACTTCGACCCATGCATGGTTTTGGAAATTATCTGCATACTCTGCCCAAACTTTTCGAGTCTCAAAACCAGAACGATTGACCACATACCCAAACAGAGCTGTAAGTTCCCCACAAGCACCTATCTTATGATATGCTATCCAATGCGGATCATTCTGATATTTTCCACTAACTGCACGAATTCTTCCGTCTTCGTCATAGATGTAGTCAGCGTTGATTTTCTGTGTTCCATTGTATGATTTATTCCATTTCAGGTATTCGAGATCATTTGTAAAATTATCTATTTCCCATGTGGCTATTGCTGTAAGTTTATCAATTGGATCAGGGATAGTCTCTGATTTAACGAGAATTGATTGAATTTCCTCTTCAGCCATCAGATAATATTCATTAGAATACTGAGTGGAGAAATAGTTCTCAATTTGTGATTCAGGGACCTCGTTCAAATATGTCGATACGGTAAGAAAAATTACGAGTAGACACAACAGTAGCACTACAAGGAAAAAGAATGTGTCTCTCTGTTTTTTCACTTCATCGAGTAAGTTTTTTTCATCAATACCTTCGAGATCTCTATCCAGCAGTTTTGTAATCCGTTTCATGATCCATGTTATCATATGATGTTTTTCAACCCCTAATCAAGTTCTATAGTATTATCCATTCATTTTGGTAATAATGAATTTCCATAATTAGAAAGAAATATATTATCGCATTTATTATTCATTCTCTGTTCCAAAGTGATCCCATTACCAGATTCACTCTCTCCAATAATTCAGAGGACGGAACCGATACTTTGGAGCTCTTTAAACATTAAATATTTTCTCTGAATGTGCTCCATGGTAATTGCTTTATCAGACCCAATTCCTTGGAATTCAGAGAGATGATATTGTACTCAAGAGTAATAGAACCATTTTGGATAATTCTCCGATGCTACTTTGAAAAGATGTTGATTGAAAATCACCAACCCGAACACCAAATATCTACCATAAGACTGCCTGACCATTGAGAAGTTACCCTCCCCCTCTACTCACCCACACACCCGCTTTTTCCTCAGCAACCGATTATACGTCACCGCAAACCGATGCGCCTCATCACGAACCTCCTGCAGATACATATTCGCCCGCGTCTTCTTTCCAAACGGCAGCGGGAACGGAACACCTGACACAAACACCTCCTCCTCACTCTTCGCCAGAGAAATCACCGGCACATCAACCTCCAGCTCATCCAACACCCGCTTCGCAGACGACAACTGCCCTTTTCCTCCATCGATTAAAATCAGATCAGGCAGCTCCTTCTCCTCAGAAACCAGCCGCGAGTACCGCCTTCGCACAACCTCAGCCATCGACGAAAAATCATCAATACCGTCAACCGTCTTAATCCGAAACCTCCGGTAGTTCTTCTTATCAGGCCGACCGTTTCGGAACTGCACCATCGAGGCAACCGTATCGGTCCCTGACAGATGCGAAATATCAAAACACTCAATCACCCGCGGAGCATCCGCAAGATGCAGAGCCTTTCGCAGCTCCTCCACCCGAATCTCATCACCGAAGTGCACCGTCTCGATATTCTTCTTCGCAAGCTCCAGCAGCTTCGCCTTCTCCCCGATCTTTGGCACCGTCACAACCACCTTTCTTTTCGCAATCGTTCCAAGATACAAAGCAAGCCCCTCATCCACAGCTTCTGGCACAATCACCTCCCTTGGAGCAGGATGGTCCGAGTAAAACTGTACCAGAAACTCCTCGAAAAACCCATCCGACTCCTCGAAAATAAACTCCTCGCGTCCCCCGAGCGTCCCCTTATACACATGGAACACCATCAGAAACACCGTCCCCTCAGAAACAATAAAATGAATCACATCCTCATCATAATCCTTCTGTCGCGACACATACTGCCGTGACGAAAGATGCGTCACCGCAGTAATCACATCCCGGCACCGCATCGCAGCCTCAAACTCCATAGCATCCGCATACTGATTCATCTCGGAAGTCAGAGAACCGATCAGCTCCGCAGTCTTTCCTTTCAGCACCGCCTCGGCCTGCGAACACTGGAGAGCGTAGCCCTCGGCACTCACATGTCCGGCACAGGGGCCGGTACAGTTTCCGATATGAAACCGCAGACACGCACGATGATTCCTTGGCATACTCTTGCAGGACCGAAGACGAAACGTTTTTTTGACCACGGTCATCACATAATCCCGTTCCTTCCCCGAAACAAACGGCCCGAAAAACTGTCCCGCACCCTTCGCCTTTCTGGCAATCGTAATTCGAGGGAACGTCTCCTTCGTCAGCTCAATATATGCATAGCTCTTCGCATCCCGCAGATCGATATTATACTTCGGCTGATGACGCTTGATGAGGCTGTTCTCCAGAAGATACGCCTCCTCATCAGTCCGGGTAACAATATACTCCACATCCGCAATCGTTTGCACCAGCTTCTGCGTCTTTGGATCATGATCCCGTTTCTGAAAGTAGGACGACACCCGTTTTCGCAGATCCTTCGCCTTGCCCACATAAATGATCCTCCCTGTGCTGTCTTTGTAAAGATAACAGCCAGGGCTGTGCGGAATATCAGCAAGAGAAAACGGCGGAGACACCAGATTCATTCGTAGGATAATCATTCGATTGGTGAAATTAAATAGTAACTCCTTCCTGCATCCAGGGGTCACGAAGTGCCAAAGACCCTCGCAGACGAAAATCATTTTTTCCTGCAAAAAAACTCCCGATTCTGCGCGGAAGAGAATATCATCTCACAAAAAAACGAATTCCTCCATTCTCCAAAAAAATAATCCGTACAAACACTGCTGACCCCTATATATGTCAATGCATCGTGACAAAAAATACAGCATGATATCTGAAATTTTTATATAAATATATCCAATGTAACAAAAAATTCATCATAATTTGTCACGATTGATATGGTTTTATTAACACAAAGAGAATAGTTCAGCATACAACCAGAAACGTTGTAAAATCACAGGTGAAAACTATGGAACCAACAGATACTCTGTCCGTCCTGATAATCGGGGCCGACACAAAATCCGGCAGTGCCTTTGCACGTAACATGCAGGCACTCATTGATCATCTGAAAAATGATGAAATGAACGTGATCTGTGTCGAAACCTTTGAAGGACTCAAGGACGGATTCATTGCAAATGGCGCAATGGCAGACTGCGTAATGATCGACTGGAAAGCACAGAGTGCCAAAGATCTGATCAAACTCATCCGGGAACATAATAAATACGTCAGCATTTTTCTGCTCACCGAACCCGGAGACCTCGCCTCGCTTCCGCTTGACGTCTTCTCCACCATCGACGAGTACGCATGGATTCTCGGAGACACTCCCGAGTTCATCGCAGGAAGAGTCAAATCCGCATCCCGCAAATATCGCAAAGCAATTCTTCCGCCGATGTTTGGCGCACTCATGGACTTCTCCGAAGACTTTGAGTACTCCTGGCACACCCCGGGCCATACCGCAGGAACTGCGTTCCTCAAATCCCCGATCGGCAAACTTTTCTACGAATTCTACGGAGAACAGACCTTCCGCTCTGACCTTTCCATCTCGGTCGGCGAACTCGGCAGTCTGCTTGACCACTCAGGTCCGATCGGTGAAGCAGAAGAGTATGCTGCAAAAGTTTTTGGCGCCGACATGACCTTCTTTGTCACGAACGGCACCTCCACCTCAAACCGTGTCGTCCAGGGAGCAATAGTCGCCCCAAAGGAAGTCGTGTTTGTTGACAGAAACTGTCACAAATCTCTCGAACAGGCGTTCACCCTTGACCATGGCATTCCGGTTTACATGATTCCAACCAGAAACCGGTACGGAATCTTAGGGCCCATCCCGGAACGCGAGATGGATCCGAAAAATCTTGCAAAGAAACTTGCCGAACACCCGCTTGGATCCAAAGCCGAGAACAAAACTCCGGTCGTGGCAGTTGTCACCAACTCCACGTATGATGGTGTCTGTTACGACGCAGTCCATGCCGAAGACCTTCTTGGCAAGACCGTCAACACCATCCACTTCGATGAAGCATGGTACGGCTACGCAAAGTTCAACAAAATGTACGCCGGAAGATTCGGCATGCATGACGACAGCCGTCCGGCAGCAGACCGACCGACCGTCATCACCACGCAGTCCACGCACAAACTGCTTGCCGCACTCTCGCAGGCATCGATGATCCATATCAAGAACGGAAAGCAGCCGCTCGAACACGCACTCTTCAACGAGTCGTTCATGATGCATGCATCCACCTCTCCGCAGTACAGCATCATCGCATCCCTCGACGTCTCCTCCAAGATGATGGACATGGGCGGCGACGCACTCATGCAGGAAGCAATCGATGAAGCAGTCAGGTTCCGTCAGATGATGGCACGGGCCTGCGGCGAACTCGGCATCTGCAAAGCAGGCAACTGGTGGTTCAAGGCATGGCAGCCAGAGACGGTCACTATGCCCGGAGGCAAGAAGGTCGCGTTCGAAGCAGCAGACCCCGAAGTCCTCGCACGAACCCCGAGCTGCTGGACACTCAAACCCGGAGATGCCTGGCACGGTTTCCCGGAGATGTCCGAGAACTGGGCAATGCTTGACCCGATCAAAGTCACCATCCTGACACCAGGAATGAATGATGACGGAACCCATGCAGAGTTTGGTATTCCGGCAGCAGTTGTGCTCGCCTACCTTGACACGAGGGGAATCATCAACGAAAAGTCCGGCGACTACAATATTCTGTTCCTGTTCTCGATGGGAGTCACCAAAGGAAAGTGGGGAACCCTTATGTCGGCACTCTTCGACTTCAAGCGTCTGTTCGATGCAGACACGCCACTCGAAGTTGTCCTGCCGGACCTGGTCAAATCCCATCCGGAACGCTACGGCGGCATGACGCTGAAGAGTCTCGCAAAAGAGATGCATGAACAGATCAAATCCACCCGTCAGACCCAGCTTGCGAACGAAGCATGTGCGGTTATGCCGACTCCGGTTATGACGCCGGCAGATGCCCACCGTTATATTGTCAAGTCCCAGGTCGAACAGCTGCCGGTCGATAAAATGGCAAACCGTGTTGTTGCAACCGGAGTTGTTCCGTATCCGCCGGGAATTCCCATGCTGATGCCCGGAGAAAATGCAGGAAAAGCTGATGGTCCGATTCTGATGTACCTGAAGACCCTGCAGGAGTTTGACCGCAAGTTCCCCGGATTTGCCCATGACACTCATGGAGTAGAGGCAATTGATGGAACGTATTACATCTACTGTTTAAAGGAGTAACTGAATTATGGCTGATTCACCTTCCGCCGCAGGCACCGCATCCGGTGCCTCGGCGAAAAAATTAAGCACCAACAAGAAGCTTGGCGTCATCTCCCTTGCCATGATCAACGTCGCGGCAGTTCTGAGTCTGAGGAACTTCCCGACGATGGCAATGGAAGGATGGAGCATGATCTTCTGGTATGTGCTGTTTACCGTATGTTTCCTGATTCCAACAGCTCTCGTTGCTGCTGAACTTGCCTCTACCTGGCCGAAAGCCGGTGGTATTTACGCCTGGGTTAAGGAGGCATACCCGGGAGATGGTAGTTTTATTACTATCTGGTGTTCCTGGGTGAACAATCTGGTATGGTTCCCAACGGTCGTGTCCTTCTTTGCGGCAACGCTGGCGTACGCGATTCTCGCACCCTACCTTGGCGACAACCATCTCTACATGGCAATTGTGATGCTCGCCTGTTTCTGGGGAGTTACTCTGTTTAACTTCGTCAGCACAGCGAGAAGCTCAACCACGCTGTCAACGGTTGGTACCTTCTTTGGTTCGCTGATTCCTATCGGCATCATTGTGGTGCTGATGATTGTCTGGCTTGCACTCGGCAATCCGAACGCTCTTGGTATGCCGACGGTAGAGAATATGCTGCCTTCGATGAACATGAGTACGGTGACCTTTGCGGCAAGTCTTGTTCTGATGTTTGCCGGTATGGAAATGGCCGGATATCATGCACGCGAAACTGAGAATCCGAAGCGTGATTATCCGATTGCAATGTTTATTGCAGCAGCAATTATCTGTATCATGTCCATTCTTGGTACGCTTGCGGTCGGTGTTGTTATTCCGATGACCGATGTAAGCCTGAATGCAGGTATTGTGCAGACGTTCCTCGCGATGTTCACCGCGTTCAATATTGAGTGGCTGATTGTCCCTGTCTCGATTATGATCGCGATTGGTGTTATCGCTCAGCTGTCTACCTGGGTTGTCGGTCCTGCAAAAGGTCTTCAGCCAGCGGCAATGACGGGCGATCTTCCGCCAATCTTCCGCAAGGTGAACAAGCACGGTATGCCGACCGGTGTACTGGTTGTCCAGGCAATTATTTCCTCAATCTTTGCGATCGCAATGATTGCAATCCCCTCGATTAATCAGGGATACTGGGTCTTAACGGCTATGACTTCACTGATTAACGGAGTGATGTACATGTTCCTGTTCGCAGCGTTCATTAAGCTGCGGAGGACCAAGCCTGATGTTGAGCGTCCGTACAAACTTCCGGGAGGAAAGTTCGGTATGTGGCTTGTGGGCGGTGTTGCTCTTGTGACACTGGTCTTTGCCTTCGTGGTCGGACTTCTGCCGGAGACAAATGGTGCGGCGTTCGGACTGGACGAGACGATCATGTATGTGGTCAGTATGCTGGTAGCAGTTCTGGCAATTATTCTCCTGCCGCCGATGATTCTGCGGAAGCTGAAGAAGCCTTCCTGGAAGCCGAGCGAAGAGGAGTACAAGGCCTGGCTCGCTGAAGATGGGGAGTGAGTGACTCCTCTTCCACCTCTTTTTTTTCGTTTAGATCTGTTTGGAGTAATTTTTTCAATAGGAGTTACGCGGTGTGATTCTGTGAAGTGACGTACGACCTCGGAAGAGTTATTTTTCAACGTGGTACTGCTTTGAGATTTTTTGAAACACGAACCACACGAAACAGGAATTGTGTCCAGATGTTTTTTACAAGATAGTGATTGTCGCCAACAGTGATGATCTTTTTTCGATTGGATAATTTTTTTTCATACCTGAGTTCGGCTCTCGAAAAAGTTCTCCATTCCCCTCTCATTATCTAAATCAAAGAATCTTCCAGAAGACAGATGCCTTGGAAAATCGGCTACAAATAGCGGATTATAAAGCAGAGACGGGCTGACATCCCAGGGAATGGCCCAACTGACAGGAGTCAGAAGAATAGGTTCTGCAACTGATCCTCCGGATACTTCTGTTTGGCATTTGGTGATATAGGTTATGCCATAGGGAATCAGGAGATGGGCGGTGGTCTTTTTCACACTGGCAATGAGGAGAAGATTGAGTGAAACATTCTCTATCTCAGGAGTTATGGTAACTCCGGTAATCATCACCAACTCGGGCGGCATCGAAAGCGGAGGAGTATAACCACGCAGGTCGGGCAGGGATTCTGAAATGATGTGTGACTGATGAAATGCTGCATCAAGATTTTTCACCGGCAGGGATGTTGATCGAAATGCCAACACAGTACCGTTATCTGTCGTCCGAACTTCAGATGTCCAGCCGTCAAACTGCTGAGAGTATATGCTGTCCGGAAACATTGACTCGTTGCGCATCTGCGGAAGCGGGACAAGAATTTCTACCTGCTCAGTGATATTGGCATCTTCGAGTCCGGTGATTGAAACAGTATAGAGCTTTTCTCCATTGAAGTAACTGAGGACAGCATATGGACCAAAATACATCCATGCCGGAGCGGTGAGGATGAGAATCACGATAAAAATAGTGAGAAGGAGTCGTTTGGGATTATGCATGCATACTTCCTCTTGCATCGGAAACAGATTTTATTTGTCAAACCGATTTTTCGTACTGCTACTTATGCACAGTAACGAAGATAAATGTATTGAGCATGGAATCATAATGAGAGAAAAACGAAACATCATGCAAAGCAAAATACAAAAAATATTATTCACATGATATTTTTCTACGGAAAAAATATTTACAAAAAAGGTTAGAGCGGGAAGGTGACAACTTTGTCACCGACAATCGTACCCGAGAAACATCCGTCGAGTAATGCCTGACAGATGAGTGACGGGTCGCGGCCGTCGATGACGACGAGTGGGATGCCGGAGCGTTCGGTTATTTTTGCAGCGACCAGATCGATCACCATGTTGCTGCCGGCACAGAGTTTCTCTTTCATGATCAGATCGATCAGTCCCTGCGGGCTGAGCGTATCGTACTTGGCGGCGCACGGATCTTTCTTCGGGTCGGCAGAGTAGATGCCGTCAATGGCGGTCATGTTGATCATCATCGATGATTTGGTCTCTTCCGCAAGACATGCGGCGACCGCATCAGTAGTCTGCCCTGGAGTAACGCCGCCCATCACCACAATCTTGCCGGTCAGGGCAAACTCTTTTGCTTCCATATAGGACTCGGCAACTCTCGGATATGCATACTCGCCAAGAGCCGAGATGAGAAGTCTTGCATTAATGCGGGTGATTAAAATGCCGAACTCGTCAGCAGATGCCTCGTCAAGCCCGATGTCACGACACACGTTGATATATCTGCGGGCTTCCCCACCCCCGCCCACAACGGCAAATACCTGATGATCGGCTTTGACCAGTTTTTTGAGTGCGTCTGCCCACTCCATCAGCCGATGGGTGTCAAGTGTCGGTACCAGAACCGATCCTCCAACTGAGATTACAACCCGCGTCATGAAAATTCCTTATATATTTGTTCAGTCCTTGCATATATGTCCTATTGGATTGATGCCGCCGAGGCTGGGAACAAAAAGAAAAACGCAGGAAAAGTTTCTCACTCCTCAGTCTTTGGAAACGTCAGACCCCAGATGATGAGAAGGATAAACACGACAACAATGGTTCCACCAACAGCGATGACAGTAATGTCAGGGAGACCGAGAATCATTGGTAAACACTCTTACCTGAAATGACATAAGATATTTGATCGAACTAAAAAAAGTTATTTGGTAAGTTTTCTCGGGTGCAGGAACGGGCCGGTATAGGTATCGTTGAGAGCCTCGTCCGAATTTTTCTTGGTCATAAAACTCACGACAACCATCGTAATAATCGAGAGAGCCAGTGCATAAATCGAGAAGTGCATCGGCAGCTTCTCGACAAACTGATAGTAGTAGCCAAGACCGACTGCGGAAACAAGACCAACAGCCATACTCGCGATCGCTCCGGCAGCGGTTGCACGTCTCCAGTAGAGTCCTGCGAGAAGCGGAACTGCAAACGAGCAGAGCATCAGACCGATTCCAACCCAGATCAGGAAGGCAAGCATCTCCGGCGGATTGATTGCAAGAATCAGGGAGACAACTGCTGCGATCAGCACACAAATCTGGCTGACGAGGACCACCTGTTTCTCACTTGCCTTGGGTTTGAGCATAGTCTTGAAGATGTTCCAGGAGAACTCTGTTCCAACCGTGAGCATCAGTCGGTCGGTTGTTGACATGACTGCGGAAAGAACGATGACCGCGAACAATCCGGTGATGAAGATGCTCGGGGCTGCTGCCTGAATGCCGTACATCAGAGCGAAGTCCTGAGCATTGGCTGATGTGATCATGTCAAGTTTTCCGTCCTCTGCCATGACACGAACTCCCATGCCGGAGAGTTTGACTAAGAACATGATGACAAGGTAGATGCCGAACGCGACAAGCGGCGACCACTTGAAGTAGGAGACCTTTTTCGCGGCAAAGACGTTGGACATGATGTGGGGAGCACAGGCAAGTCCAACTATCAATAAAATTCCAAACGAGAACAAGAACTCAGGCGTACAGTAGGCGTACGAGGCATAAGCACTCGGGAATGCCGGCATGACAAGGTTCGGGTCGATCGATGCAAGCACAGTATTAATGTGTTCGAGACCGCCTGCGTAGCTGAGAATGAACGGGGAGACGAGAAGAACACCGAAGATGAGGATGAGTCCCTGCACGAGTCCGGTCCATGATACTGCGTAAAGTCCGCCGATCACGGTGTAGACGGTGATGATTATTCCTGAGATGAGGAGTGCCTGCCAGTGTTCGATGCCGAACACCCAGATAAGTACGATGCTGATGGCGGTGTACTGACCGACGAGGTAGACGAGACTGACGGCGATGCTTGCAAGTGCAGAGAGTGCTCGAAGTTCGCGATTGTTTTCATACCTGACGGCGAAGTAGTCTTCGATGGTCATGCATCCTTTTTCTCTGCCGACTTTATTGAGTTTGGATCCAAAGAAGATGATACAGAAGACTGCTGCGAGGGGAACGAAGATCTGTTCCCAGATGCCGGGCCAGCCTGAGGTGTAGCCAAATCCGCTGCTGCCGACGAGCGTCATTCCACTGCATATGGAGCAGACGATTAAGAGGGTGAAGAGCCAGAAGCCGAGGCTTCGTCCGGCGAGCATGTAGTCTTCAGAGTTTTTGATCTTTTTGGAGGCCCAGATGCCGATACCAAGCAGTACGACAAAGTAGACGACGATTAAGGCGAGGGTGATGAATGTGCTTTCCTGAGCAAGGGCCATGGGTTATTCCTCCTCTCCTTTGGGGAAGGTGAGGCCCCAGACGATGAGGAGGATAAAGACGACAACTATTGTTCCGCCAACGGTGTAGACGGTGATGTCAGGTAATCCAAGAATCATACTATAAGAGTGACACGTGTTGTCATATAACATATTCGGTTTGTGGTGAGATGGGATGCCTTGGCCGCATGCAGCTCCGCCCACGGAAAAACAGAAAACACGGAGCTTTCACGGAGAAAACATCACGGAGCAGACGTGAACAGCACGGAAAGGAATTATTTTAGATTTTTCGTGTTTAAAAATATTCATCAACGGGTAACTTCCAACGAAATAATTTCGTGAGATCATTGCTTATGACGAGATGGAATTTTTTTCTTTTTTTCTTACTACTACTACTACTACTACTACTACTACTACTACTACTACTACTACTACTACTACTACTACTACTACTACTACTACTACTACTACTACTACTACTACTACTACTACTACTACTACTACTACTAC